>JBBSAM010000025.1:0-59912 GCA_038252255.1 Acidimicrobiia bacterium | reverse complement strand
CCCCCCCCCCCCCCCCCCCCCCCCCCCGCCCGCCGCCTCCGTTTGTGCCGAACGGTTCCTCTACGGACCCAAGTGGCACAAACGGCGGGAGGGAGGAGGGGTCAGATGGAGTGGTCGAGGCCCCCGTCGAGGAGGTCGAGCGCGCTCGCGACCATCGCGGTGAGGTCGCCGGTCCCGCCGTCCGCGCCCCAGCGGTCGATCGCGACCCGCATCGCGGTGCAGACGGCGCCCGCGATCACGAGCGGCCGGAAGTCCTGCGCGAGATCGACGCCGGTCCGCTCGGCCAGCGCCTCCGCGATCATCTGCTCGAGGTCCCCCATCATCTCGAGGCTGCGACCGCGCAGCACCGGGTTGTCCTCCATGAGCCGCACCTTGCACAGCATCAGCTCTCGGTGGTCCTCGAGGTCGCCCGCGACGTCGAGGATCGCGGTGCGCACCGCGGTCAGCGGGCCTTCGGAATCCGGACGGCCGCGCAGCTTGTCGCGCAGGAGCTGGAGCCGCTCGGGGTGGTCGGCGAGCAGCGCCTCCTCCTTGGAGTCGAAGTAGCGGAAGAAGGTGCGCGGCGCGATGTCGGCGGCGGCGGCGATCTGCTCGATCGTCACGTGCTCGAGGCCGCGCTCGGCCGCGAGGCGGATGGTGGCGTCGGCGATCTCCTGGCGGGTGCGGAGCTTGTTGCGCTCACGGAGCCCGAGGGTCGCCTCGCCCGCCGCGGTCACGACTTCGGACGGTACCGGCATGTGGCACAGAGTGCCATGAAACCCGGACGGTGTGTCGCAGTGTGACAAGAGGCACGTCATGCCTATCTGGCATGGTGTGCCACTTCAGCGTAGAGTCGCACCCGGTCGGGGGGCCGCCACCGCTCCACTCGGAGCCGGATCAGCAGAAGGAGCGGACATGTCGGGCTTCCTCGAACGACTCGGACGCTCGTGCGCGCGCCACCCCTGGCGCACGATCGGTGCCTGGATCCTCGTCGCCGTCGTGGTCGGCATGCTCGCGGCCAGCGCCAAGGGCTACAGCGAGAGCTTCACCATCCCGGGCACCGAGAGCCAGCATGCGACCGACCTCTTGAGGGAGCGGTTCCCCGCGCAGGCCGGGGCCACCGCGCAGGTCGTGCTGCGGTCCAAGACCGGCGCGCTCACCGATCCCACGAACGCCGCCGCGATCGACACCGCGCTGGCCAAGGTCGAGGAGCTGCCGGGAGTCACCGCGGTGGTCAGCCCGACCGAACCCGGTGCGAACGGGCTCTCTGATCGCGCTGACATCGGGTACGCGGTGGTGAACTACGCGAAGACCGGGAACGAGATCAAGCCCATCGACCTGACGAGGTTGGAAGCCGCGATGCAACCCGCGCGCGACGCGGGGCTGCAGGTCGAGTTCGGTGGCGAGGTCGCCCGCGCCGGCGAGCGGCCCGATCTCGGCAGCACGGAGATCTACGGCCTCATCGCCGCGATGATCGTGCTGCTCATCGCGTTCGGCTCCGTCGTCGCGATGGGCTTGCCGATCGGCACCGCGCTCGTCGGCCTCGCGGTCGGGCTCTCGACCGTCACCGTGCTCACGAACTTCTTCGACATCTCCCAGATCGCGACGACGATCGCCACGATGATCGGATTGGGTGTCGGCATCGACTACGCCTTGTTCGTCGTCACCCGGCATCGCGAGCAGCTCGCGGCGGGGATGACGGTGGCCGATTCGGCCGGCCACGCCAACGGGACGTCGGGCATGGCAGTCGTGTTCGCCGGCACCACCGTCGTGATCGCGATCTGTGGTCTCGTCGTCGCAGGCATCCCGACGGTCACGACCATGGG
Organism: Acidimicrobiia bacterium; assembly: GCA_038252255.1. Classification (GTDB taxonomy): domain Bacteria; phylum Actinomycetota; class Acidimicrobiia; order IMCC26256; family JAENVU01; genus Chersky-806. The sequence goes on along the minus strand of JBBSAM010000025.1, from coordinate 58,107 downwards.
ATTCGCGTCCGCGGTCGTGGTCGCGGTCTCCGTCATCGCCGCGATCACCCTCCTGCCGGCTCTGCTCGGGCTCGCGGGCACGAAGATCAACAGCCTCCGGCTGCCCTGGGTGAAGCGCAACCAGGTGGAGGCCGAGATGCACCCGGACCAGATCCGGCAGGGCATGTGGGTCCGTTGGGCCGAGCACGTCGCCGCACGCCCATGGCGCTACCTGATCGCCAGCCTCGTGGTGCTGCTCACGCTCGCCGCGCCCGCGTTGTCGATGCGCCTGGGTCAGACGGATGCGGGGACCCTCTCCACCGCGTCGACCCAACGGCGCGCCTACGACCTGCTCGGCACCGGCTTCGGCAAGGGCTTCAACGGCCCGCTGCTGCTCGTGGCCGAGGTGCCGTCCGGCGGTGCGGGCGCGCTCGACCAGCTCGTGAAGGACGTCGGCGCGGATCCCGACGTGGACGCGGTCGCCAAGCCCCGCCTCAACCCTGCCGGCACCACCGCGGTGATCCGGGTGCTGCCGAAGTCGTCGCCGCAGGCGCCCGGCACGGCGGACCTCGTGTCGCGGCTGCGCGCTCATGTCATCCCCGCCGCGGTCGCGAGCTCGGACGTGCACGTGTACGTGGGCGGGTCGACGGCCGCGTTCATCGACATCTCCGACCGCATCGCGTCACGCCTCCCGTACTTCATCGGCGCGGTGATCGCGCTGAGCTTCCTGCTCCTGATGGTGGTGTTCCGCTCGATCCTGGTCCCGGTCAAGGCGGCGATCATGAACGTGCTGTCGATCGGGGCCGCGTACGGCGTGATCGTGGCCGTGTTCCAGTGGGGCTGGTTCCGCGGGTTGTTCGGAGTGGAGCAGAGCCTGCCGATCGTGAGCTTCATCCCGATGATGATGTTCGCGATCCTCTTCGGGCTCTCGATGGACTACGAGGTCTTCCTGCTCTCGCGGGTGCGGGAGGAGTGGCTGCGCACCGGCGACGCGCGCACGAGCGTGCCGTCCGGCCTCGCCGCCACCGCACGCGTCATCACGTCCGCCGCGCTCATCATGATCTGCGTCTTCCTGAGCTTCGTGTTGGTCGATGAGCCGACCGTCAAGATGATGGGGCTCGGTCTGGCGACCGCGGTCTTCGTCGACGCGACGATCATCCGCATGGTGCTCGTGCCGGCGACGATGGAGCTGCTCGGCGACGCGAACTGGTGGCTGCCCCGCTGGCTCGACCGTCTCCTCCCGCACCTCGACCTCGAAGGCGCACCGACGGCCGAGCTCGGCCCGCTGGACGAGCCCGAGCTGGTCGGCGCGCCCCGCTAGGAGATCCTGGAAGCGACCGCCGGAGGGCGTCCGGCGCGGTTCGGTCCGCCGTCTGCCCTCCGGAGACCGTCAAAGAAACGAGACGGTTGTGTTCCGATACCGAGTCGTCTAGTATCTCCGGATGCGCGAAGCCCTCCGGAACCCTGATCTCGTCTACCGGCGGCGCTGGCTGACGCTCCTCGTCCTCTGCATCAGCCTGATCGTCATCACGCTCGACAACACGATCCTGAACGTCGCCATCCCGACGCTCGCGCACCCGACGAGCCAGGGCGGGCTCGGCGCCACCGCCAGCCAGCTGCAGTGGGTCGTGGACGGCTACACGCTCGTGTTCGCCGGACTGCTGCTGACTGCAGGGAGTCTCGGGGACCGGTTCGGCCGCTACCGCTTCCTCGCCCTCGGGCTCTTCATCTTCGGGGTCGGCTCGGCGCTGTCCGCGTTCGCACCGTCGGCGGACGCGCTCATCGTGACCCGGGCGCTCATGGGTGTCGGCGGCGCCTTCATCATGCCGTCGACGTTGTCCATCATCACGAACGTCTTCACCGATCCCAAGGAGCGGGGCAAGGCGATCGGGGTGTGGGCCGGGGTATCGGCGCTCGGCATCGGGCTCGGACCGATCACCGGCGGGTTCCTGCTCGAGCACTTCTGGTGGGGCTCGGTCTTCATCGTGAACGTCCCGATCGTGATCGTCGGTCTCGTGCTCGGATTCATGCTCGTGCCCGAGTCGCGCGACCCGAAGCACGCGGCGCTGGACCCGGTCGGCGCGGTGCTCTCGATCGTCGCGCTGGGCACGATCCTGTGGGCGGTGATCGAGGCACCCAGCCACGGCTGGGGCGCGCCGGAGATCGTCGCGGCCTTCGGAATGGGCTTCGCAGTGCTTGCCGTGTTCTTCGTGTGGGAGCTGCGATCGAGCCATCCGATGCTCGACATGCGCTTCTTCGAGAACCCACGGTTCAGCGCGGCCAGCGGTGCGATCACGCTGGTGTTCCTGTCGTTGTTCGGCACGCTGTTCCTGCTGACCCAGTACCTCCAGTCGGTGCTGGGCTACTCGACGGTCGAAGCCGGCGCGGTCCTCTTGCCGCAGGCGATCACACTGATGATCTTCGCTCCGCTCTCGAACGTGTGGGTGCAGCGCTTCGGCAACAAGAAGGTCGTCACGGTCGGTCTCGTGCTCGTGGCGACGTCCTTCGCCTTGTTCCTCACGTGGAACCCGAACAGCGCGGTGCTGGCGGTCATCGGGGTGACGGTGCTGATGGGTCTGGGAATGGCCAACGTCCTGGCGCCGTGCACCGACTCGATCATGGGCTCGCTGCCCCGCGCCAAGGCGGGCGTCGGGTCCGCGGTGAACGACACCACCCGCCAGATGGGTGGCGCGGTCGGGGTCGCGGTGTTCGGCTCGTTGATGGCGAGCCACTTCCACTCCACCATCTCCAGCAAGCTCGGTCCGCACCTCCCGGCCGGTCTGTTCGCCCAGGTGAAGGACAACGTCGGCCAAGCGGTCGGCGTGGCCAAGGAAGCCCCGGCCGCCCGCGGCTTCTCGAACCAGATCATCACGGCCGCGCACGACACGTTCGTGAGCGGGCTGCACCAGGTCGGGCTCGTGGCCTGCGGCATCACCCTCCTCGCCGCGCTCGGGGTCTGGCTCTTCCTGCCGGCCCGGGCCCGCGAGGAGTTGTCGGTCCCGGAGGTCGAGACCGAGCCCGCGCCCGTCGGAGTCGGCTGATGGCGATCAGCGAAGAAGACGTCCACTCCCGGCCCGGGCGCCCGCGTGATCCGGCCTGCGACGCGGCAATTCTCCAAGCCGTGCTCGAGATCTTCGCGGAAGATGGGTACGCGGGCGTCAGCATCGACGGCGTCGCCGCGCGCGCCGAGGTCGGCAAGGCCACGATCTACCGCCGCTACTCGAGCAAGGCCGAGCTGATCGTCGAAGCCGTCCGGTGTGGCGCGCAGCTCGACGACTTGCTGCCGGACACCGGCGACCTCCGTGCCGATCTCACGAGCATGATGCAACCGCTCATCGATCGACTCCGCGGTGACGACAAGCAGCTCTTGACGACCTTCGCCCTCGAACGCCTCCGCCACCCCGAGCTCAACGAGCAGTTCAACCGGCTCGTGATCGGGAAGAAGCGCGAGCACCTCCGGCATCTGGTCGCTTCCGCGCTCGAGCGAGGCGATCTTCCCGCCGGTGCAGACGTCGACCTCATCGCCGAGTCGCTGCCCGCGCTCATCTGGCACCACGCGCTCTACGGACTTCCTCTGGACGGCAACCTCCTCGAGCGCATCCTGGACACTGTCCTGCCGAGTAGCGCGCGCTCGGGGCGCGCTCAGGGCCGGGACAGTGCCCGGCCCTGAGCGAGTGACTCGTTGGCGGAGGGGGTGGGATTTGAACCCACGGTGACTTGCGCCACAATGGTTTTCGAGACCATCCGATTCGGCCGCTCTCGCACCCCTCCAGGTTCGCGAGGCGCTCCTCCAGGGAGCAACGCCGAGCGGGGCGTGATTGTACCGACCGGTCAACGCCGGCCGGCGAAGAAGTCCCGGAGCAAGGCGCCCGCGGCGTCAGCCTGCACCCCGGCGATCACGGTCATCTCGTGGTTCAGCCGGGGGTCGACGGCGAGGTTGTACAGGCTCCCCACCGCACCCGCCTTCGGATCGGCGGCACCGAACGCGACGACTCCGATGCGCGCGTTGAGCGCCGCGCCGGCACACATCGGGCAGGGCTCCAGGGTGACGATGAGCGCACACTCGTCGAGCCGCCACCGGCCGAGCACGGCGGCCGCGTCGCGCAGAGCGAGGACTTCCGCGTGCGCGGTCGGGTCCGCCTGCCGCTCGCGTTCGTTATGGCGCCGGGCGAGGATCTCGCCGGTGTCCAGGCGAGCGACTACTGCGCCGATCGGCACGTCGTGGTGGTCGAGCGCCGCCCGCGCCTCGTCGAGCGCGGTCGTCATCAGGGCGTCGATGCGGGTCGGGTCCAACGTCTAGGCCGGCGGGCTCGGGTCGGCGACGCCCACGGTCGCGAGGACCGCGACCGTGGTGGTCCGGTTGCTCCACGCATGGCGGCCACCGTGCACGACCAGCGTGTCGCCCGCGTCGAGCACCACCTCACCGCCGTCGTAGAGCAGTGCGAGCTGACCGGAGAGCACGACGTTGTAGTCAGTGGTCGCCGTCTCGTGCCAGAACAGCGCCGGCTGCCCGCGGTCGTCCCGGGGGAGCGCGCCGTCGGGCGGGAACGACACGACGCGGAACAGCGTGCCGCCGGGTTCGGGCGCGATCGCGACGTCGCGATCCGCGGTGTCGACGCGCGGAGTGGTCGGTGCGGTCACGGTGTACCAGAGGTCGACGAGCGCCAGCTCGGGCGGGTACCCGGGTACCCCGTGCACGTGCGGGCTCGGGCCGTCGAACCAGACGCCGACCGCGCCATCGCCGTCCGCCCCGAGGACGACGCGCCGCACCTGCACGCTCATCGATGCTCCGATCGCCTGGGGGGATTCGCGGGTCGTCGTGGGTACCGTACCGACGCGGCGGCGCTCCCGGTGATCCAGCCGCCGAATCGCACGGCGCGGGGCAACGTCGTCGGCCTCTGGCGGGAGTCACCGTCTGACGGGGACCCCCGAGCGCTGTGTCGCGGCCGTGCACGTCGCCAGTGCCCGCCGGAAACGCTCGCGTTCCGCGGTGCCGAGGCTCGAGAAGACGTCGGCTTCGAGTCGGTCTATCAGCTCGTCGCACCTGGCGAGCGTCCTGGTACCGGCGCGAGTGAGCTCGACCTCGAGCTGGCGACGGTTGTCCTCGTCGACGAAACGTTCGAGGAAGCCCTTGCGCTCGAGCGTCGCCACCATCTCGTGGGCCGCCTGGGGCGTCACGAAGGTGAGCCGTCCCAGCGCGGCCGACGACATGCCGCGATGCCGTGCCAGCACGCTCAGCGTCGTGTACTGCCTGGGGGTCAGCCCGAACGGCTGGGTGATCCCGTCGAGCTGGTCGAGGAGGGCTTCCTGCAGCTGCTTGACCAGGTAGGTCAGCCGCGGCTCGTCCGACGAGGCACCCCGGGCTTCCATCGCATCAGGTTGACACGTCGTCGCCCCCGCACAACAGTTGATCATCAAGGATCTTGATGATCGCGGGCCCGGACGGCTCGTGGGGGGTTGATGTGATGAACGGATTCACGCGTCGTCGCCTGCAGCGCGGGCTCGCCGGCCTGGTCGCACTCGTGATGGGGCTCGCCGTCATGGTGTCTGCCCCGTCTGCCGGCGCGGGTGGCCCGGGTCGCCCCGGGCCGTCGGGCTGCCGACACGACGGCTGCATCGACGTGCGGTTCTCATGGATCCGTGGGTACGACGACCCTGCGACGCCCGACAATCTCGACCGCGTCGGCATCCTCAAGGTGGGCTCGGATTCGGCGCCCAACGTGCTCGTCCTGAACCCGGGAACGTCGGCGGGCGCCGGGTACTTCAAGCCCCTCGCCAAAGACATCGTGCGCGACACGCACGGCGCCTGGCAGGTCTGGTCCGTCGAGCGGAGGGAGAACCAGCTCGAGGACCAGTCGATGGTCGCGAAGGCGAAGCTCGGGCTCGTCACGCCGCAGCAATTCGCCGACTACTACCTCCTCTGGCTCTCGAACCCCGCCGTGACCGATCACTTCCAGCTGATACCCGACTCGGCCGTCCCGTTCGCGCGCGGCTGGGGCATGAACGTCGAGATCCAAGACCTCCACCGCGTGGTCGAGGCGGCGGGCGAACACGGACGGCGCGTCGTCATGGGCGGCCACTCGCTCGGCGGCTCGATCACCACCGCGTACGCAACCTGGGACTTCGGCGGAACGCCCGGCGCGGCCGACCTCGACGGCCTGATCTACATCGACGGCGGCAGCAACCCGACTCCCGTCAGCGCCGAGCAGGCCGCCCAGTCGCTGCAGACGCTGTCCACTGCATCGCCGTGGTTGGCCTTCGGCGGAATCCCGGCACCGTTCCTCGGCCTCTTCTCGGTCGTCGGTGCACAGCTGACCAAGATGGACCCGAACGGGCGCGCGGTCCTCGAAGGCTTCCCCCTGCTCCCGGCCAACATCGTGGCGCCGGTGAGCGCGACCAACGAAGCCGGCTTCGGCTACGCGGTCGATGCCGACACCTCACCACCCAACCTGGCCGCGGCGCAGGTGCACGCGGGGCAGCTTGCCGCGACCGGTGATCCGCGTCCCTGGGACCGCGCCGGCGAGATCACCCCGATCCAACGCTGGGCGAGCATGTTGTCCGGCACCGGGATCACGCGGCACGACGGCAGCGCGTGGTACCACCCGACCCGGCTCACCATCGACGCGGGGGCCGTCGCGGAGGGGAACGTGAATCCGGCCCAGAGCGTCCTCGACGTCAAGGCCGTGCACGGCCACGACCTCGACCGGGACACCCTCATCTACGCATTCGGGGCTGCGCTCGGCGGCCAAGGCGTATTGAACGCGGCCTCGACGCTCGCGTCCCAGTCCGGGATCCCGCCGGAGAACCTGACCCTCGTCGACCGCCAGAGCACCTACGCGCACAACGACCCGAGCGCAGCCAGCCCCAACAACGAGTTCGTGGACAACCTCATCCCCTTCCTCGCGAAGGTCTCTGGGGACCACCACCACCATCGCCACCACCGCCACGAGTCGCACTGAGCTCATCGGGCAGACACCCGCCCCCCGCCGCGCCTTCAAAGCCCGGCGTGGCTGATCACGGTGGTGGACGACGACTTGGCGGAGGGAGTGGGATTCGAACCCACGGTGAGTTGCCCCACACACGCTTTCCAAGCGTGCCGATTCGGCCGCTCTCGCATCCCTCCGGGTCCGCCCGCGGTCACGCGCACCGCAGGCGTCGGAAGCCGTGGATGGTACAGGCGGACGCCCTGATACCCTGCGCCCGCGGACCGTGCTAAGCGGGGAGCCCGTGGTGCCCTGTACCCCAAATCCACGTCATGGGGGGCCGAATTCCCGTTCGAGGCCCGAGCCGCCGTTGGGAAGGCGACTCGCCGAAGGTGTAGATGGTCGGGTCCTGCGCAACGGGATCTCGTGAACCGAGTCAGGTCCGGAAGGAAGCAGCTCTCAGCGGGCCCTCCCGTGTGCCGCAGGGTGGCCTGATCTGAGCCGGAAGCGAACCACGCGCCCATCGGCGTCGGGTCAACAGCGGGTGCACGGTCCGCATCTCCAAGTCCCCTGTTCTTCGGGTCGCTCCGGCGTCCGCACTTCGTGCCCGCTCCCGCGCTCCGGCTCCTCTAAGGTCGGAACGTGGCCTTCCAGTCGCTCTATCGCAAGTACCGACCCCAGCGTTTCGGCGAGCTGGTCGGCCAGGAGCCCGTCACCACGGCGTTGCGCAATTCCGTGCGAGAAGGCCGCGTCGGCCATGCCTACCTCCTCTCGGGGCCGCGGGGCACGGGCAAGACCACCACCGCCCGCATCCTGGCCAAGGCGCTCAACTGCCTGAACCTCGGCGCGGACGGCGAGCCGTGCTGCGAGTGCGAGAACTGTCTCGCGGTCACTGCGGGAACGTTCAACGACCTCGTCGAGATGGACGCGGCGTCGAACAACGGTGTCGACGCGATCCGTGACCTCGTCGAGCGGGTGAGCCTGGGCATCGGCGCGACGTCGAAGACCAAGGTGTACCTCGTCGACGAGGTGCACATGCTCAGCACCGCTGCGTCCAACGCGTTGTTGAAGACGCTCGAGGAGCCGCCGGGTCACGTCGTGTTCGTCCTCGCGACCACGAACCCCGAGAAGGTGCTCCCGACCATCCGCTCGCGCACGCAGCACTTCGAGCTGACGCTGCTGTCCATCGAGGAGATCACGGGGTTGCTGACCGATCTGCTCGGCCGGGAAGGCGTCGAGTTCGAGCCCGAGGCGCTCCTGCCCATCGCCCGCGCCGCCGCCGGGTCCGCCCGTGACGCCGAGTCCCTCCTGGACCAGGCGCTCGCCCACGCCACCGGGCCGCTCACCGCCGCGGGCGTCGAATCCGTCCTGGGTGGCTCGTCGTTCGACGCCCGCATCGGCATCCTCGACGCGATCGCCGCCGAAGACGTGGCCGGCGCGCTCACCGGGCTCGCGGGCCTGCTCGAGTCGGGTCACGACGCCCGCCGTATCGCCGAAGATCTGCTCCGCACCCTGCGCGACGCGTTCCTGCTCTCGGCCGGGCGAGGTCAGGTGCACGTCGATGCGCCGGAGGAGGAACGGGAGCGCCTGAAGTCCGTGGGCGAGGTGCTCGGCAACGCGACGCTCGTGCGCGCGCTCGAGACGCTCGGCCAGGGTGTCGTCGACATGCGCGGCACCGACGCGGCCGACCCTCGCCTCGTGCTCGAGATCGCGCTCGTGCGTCTCGCCCGCCGCGACACCGGCGGTCCGCTGCAGGTGCTGGCGGACCGGGTGGACCGGCTCGAGCAGCGCCTCGCGTCCGGCGCGGGAGCTGCGCCCGGCGCGGCCGCGCCGGTGGACACACCCGCGCCGGCCAAGAAAGCCGCGTCGGGCAAGAAGCCGGCGCTCGGCGCGTACAAGCAGTCCCCACCGCCTCCGGCTCCGTCCGCCGAGAACGAAGACCTTCCCTCCGCGGCCACCGCCGAGCCGAGGTTGGCGACGGCACCCGCCGCGCCGCCCGCCGCGAGTCCGTCAGCCGCACCGGTGCCCGAACCGTCGGCCGCGGCCCCTGCCGAGGCACCCGATAAGACCTTCGAGCTCGACGACGCGATCATCGCCTGGGCTGCGGTGCTCGAAGCGCTGCCCCGGTCGCTGCGCTCCGCGGTGCAGGAGGCGCAGCCGCTCACCGTGGACGGCAACGTGATCACGTTCGGCGTCTCCAAGACCCAGATCGACAACGTGAAGCCGCGGTTTCAGAAGGAAGCACACGCGATCCGCGAGAAGTTCATCGAGCAGCTCGGCGCGCCACCCCGGTTCAAGTTCACGGTGCACGCCTGGACCGGCAACGGCCCGGGTGGGGCGAAGCGGGGTCCGGACGGCGGCGCGGCGGTCGAGGAAGCTCCGCCGGTGGCCGACGACGACCCCGGCCCGGACGAGCCGCACATCGATCTCGTCGACCCCGAAGACGTCGTCGACGCACCCGTCGGTGCCCCGCCGACGGTAGATTCAGTCTCCCGCCTCGAGGACGCGTTCGGTGCAACCGTCGTCGAGGAACGCCCCCGTACGTAGGAGCCTGCCGTGGCGAAGCAGAAGCCGGTCGCGAACAACAACATGATGAAGCAGGTCCAGAAGATGCAAGAGGACATGCTGGCGGCGCAGGAGGCACTCGCGGCCCTGGAGGTCGAGGGCAGTGCGGGCGGCGGCATGGTGAAGGCCGTCATGACCGGCGGTGGCGAGCTGCGGTCCGTCTCGATCTCCGCGGACGTCGTCGACCCCGACGACATCGAGATGCTCGAAGACCTCGTGGTGGCGGCCATCTCGGATGCCATGCGCGCGTCGGCGGCACTGCAGTCCGAGCAGATGGGCGGCGTCACCGGCGGTCTGGACCTCAGCGCGTTCGGTCTCGGCTGAGACCGGCTGACTGTTGGCGTCCCTCTACGAAGGGCCGGTCCAGCGGCTCATCGACGAGCTGGGCCGGCTTCCCGGCATCGGTCCGAAGTCCGCGCAGAGGATCTCGTACTACCTGCTGAAGATCGCGCCCGAGGACGCGCGCCGGCTCGCCGGCGCCATCATCGAGGTGAAGGAGAAGATCTCGTGGTGCCGGCGGTGCTTCAACATCGCCGAAGGTGAGCTCTGCAGCTACTGCCTCGACACGCGACGCGACGACACCCTGCTCTGCGTCGTCGAGGAGCCGCGCGACATCGTCGCAGTCGAGCGAACTCAGGAGTTCCGCGGGCGGTACCACGTCCTGCAGGGAACGATCTCGCCGATCGAGGGGATCGGTCCCGAGCAGCTCCGGGTGAAGGAGCTCCTCAAACGCATCCCCGACGAGGGCGTGCAGGAGGTCATCCTCGCGACGAACCCGAACAGTGACGGCGAGGTCACCGCGATGTACCTGGCCAAGGTGATCAAGCCGCTCGGCTTGAAGGTGACGCGCATCGCGAGTGGCCTGCCGGTCGGCGGTGACCTCGAGTACGCCGACGAGGTGACGCTCGGCCGCGCGCTCGAGGGCCGCCGCGAGGTCGACGGCTGACCCCCCTGTTCTCGGCACGCTGAAGCCGCGTGGGGCGGCTCGAACGTGCCGAGAATGTGGGAGCTAGATGTCGGCGAGCGCGCGGGTGATGACCTTGGCGACGGCTTCGGACTCGGTGAGGAAGCCGTCGTGGCCGGAGATGGACTGGATGACCTCGACGCCGGAGTTCCGCGGGATGCGCGCCGCGAGCTCGTGCTGGAGCCGCAGCGGGTAGAGGCGGTCGGACGAGATGCCCGCGAGGGTGACCTCGGCGGTGATCCGGCCGAGCGCGGCCTGGATGCCGCCGCGCCCGCGCCCCACATCGTGGTGGTTCATCGCACGCGAGAGCACGATGTACGTGTTCGCGTCGAAGCGGTCGGCCAGCTTCTCGCCGTGGTACTCGAGGTACGACTCCACCTGGTAGCGGCCGCCCGCGAGCGGATGCTCGTCCGCCTGGCGACCGCGGCCGAACCGCTCGTCGAACTCCTCCTCGGATCGGTAGCTCACCTGCCCGATGCCGCGCGCGAGTGCCATCCCCCGCCAGGGGCCGTCACCCGGCGAGGCGTCGTAGTAGTCACCGTCGCGAAAGCAAGGGTCGGCCTGGATCGCGCGGATCTGCAGCGAGCAGAGCGCGATCTCCTCCGCGGTGGCGCGTGCGCCGGAAGCGAGCACCACGGCCCGCGGGACGCGCTCGGGGAAGGACACCGCCCACTCGAGCGCCCGATGCCCACCCATCGAGCCGCCGATCACGCAGGCCCAGCGCGGGATGCCGAGCACGTCGGCGAGTGCGGCCTCCGCTACGGCCTGGTCGCGGATCGTCACGGTGGGGAACCGCGACCCGTACGGGCGGCCCGTTGCCGGATCGAGCGACGCGGGGCCCGTCGTGCCCTGGCAGCCGCCGAGCACGTTCGGGCAGACGACGAAGAACCGATTGGTGTCGATCGCCTTGCCCGGCCCGACGATCTCGTCCCACCAGCCGACCTGGCGGTGACCGGGACCAGACGGGCCGGCCGCGTGGCTGTCGCCGGTGAGCGCGTGCAGCACGAGCACCGTGTTGTTCCGAACGGGATCGCGCGAACCCCACGTCTCGTACGCGACCGTCACACGCTCGAGCCGCCCGCCGGCCTCGAGCACATGCGCGCGATCCGCGAACACGGTCGCGAACTGCCGGCGACCGCGCGGGTCTCCCTCGCGCCACGCGCCGGTGACAGGGACGATCGGGGTGGGCGTCATTCGCCCGTCACGCTACGCGCCCTTGGCGGCGCGGAACCCAGCTTCCAGGTCGGCGAGGATGTCCTCGATCGACTCGATGCCCACCGAGAGCCGAACAAGGTCCGGGGTGACGCCGGCTGCGAACTGCTCGGCGACGTCCAGCTGCTGGTGCGTGGTGCTCGCCGGGTGGATCGCCAGCGTACGGACGTCACCCACGTTGGCGAGGTGGCTGATGAGATCGAGGCCGTTGATGAAGCTCTGGCCCGCTTCGAGCCCACCCTTGATGCCGAAGGCGACGATCGCGCCTTGGCCCTTGGGCAGGTACTTCTTCGCCCGGTCGTTCCACCGGCTCGACTCGAGCCCCGGGTACGCGACCCATTCCACCTCGTCGCGTGCCTCGAGCCACTTCGCCACCTCGAGCGCGTTCTGCGAATGGCGCTCCATGCGCAGGCTCAGGGTCTCGAGGCCCTGCAGGAAGAGGAACGCGTTGAACGGCGAGAGCGCCGCGCCGATGTCGCGCTGGTACTGGAGGCGTGCCTTCAAGATGTACTGCGCGGGTCGCAGCGGCTCGGGAAGCTCCGAGAAGACCAGCCCGTGGTAGCTGGGGTCGGGCTCGGTGAAGTTGGCGAAGCGACCGCTGGCGACGTAGTCGAACTTGCCGCCGTCCACGATGATCCCGCCGATCGACGTGCCGTGGCCACCGATGAACTTGGTCGCCGAGTGCACGACGATGTCCGCGCCCCATTGCAGAGGATTCAAGAGGTACGGGCTCGCGAGCGTGTTGTCGATGACGAGCGGGATCTTGGCGTCGTGCGCGACGGCGGCGATGCCTTCGAAGTCGAGGATGTCGCCCTTCGGGTTGCCGATGCTCTCGCCGTAGAACGCGCGCGTGTTGGGCCGGATCGCCTTCTTCCACGCGTCGAGGTCGTCGGGGTCGTCGATGAAGCTGACCTCGATGCCGAGCTTCGGGAACGTGTAGTGCAGCTGGTTGTACGTGCCGCCGTAGAGTGACGAGCTCGCCACGACGTGCCCGCCGTTCTCGGCCAGGTTGAGCAGCGCGATCGTCTGCGCAGCCATGCCGCTCCCGGCGGCGAGCGCGCCGACACCGCCTTCGAGCGCGGCCACCCGGTCCTCGAACACGGCCTGGGTCGGGTTCATGATCCGCGTGTAGATGTTGCCGAGCTCGGCGAGCCCGAAGAGCGCGGCCGCGTGGTCCGTGTCGCGGAACACGAACGAGGTCGTCTGGTAGATCGGGACCGCGCGGGCGCCCGTGGTCGGGTCGGGCTCGGCGCCGGCGTGGACCTGACGGGTCTCGAATCCCCATTCGGACATGGTGGGCTCCTACGGATCGGCAGGCGTCGTGAGCCGTTGACGCTACGGGCGCTAAACCCGACCCGTCAAGTCGGATTTTGCCTGGAGGGTCGTTGACCAGGGCGGACGCGAAGCGGAAGATCCCCCGATGACTTCCCCCGGATCACCTGTCCCCCCGCCGCCCCCGATGAGCCCGGTGCGGTCCGCCGGTCCGCCGGGAAAGGTGCGCTCGCCGGTGGCGGTGATCCTGCTGAGCTTCGTCACGCTGGGCATCTACACGCTCTACTGGTACTACGCGGTCTTCACCGAGCTGAAGGACCGCACCGGCAACGGGATCGGCGGCCCGATCGGTCTGCTCCTCGGCCTCTGCATCAGCATCGTGAACATCTTCCTCCTCCCTTCCGAGGTCGGGAACATGTACGCCCAGGAGGGGCTCGAGAAGCCGGTCACCGGATTGACCGGGTTCTGGGTGTTGATTCCGCTCGTCGGGTCGATCATCTGGTTCGTGAAGGTGCAGAACGCGCTCAACCACCGCTGGGAAGCAAGCGCCGCGTACTGACGCGTCGCGCGTTGCGGTCTGGAGCACCGGTCTAGCGTTGTGGTCGTGACGGCGACCACGCTGGCCTCGCGTTCCAGAGCAGCTCCTCTCGTCGCGGGCGGACTCCTGCTCGGTGGCTGCGTCGCGCTGGCCGTCGTCGATCCCACCCACGGGCCACCGCTCTGCCCGTTCAAGGCGCTGACGGGGCTCGACTGCCCCGGCTGTGGTGGGACCCGGGCCGCCCACCAGCTCTTCACCGGACACCTCGGCGTCGCGCTCGACTACAACATCCTCGCCGTGCTCGCGATGCCCTTCATCCTCTGGGGACTCTTCGTATCGCTCACGGCGATGCTTGGAGGCCCGAGGTGGCGCACCCTCTCGCTGTCTCCGGCCTGGACCCGGGTCGCGCTCGTCGTGATCGTCGCGTTCTGGGTCGTGCGGAACCTGCCGATCGCCCCGTTCAACTGGCTCGGCACCGGCAGCTGATCCGCACGCGACAGGAGCGGCCCGCAGGCCGCTCCTGTTATCGCTCCATAGTGCGTCGGGTTACGCGGGCGCTACCGGCTCACCCTTCAGGGTGCGGTACGCGTACGCCACGGCGATCGCGGTGATGCCGTAGGTGAACAGCAGGCCGACCCCGCACAGGATCGCACCGACGATGTTGATGCCGAACAGCGCCAGCCCGAAGACGAACAGCTCGCCGATCCGGCCCTTCGTCATCTCTTGCGACCGCTTCAGCGCGTCGGTCGGTCCGAGCGTCGGATTCTCGACAATAAGGAACCCGTAGAACATCCAGATGATGCCGATGATGATCCCCGGAATGATGCAGAGAATGAGTCCGATTCCGAACGCGACGCCGAAGATGATCGCGGCGATGATGTACGAGCCGAGCCCCTCGGTCTCGAAGAGCATGTTGACCTCGGGCGTCTCACCCTTCACCACGGCGAGTGCCGCCCGGATCAGGCCCATCGAGAGGATCATCGAGACGACCCAGCCGATGATCGAGAGCACCAGGCTGAGGAAGAAATTCCCGCTGGCGCTGCCGATCACGTTGATCACGATCTGCACCGCGATGATCACGATCGTGATCAGCAGCATCGGGCCGATGTTCTTCCAGTACGCGTTCCAGCCGTAGGAGACCGCGTTGCCGACGCTGAACGCCGCGGGACCTCCCTGAGCCGGCACGTAATCGCCCGGGGGAGGGGGCGGGGGAGGGGGCGGGGGAGGGGGCGGCGGCGGGGGAGGCGGCGGAGGAGCCTGGGACATGGAACGCCCCTTTCATCGAGGGCACGCGGACGGATCGACGTTAGCGATGGTTGTCGGCCAACACGCGGCAATGATTGACTCCCCGCGCCTCATCTCTTCCTGATTCCGGGCGGAATTCCGTCGCCGTGGCGGCGCGTGGGCGCCCCGAAACGACGAGCCTGGGTATTGCCGCGCGGCCGGCGCCGCGGCGGGCCTACAGGGTGCGGATGATGGCGGCGTCGCCCTGGCCGCCACCGCCACAGAGGGCAGCCGCGCCGAGTCCTCCACCGCGCCGGCGCAGCTCGTGGATCATCGTCATGACGATCCGCGCGCCGGACATGCCGACCGGGTGGCCGAGGGCGATGGCGCCACCGTTCACGTTCACGATGTCGTCGCTCACCCCGAGGTCACGCATGCTCGCGAGCCCGACCGCGGCGAACGCCTCGTTGAGCTCGAAGAGGTCGATGTTCGCGAGGGGCAGGTTCGCCGCGTCGAGCGCCCGCTTGATCGCGCGGGAAGGTTGCGTCAGCAGCGACGGGTCGGGACCGGCCACCATGCCGAAGCTCACGAGCTCGGCGATCGGGGTGAGGCCGAGCTCCGCGGCCTTCTCGCGGCTGGTGACGATCAGCGCGGCCGCGCCGTCGGAGATCTGCGAGGCGTTGCCGGCCGTGATCGAGCCGTCGGGGGTGAACGCCGGGCGCAGCTTGGAGAGCGACTCACCCGTCGTACCGGGCCGCACGCCTTCGTCCTCCTCCACCAGGACCGGGTCGCCCTTGCGCTGCGGCACGGGCACCGCGGCGATCTCGTCGGCGAAGCGCCCGCCCTTCATCGCCGCTGCGGCGCGTTCGTGGCTCTTCGCCGCGAACTCGTCCTGCAGCTCGCGGGTCAGGCCGCCGAAGTTGCCGGTGTAGGTGTCCGTCCCGGTGCCCATGTGCTCCATGTCGAAGGCGCACCAGAGGCCGTCGTGGATGAGCGAGTCGATCACCTCGCCGTTGCCCATGCGGAACCCGGCCCGCGCCTTGGGCAGCAGGTACGGCGCGTTGGTCATGGACTCCATGCCGCCGGCGACGACGACCTCGGCGTCCCCCGCCTGGATCATCTGATCGGCCAGGTACAGCGCGTTGATGCCGGAGAGGCAGACCTTGTTGATGGTGATCGCGGGCACGGTCATCGGGATCCCGGCCTTGACCGCGGCCTGGCGGGCGGTGATCTGGCCCTGCCCGGCCTGGAGCACGTGGCCCATGATCACGTAGTCGACCTGCTCCGGCCCGACGCCGCCTCGCTCGAGCGCCGCGCCGATGGCGTGACCGCCCAGGTCCATCGCGGTGAACGACGTGAGCGCGCCCGACAGCTTGCCGATCGGCGTCCGGGCCGTGGAGACGATGACTGAACCGGGCATGGCCACTCCCAAGAATGCTGGTTACCCACTGGTCATTTGGGATGGTAGCCCGGTCGTGTCGCCTTCCGTCCAGGCGCCGCCCGGGGGTGCGCAGCCCGCACCGGCGCCGCTACGGTCGCTCACCATGACGACCCCGATCGAAGCCATCCGCACGGCCATCCTCGAGGGCGCTCCCGGCGACGAGCTCGGGGCCCTGCCGATACCCGAAGCCGCCCGCGGCGCGCTGGTGCGCGTCGAGGACCAGAACATGTTCGACGGGATGCCGTCCGAGCAGAAGGACCCGCGAAAGTCCGTGCGCATCGAGGACTTCCCGCTCCCCGAGCTCGCACCGGACGAGGCGCTCGTCGCGGTCATGGCGAGCTCGATCAACTTCAACACCGTGTGGACGTCGATCTTCGAGCCGCTCCCCACGTTCCAGTTCCTCAAGCGGCTCGGCAAGGAGAGCGTCTGGGGCGCGCGTCACGACCAGCCGTACCACGTCATCGGCAGCGACGCTTCGGGGGTGGTGCTGCGCACCGGCTCCGCGGTCCGCAACTGGAAGCCGGGTGACGCGGTCACGGTGCACTGCAACTACGTGGACGACCAGGACCCGTCGAGCCACGACGACGCGATGCTCGCGTCGAACCAGCGCATCTGGGGCTTCGAGTCGAACTTCGGTGGCCTCGCCGATCTCAGCATCGTGAAGGCCAACCAGCTGATGCCGAAGCCGGCGCACCTCACGTGGGAAGAGGCCGCGGTCAACGCGCTGACCAACTCCACGAGCTACCGGATGATCGTCAGCCCGAACGGCTCGCAGATGACCCAGGGGCAGACGGTTCTCATCTGGGGTGCGAGCGGTGGCATCGGCGCGTACGCGTGCCAGTACGTCCTCAACGGTGGCGGGACCCCGGTCGGCGTCGTGTCGTCGCCGCAACGGGCCGAGCTGCTGCACGAGCTCGGCGTCGAGGCCGTCATCGACCGCAAGGCCGAGGGCTACAAGTTCTGGAACGACGAGGGCGACCAGGACCCGGGCGAGTGGCGGCGGTTCGGCAAGAAGATCCGCGAGCTCGCAGGAACCGACCCCGACATCGTGTTCGAGCACCCCGGCCGCCAGACGATGGGGGCGTCGGTGTTCGTCGCCAAGCGCG
Source organism: Acidimicrobiia bacterium (assembly GCA_038252255.1). Taxonomy (GTDB): domain Bacteria; phylum Actinomycetota; class Acidimicrobiia; order IMCC26256; family JAENVU01; genus Chersky-806. The sequence continues at coordinate 40,883 of JBBSAM010000025.1, read as the reverse complement.
GCGGGATGATCATCACGTGCGCCGCGACGAGCGGGTTCATGATCGAGTACGACAACCGGTACCTCTGGATGAACCTCAAGACGCTCAAGGGGTGCCACTTCGCGAACTACCGCGAGGCGTGGGAGGCGAACCGGCTCATCGCCGAGGGGAGGATCTTCCCGACCCTGTCCAAGGTGTTCGCGCTGGAGGACACCGGCGAAGCCGCCTACCAGGTGCACCACAACCAGCACGAGGGAAAGCTCGGCATCCTCTGCCTCGCGCCCGAGGAGGGCCTCGGCGTGACGGACGGGGAGATGCGCGAGCGGCTGCTCCCCCAGATCACGCTGTTCCGCAAGTACGGCTGATCCGCTCGGGCCCGAGGGGAAGCGCCGGCCGGACATCGGTCACATCCGAGATTATTTAGTTAGGACCGCTAAATGATCTGGTATTGTGTCACCCATGGCGATGACCCCCCCGACCAGGACCCCTACGAAGAGGACTCCGGCCGAGACCCCGGAGGCGATCGCCGGCCGGCTGCGCCTGAGCGCCACCCGGCTGGCCCGCCGGCTGCGCCAGGAAGCCCAGACCGGCCTCTCCCCGAGCCAGCTCTCGACGCTGGCCATGGTCGAGCGGCACGGGCCGCTCACGCTCGGCGCGTTGGCGGATCACGAGCAGGTGGCGCCACCTACCATCACCCGCGTCGTCGTGAAGCTCGAGGCGGACGGTCTGCTCACGCGCCAACCCGACCCGGACGACCGGCGCGTGACCCGCGTGCTCGTGACGTCGAAGGGCCGGGCCCTGCTCGGCGCGTCACGGCAACGCAAGACCGAGTGGCTCGCGATGCGCCTCGAGGACCTGGACGCGTCCCAGCGCGCGGTCCTGGCTGACGCGCTCGACACGCTCGACGAGCTCACCTCGGAGCTTCGATGAAGCTCAAGTTACGCCGCGCGGCGACGGACACCTTCAAGTCCCTCCACGTTCGCAACTTCCGGCTCTTCTTCAGTGGCCAGCTGATCTCGCAGATTGGCAACTGGCTCACGATGGTCGCGTTGACCCTGCTCGTCCTCAAGCTGACGGACAACGGTGTCGCGATCGGATTCCTGGCCGCCGCGCAGTTCGGCCCGGTGCTCCTGATCGGCGCGTGGGCCGGCCTCATCGCCGACCGTTCGGACAAGCGCAGGCTGCTCATCATCGTGCAGTCCATCGCCATGGCGCAGTCCTTCGCGCTCGCCGCGCTGGCCTTCAGCGGGAGCCCGCCACTCTGGGCGATCTACTCGGTCGCGCTCGTCGGGGGCTTCACGGTGGCGTTCGACAACCCGGCTCGGCGGGCATTCGTCGTCGAGATGGTCCCCGAAGCCGACATGAACAACGCGGTCAGCCTGAACAGCGCCGCCATGACGTCGTCCCGCATCTTCGGCCCCGCGCTCGCCGGCCTGCTCGTGGTCACGGTCGGGTTCGGCTGGGCGTTCCTCGCGGACGGCCTGTCGTACATCGCGGTGCTGATCGGGCTGTCGATGATGCGGAAGTCCGAGCTGCGCCCGTCGCCGATCACCGAGCGCGCCAAGGGTCAGGTCCGTGCCGGGCTCCGGTACGCACGCAGCGTCCCCGATCTCTTCGTCCCGCTCGTGATGATGGCGGTCGTCGGCACGTTCGCCTACAACTTCCAAACCGTCTTCCCGCTGTTCGTCACCCGAAGCCTCGGTGGTAGCGACACGACGTTCACGTTGCTCCTCTCGGTGACGAGCGTCGGTGCCCTCGTCGGCGCGTTGGCCACGGCGCGACGCAAGACCATCGACGTGCGGATGGTTGCTCTGACCTCGCTCGGCTTTGGCGCCGCGATGGCCCTGATGACCTTCGCTCCGAGCATCGCGTTGGCCTTCCCGGTCGCCCTGCTCGTCGGCCTCGGCAGCATCGCGTTCCTCACCGCGTCCACTGCCATCGTGCAGATCCGATCGGATCCGATGATGCGCGGCCGCGTGCTCGCGCTCCAGGCGATGGTGTTCCTCGGCAGCACGCCGATCGGCGGACCGATCGTGGGTTGGATCTCCGAGAACATCGGGCCGCGCTACGGCGTTGCCGTCGGCGCGGTTGCCGCGCTCGGGGCCGGTGTCTGGGGCCTGGCGAAAGCCCGGAGCTGTGCCCCGGCCGAACCACTCGATCGCACCGCAGCCGTGAAGGCGGTCGAGCTGGCCATCGCGGATCTCGACGACGACACCTCCGAAGCGGACTCCGAGCGCGAGCCGGCCGTGGTTCCCGGGGTGCCACACGTCGTACCATCCCGGCCATGAGTGAGCTCACCGAGATCGACCATGTCGCGATCGCCGTCATCGACCTCGAAGCGGCGATCCAGTACTACGAGCAGACCTTCGGCTGCACCGTGGCCCACCGCGAGGTGGTCGACTCCGACGGAGTCGAAGAGGCGTTGCTCAAGGTGGCCGACTCCTACGTCCAGCTCCTGACCCCAACCCGCGAAGACTCCCCGGTGGCCAAGTACATCGCCAGCAAAGGGGAGGGGCTCCACCACATCGGGTACCGCGTGGCGGACTGCGCCGCCACGTTGGCGCGGGTGAAGGCCGGGGGACACCGGGTGATCGACGACGCGCCACGGCCCGGAAGCCGGGGTACCACGGTTGCGTTCATCCACCCGAAGACCGCGTTCGGCACGCTGATCGAGCTGGTACAGGAGTAGGCGTCGCCGGCACGCCCCGGCTGAGCCGGTAGTTTCTTCGGCGTGGATGATGCCCCGACACCCGCGGGCGGACCGCCGATCGGGCGAGCCGAGATCCGCCAGGTTCCCGTCGGCGGCATCCCCGTCTGGGCCGACCCCGACCCGACCGAGCCGCCGCTCGCCGAGCTGCCGTACGGCTACGCGCTGGTGATCGTCGGCCGCCGCGGCTCGTGGGTGCACGTCCAGGCCGACGACGGGCTCGACGGCTGGGTGGACGGCTCGCAGCTCGCGGGCGTGGGTGCGGTACCGGTCGTGGATCCGCCGCCCGGCTCCGAGGCCGCCGGTGCCGCGCCACCTCCGGCGCCGGGCACGGTGGTCGTCGAGAAGCAGCCGAGCTCGTTCCAGATCGCCACCGGCCCGGTGGTCGGCGCGATCGGTGCGCTGATCGCGATCTTCGGGACCGCGCTCGCGTGGCAGCAGACCGTCTCGAACCGGCTCGAGGTGGATGCGTACGGGATCCCGGTGCGGTTCCTATCCGGATGGGAGAACCTCGCCGACAAGGGCTTCGCGCTCGGATGGCTGATCGTGATCCTCGCGGCTGTCGGCGCTGTCGTCTCGATCATCTCGGGCGGCGGGATCGTTCGGCGCATCCTCGGCCTGGCCATCGTCATCGTGTGCGTCATCTACGTCCTGCAGCAGCAGGACTGGTTGACCACGACCGACCGCGGGCTCGGCACCGGCCTGAACGTCTGGGACGTGATCGGCATCGGGGTGCCGGTCTCGCTCTTCGGCGGCCTGGTGATGCTGTTCTCGCCCAGCCGCTGAACATCCGCCACTGAACCTGCGTCATACATGCCCGCCTCGTAACCTGGGCCGGATGGCCGTCGAAGAAGAGCACATCCAGGGCGAGGGAGCAGCGGGCAGCGCGCCGGTTGCCCCGGTTCCCCACCCGATCGAAGAGCGACTCGCCCACCTCGCGGAGCTGCAGGAGGAGGCGCTGCACGCCGGGAGCCCGGCCGCGGTCGAGCGCCAGCACCAGCGCGGCAAGCTCACCGTGCGGGAGCGGCTCGAGCTGCTCCTGGACCCGGAATCCTTCGTCGAGCTCGACATGCTGGCCCGCCACCGGGCCCACGGCTTCGGCATCGAGAACTCGCGGCCGCTCACCGACGGCGTGATCACCGGCTGGGGCACGATCGACGGCCGCAAGGTCTTCGTGTTCGCCCAGGACTTCACGGTGTTCGGTGGCGCGCTCGGCGAGGTGTTCGCCGAGAAGATCCACAAGGTGATGGATCTCGCGGAATCCGTCGGCGCGCCGTTCATCGGCCTCAACGACGGCGCGGGCGCGCGCATCCAGGAGGGTGTCGTCTCGCTCGCCTCGTACGGCGGCATCTTCTATCGCAACGTCAAGGCATCCGGAGTCATCCCGCAGATCAGCGTGGTGCTCGGTCCCTGCGCTGGTGGCGCGGTCTACTCGCCGGCGATGACGGACTTCATCTTCATGGTGAAGGACACGTCGTACATGTTCATCACCGGACCGGACGTGGTGAAGGCCGCCACTGGCGAGGACGTCACCCAGCAGGAGCTCGGCGGTGCGATCACGCACGCGACCAAGTCGGGGGTCGCGACCTTCGTGTTCGACGACGAGCAGACGTGTCTCGAGCAGGTCCGCTACCTGATGTCCTTCCTGCCGTCGAACAACCTCGAGGACCCGCCCTACTTCGAGCCGGAAGACGACCCGGGCCGCCGGTGCGACGGGATCCTGGACCTCATCCCCGACGCGCCGAACAAGCCGTACGACATGAAGAAGGTCATCGCCGAGGTCGTGGACGACGGCGACTTCTTCGAGGTGAACCCGCTCTGGGCGATGAACATCGTGTGCGGGTTCGCCCGGGTGGACGGGCACGTCGTCGGGATCGTCGGGAACCAGCCGCAGGTTCTGGCCGGATGCCTCGACATCGACGCGTCCGAGAAGTCCGCCCGGTTCGTGCGGACCTGCGATGCGTTCAACATCCCGCTCGTCACGTTCGTCGACGTGCCCGGCTTCCTGCCCGGCACCAACCAGGAGTACAGCGGCATCATCCGCCACGGCGCGAAGTTGCTCTATGCGTACTGCGAAGCGACCGTCCCCCGGGTGCAGATCATCACCCGGAAGGGCTACGGCGGTGCGTTCGTCGTCATGAACTCCAAGTCGATCGGCGCCGACCTCGCATTCGCGTGGCCCTCCGCGGAGATCGCGGTGATGGACGCGAACGGCGCGGCCAACGTCATCTTCCGGCGCGAGATCGACTCGGCGGAAGACCCGGTGGCGAAGAAGGCAGACTTGGTCGAGCAGTACTCCGAGCGCTTCGCGAACCCGTACAACGCGGCCGAGCGTGGTTACGTCGACGACGTGATCGATCCGCGCGACACCCGCCGGGTCCTCGTGGAGTCGCTCGAGATGCTGCGGTCGAAGAAGGAGAAGCTGCCCCAGCGCAAGCACGGGAACGTCCCCCTCTGATGCCGGGGCGGGCGGGTCGGTTCGAGCTCCGGTCGGTGTCTCCCGACGCGACGCCCGAGGAGATCGCGGCCATCACCGCCGCGATCACCGCGTCGCTGGCCTCGGCCCGGGCCGAGGCGTCGGCGGCGGATGCCGGGTCCGTGCCCTCCCACTGGGTGCAGGCGGCCCGGATCACCGCGCGCCGCGGCGCGTACTCCCGCGGCGAGTGGCGGCTGTCCGGCCGTCTCGGTCGCCGCAGCCGCGCGTGACCCCTCAACCCCACCCTCCGTTGGTGCGAGCTCCCGTCATAGGCACGGGTTTCGGCACAAACGGGGGGAGCTGTTCGGGGTGAGCCGGGCCGTGGGCGCGGTGCGTGATGCCGAGGTCATGACGGTCGGCACCGACGAGGTCGTCGTGACCTTCGTGACCGATCCGGGTGAGAAGGTGGTCGCGCGGCTCGGCGAGCGCGAGGTGACGACGGTCGGCCCGCACCACGTGGCGCGCTTCGAAGGCCTGGACCGGGCGACCGAGTACACGTTGTCGGTCGAGGGGGCGCCCACCGACGCGTTCCTCCCGGCCGGGGTGCGCACGCTCGACGTCCCGGGAGGCCGGCTGCTCGCCACGATCGCCACCGTGAACGACGTGCACTTCGGGGAGTTCGAGTGCGGCCGGCTCGACGGTGTGATGGAGGAGGAGCTCGGACCGGTGCTGCGCTCCGGGCCGGGCGAGCCGCCGTACCCGGAGACGATGAATCGCAGCGCGATCGCCGAGATCGAGGCGCTCGACCCGGAAGTCGTGCTCGTGAAGGGAGATCTCACCAACCTCGGTACCGAGGAGGAGTACGCGGCGTTCCTCGACGCGTACGGCGGGCTCGGCGAACGGATGCGGCACGTGCGCGGCAACCACGACGCGATGCTCGACGCATCGATGGCGCTGCAAGGCGCGCCGTTCGCGGTCGACGCCGGTGGCGCGACGCTCGCCGTCCTCGACACCGTGCAGCCGGGCATCGAGCGGGGGCAGATCACCGCGGAGCAGCTGCACTGGCTCGGCGAGCTCGCCGGCTCGGCCACCGGTCCCGTCCTGGTGTTCGGCCACCATCACCAGTGGGATCTCGACGCGGCCGAGCGCAGCGGCGAGTACTTCGGCATCAATCCCGACGACACCGAGGCGTTCGCCGACGTGGTCGCGGCCCACGAGAACATCGTCGGCTACTTCGCCGGGCACACGCACCGCAACCGGATCCGCCGCTCGGAGCGGGCTCGGAACGTCCCGTTCGTCGAGGTCAGCTGCACCAAGGACTATCCGGGGGTCTGGGCCGAGTACCGGATCTACGAGCACGGGTTCACCCAGGTGGTCCGGCGCATCTCGGCCCCGGCCGCGCTCGAGTGGACCGAGCGCACCCGCCCGATGTTCGCCGGCCTCTACCGCGCGTACGCACTCGGCCACCTCGACCACCGCTGCTTCACCGAGACCTGGTAACCCCGCCCCCAAGTTCCGTTTTGGCGTCAGTAGGGACCCTCTGCGGGTCCCTACTGACGCCAAAATCCGGGGGTGGGCGGGTCAGAGGGCGCGGGCGGCGAGGTGGCCGTCGAAGATCGCCCGGTCGGCCCAGCGGACCGCGACCGCATCGCCGATCCGGACGACCTCGGACACGCGATCGGCCAGCGAGAAGTAGAGGTCGGCGACGGGTTCCCCGTGGGTTCGGATCACGACGGTGTCCGCCTCGAGTGTCTCCATCCGGTAGGTCAGGGCGTCGGCGATCGTGACGGTGTGATCACCGATGTCGACGAGTGCCGTGTTCGGGCGCCACACCATCCCGGCGCGCGCCGCGCGGGGCAGCGCCCGGGAGTTCGTCTCGTTGTCGACCAGGATCGGGCTCGGCAACGGGCTGACGGTCGTCACCTGCTTGCCCGCATCCGCGAGCACGTGGCCGATGCCGATCGCCGCGATGTCACCGACGGCATCGAGGATCACCACCCGGTCTCCGAGCGCACCCGGATCGGCCAGAGCCTCGACCAGCGCGCGCTCGTGGTCGAGCACCCAGGTCTGGTCCGAGCCCCCGACCGGCAGTGGATGCCACTTGCTCGGCGTGGTCGTAGTCGCCCGCCCTCCGGTTGCCACGATCACCGCGTCGGGGTCGAGCGCGAGCACCGAGTCGGTCGTCGCCTCCACCCCGAGCCGCACGTCCACGCCGCGCCGCGCGCACTCGGCCGCGCGCCAATCCGCGAAGTCGGCGAGCTCGCCGCGACCCGGGAGCCGCTGGGCGAGCCGGATCTTGCCACCGAGCTCCTGGCCCCGTTCGAGCAGCGTCACCGTGTGGCCGCGCGCCGCCGCGACCCAGGCCGCTTCGAGCCCGCCCGGCCCACCGCCGACCACCACCACACGCTTCGCGGCCGCGGCCGGCGCCAGCGGGCCGCCGAGCCGGGCTTCGCGGCCGATCACCGGGTTCGTGACACACGTGATCGGAAGGCCGTCCGTGAGGTTCCCGTAACAACCCTGGTTGCACCCGGTGCAGTGGCGGATCTCGTCGCTGTGCCCGGTGCGCGCCTTGTTGGGCCAGTCCGGGTCGGCGATGAGCGCGCGCACGAGGGTGACGGCATCGGCCGCACCGTCGGCGAGAATCCCCTCGGCTTCGTCGGGCGTCAGGACCCGGTGCACCGCGAAGACCGGAGTGCCGTGCAGCGCTGCACGCACCGTCCGGGTCGCGGCTACCCCCAACAGGTGCTTGGAGTACAGCGGCCGGACCATGCCCATGCCCGACGTCCCGACGCTGACGTTCACGAAGTCGACGAGCCCGCCGGCCTCGAGCCGCGCGGCGATCTCGGCCGCGTCGGTCGGACCGAGACCGGAGCCGTCGCGGGTCTCCTCGTCTCCGACGAGGCGCACGCCGACGGCCATCCCCGACCCGACCGCGGCTCGCACCGCCGAGAGCACCTCGACGCAGAACCGCATCCGACCGTCGAGATCCCCGCCGTACTCGTCGGTCCGTAGGTTGCTGCGGGGCGAGAGGAACTCGTGGATCAGGTAGCCGTGCGCGGCGTGGATCTCCACCCCGTCGAGACCGGCGGCGGCGCAGTGCGCGGCCGACCGGGCGAAGCCGTCGATCACCTCCGCGATCTCGTGGTGCTCGATCGGCTTCGGCGGTTCCAGGTAGTTGGCCACGAGTGACGGAGCCCACGCCGGCAGCTTCGACCACGCGCCACCGTTGACGCCGCCGTTGTGCGCCAGCTGCAGGAACGACAGCGCGCCGTGCTCGTGCACCGCGTCCGCCACCTCGGCGAGCCCCGGCACCGCGGCCGGATCCCAGGCGCAGGCGTTGTTCGGCATCTGGTACGCCGTCGTCGGGTGCACCGCCGCCTGTCCGCCGATCACGACCCCCGCGCCGCCACGGGCGAACTCGCCCAGATACCGCGCGTAGCGAGTGCCGTAGAAGCCGGGCTCCCCCGGGGTGGTGGGCTCGGTGAACTGCGTGAAGTGGGCGCCGACCACGATCCGGTTGCGGGACTCCACCGGTCCGATGCGCAGCGGCGTGAACAGGGTGGGAGCGCTCGTGGAGGGAGGCGTGGCGGAGGGCGGGGAGCCAGGTGTGGGCGAGGTCATGCGAAGCGCTTTCTATCCTGTCGGTGGTGCAGGCACTTGCGGGGCTCCGGGTCGTGGACATGGCGACCGTGCTTGCAGGACCGGGAGCCGCCCGATATCTCGCCGATTTCGGGGCCGACGTGGTCAAGGTCGAGAGCCCGGCCGGGGACGGGACCCGTCGCATGGGCTGGATCGATCCGCGTGACGGCGAGTCCTTCATGTGGAAGCTGCTCGGGCGCGGGAAGCGGGCCGCGGTCCTCGACCTCAAGACCGAGGCGGGGCTGGAGACGATGCGCCGGCTGCTCGACGGCGCGGACGTGCTGATCGAGAACCTCCGGCCGGGGACCCTCGAACGGCTCGGCCTCGACCCGGCGGACCTGCTCGAGCGCAACCCGGGTCTGGTCATCCTCCGGGTCACGGGCTTCGGCCAGGACGGTCCGTACGCCCGGCGCCCGGGCTTCGCCACGATGGCCGAGGCGATGAGCGGCTTCGCGGCGATCAACGGTGAGCCCGAAGGCGCGCCCTTGCTGCCACCGATCGCGCTCACCGACGAGGTCACGGCGCTGGCCGGCGCGTTCACCGTGATGACCGCGCTCCGGCACCGGGACCGCACCGGCGAAGGGCAGGTGATCGACCTGAACCTGCTCGAGACGATGATCCAGCTGATGGGCGCGCTGTCGAGCGCGAACGCGCACCTCGGCTACCTGCAGCCGCGGCTCGGAAGCGGGATCCCGTACACCGTGCCCCGCGGCACCTACCGCTGCTCCGACGGGCGCTGGGTCGCGATCTCGACGTCGGCTGAGTCCATCGCGGCCCGGGTCATGGAGCTGCTCGGCGTAGCGGACGACCCTCGCTTCTCGACGTTCGACGGCCGGGTCGAGCACCGGCTCGAGCTCGACGCCGTCGTCGCGGCCTGGGTCGGCGCGCGAACGGTGGCCGAGGTGCTCGCGGCGTTCGAGGCGCGGGAGGCCGCGATCGCCCCCGTGTACTCGATGGCCGACCTGCTCGCCGATCCGCACGTCGCCGCCCGTGAGTCCGTCATCGAGGTCGACGACGTCCGGATGCCCGGGCTGCTGGCCCGGTTCTCCAAGACCCCGGGCACTGTTCGTCACGCCGGGCGCGCGCTCGGTGCCGACACGGACGAGGTGGTCGCGCACCTCTGGGAGCCCCGCACCGAAGGCGGGCCCGGACGCGAGACGCCCCGAGAAGAGTCGGAGTAGAGAATCGACCCAAATGGGCCGGGCCCCAACGGCTTCTCGGGACGTCGCTGTGGGCATTGTGCACCAGGAGACGAGAGTTTTCCAGAGCCCCCTGTGGACAACGTGTGGATGGCCGGGCGGATCTGGGGAAAGACGCCATTTCGCGGGTCGCCCGGATGCGCTACGAATTTGGGTCGCTTCCGAGGGGGGAACCGTGGCTCGCATCACGAACGAGGATCTGGCCGAACAGGTCCGGGGTCAGACCGTGCCGACCCGATTCGTCGAGACCGTCCGGTCCAAGCCCGACGGCGTCGCGCTGCGCTGGAAGGACGGCGATGCCTGGCGTGAGCTGACCTGGGCGGACTACGCGAAGCGGTCGACCCGCCTCGCGGCGAGCCTGCGAGCGCTCGGGGTCACCCGCGGCGACCGGGTCGTGCTGATGATGCGGAACCGGCCCGAGTTCCACATCGCGGATGTGGCGGTCCTCCTGCTCGGTGCGACGCCGATCTCGATCTACAACTCGTCCGCGCCCGAGCAGGTCCAGTACCTCGCCGCCCACTGCGAGGCCTCGGTGGCGATCATCGAGGACGGCGGCTACCTCGGGCGCTTCCTCGCGGTCCGGGACGACCTGCCGAACCTCCGGGATCTGGTCATGATCGAGGAGCCCCCGGGTGGCCGGCCCGCGGGAGTGCACACCTGGGACGACCTGCTCGCGGTCGAGCCGCTGGACCTCGAGGAGGCGGCGGCGATCGCGCAACCGAGCGACGTCGCGACCGTCATCTACACCTCCGGGACGACCGGCCCACCGAAGGGCGTCGTCCTCGACCACGAGAACATCTGCTGGACGATCGAGTGCCTCAAGCTCTGCCTCGGCGACGTCGCTGCCGAAGGACGCCGAGTCGTCTCGTACCTGCCGATGGCCCACATCGCCGAGCGGATGACGTCGCACTACCAGGGCCTCGCGCTCGGCTACGAGGTCTCGACGTGTCCCGAGGGCGGCCAGATCGCGCAGTACCTGCCCGAGGTGCGGCCCGAGATCTTCTTCGCGGTGCCGAGGGTCTGGGAGAAGATGCACTCCGGGATCGTGGCGATCGCGGCATCCGATCCGGCCCGCAAGGAGCAGCTCGACGCGGCGCTCGGCGTCGGGCTGAAGGCGTCGGACTTCTGGGCCCGGGGCGAGGAGCTCCCCGACGACCTGCGCGCCGAATGGGAGCGGGTCGATCGCGAGGGCCTGGCGCTGGTCCGCTCGATCATCGGTCTCGACCAGTGCATCGCCGCGATCAGCGGCGCAGCGCCGATCGCGGTCGAGGTGTTCGACTTCTTCCGGGCGCTCGGCGTGCCGATCTCGGAGATCTACGGCATGAGCGAGTCGTCGGGGCCGATGACCTGGGCGCCGTTCCGGATCAAGGCCGGCACCGTCGGTCCGGAGATCCCGGGCTGCGATGTCCGTCTGGCCGAGGACGGCGAGGTGATCTGCAAGGGCGGGAACGTCTTCCGGGGCTACCTCGCGGACCCGGAGAAGACGGCCGAGGCGCTCGACGAGGACGGATGGCTGCACTCCGGCGACATCGGTGTCCTCGACGACGACGGGTACCTGCGCATCGTCGACCGCAAGAAGGAGCTCATCATCACCGCGGGCGGGAAGAACGTCTCACCGGCGAACCTCGAGGCCGCGTTGAAGGCCGAGGAGCTCATCGGCCAGGTGTGCGTGATCGGCGAGGGCCGGCCCTTCATCTCCGCGCTCGTGGTCCTCGACCCGGAGGTCGCGCCGGGGTGGGCGAGCCGGCACGGGATCCGGGCGACGAGCCTCGTGGAGCTGGCCGATCATCCCGAGGTGCGCGAAGAGGTGGACCGCGAGGTCCGCTCGGCGATGGAGGCGTTCAACCAGGCCGAGAGCGTGAAGAAGGTGAAGATCCTGCACGCCGAGTGGATGCCGGACTCCGAGGAGCTCACGCCGACGATGAAGCTGAAGCGCCGAGGGATCTACGCCAAGTACATCCGCGAGATCGAAGACCTGTACGCCAAGTAGCCCGCCGTCTGTGCCAAATCGGTTCCCTGGGGAACCTGTTGGCACAAACAGAGGTCAGTCGGGTTGGGCGATCTCTACGTGGTCCCGGCCGCGGGCTCGCGCGCTCTCCAGCGCGCGGCCGGCCTGGTCGACCAGCTCGGGCGCGTTGAGGGCATGCGACGGGTAGCAGGCGATGCCGGCGGAGATGGTGAGGGAGTCGCCGACGGGGCTGCCGTGCAACGTCCCGCGCACGCGTTCGGCGGCCCAGACCGCTCCGGCTTCCGCCGTGTCCTCCAACACCGCTGCGGCCATCGTGTCGCCGATCCGGCACGCCGCGTCGCACTCCCGCAACGTCCGCCGCACCACCGCGCCCAGCACGCCGAGCGCCTGGTTCTGCGTCTCGGTCTCGGCCTGGCCGATCCCGTCGAGCTCGAAGATCACCACCGACACCGGCTGGAGCTGGCGGCGGGCGGCGGCAACTCGCTGTTGCACGATCACCTTGAAGAACTGCTGGTCGAGCAGGCCCGACACCGGGTCGACGAGCTGCTCGCCGTCGACCGAGTCCACCGCGTACTGCTCCTCGGTGTTCTGGCGAGTCGCCTCCTCGGCGAAGATCGCGGCCAGCGCGTCGAGCTCCCGGCGCAGCCGCGCGCGGTCCACGCTCATCTCGTGGAGCCGCTCCTCCGCGGTGCGGGCACGGGCGCCGAGCGCGGTGGCGGCGATGGCTGCGAGCAGCCCGAAGAGGCCGGCGAGGACTCCCAGCTCGGGCAGCCCGAGCACCCCGACGACCACGCCGACAGCCAGCGAGGCCAGCCCGGCACCGATTGCAAGACCCAAACGGCGGTCAATCACGATCAGTCCATCGGCTGCGGATGGCCCGCGGTGGAGTGCTTTGTGCGGTTCCGTCGATGTTCCAGGGCGAGCCCGGCCAGATCGCCCATGATCACGGCGAGGCGGTAGTCCTTCGGCGTGTAGACCCGGGCGACTCCGCCCGCTTTGAGCAGTACCTGGTCGGCTTCCGGAATGATCCCCCCGACCACCACCGGGGCGTCCACGCCCGCCTCCCGCATCAGCCGGATCGTCTCCGGGACGAGCTCGAGATGGGAGCCGGAGAGGATCGAGAGCCCGACGACGTCCACGTCCTCGTCCAGGGCGGCGGCGGCGATCTGGGCCGGGGTGAGCCGGATCCCCTGGTAGACGACCTCCATGCCCGCGTCCCGGGCGGCGACCGCGATCTGCTCGGCCCCGTTCGAGTGGCCGTCGAGGCCGGGCTTGCCCACCAGGATCTTGGGCGGCCCGCCCATCGTCCTGGCTTCCTCCTGGACGTGGTGCCGGACGGCGAGCATGTCCTCGGCGACGCTCGCGGCGATGCCGCCGACGCCCGTAGGCGCGCGGTATTCGCCGAACACCTCGCGCAACGCGTAGGCCCACTCGCCGACGGTCCCGCCCGCCTTGGCCAGCTCGATCGTCGCGGGCATGAGGTTGTCGGTGGTGGCGGCCGTCTTGCGCAGCTGCTCCAGCGCGCGCTCGACCGCGTCAGCGTCACGCGCCTCACGCCACTGCTCGAGCAGGTGGATCTGGTCCGCCTCGGCCGCCGGGTCCAGCTTCAAGATGTGCGACTCGCCTTCGAGGCTCGCGGTGAGCGGCGACGGCTCCGTCTCGGTGAAGCTGTTCACGCCGACGACCTTGGTCGCGCCGGACTCGATGCGCCGGACCCGCTCCGCGTTCGACTGCACGAGCTTGCCCTTGATCTCGTCGATCATCTCGAACGCACCACCGCCGTCGAGCACCCACTGCAGCTCTTCCCAGGCGGCCTCGCAGAGCTCGTCGACCTTCGCCTCGACGACCTTCGAGCCCTCGAACAGGTCGCCGTACTCGAGCAGGTCCGTCTCGTACGCGAGCACCTGTTGCATCCGCAGCGACCACTGCTGGTCCCACGAACGGGGGAGCCCGAGCGCCTCGTTCCAGCACGGCAGCTGCAACGCCCGCGCCCGCGCGTCGCGCGAGAGGGTGACGCCGAGCATCTCCAAGACGATGCGCTGCACGTTGTTCTCCGGCTGCGCTTCGGTGAGCCCGAGCGAGTTGACCTGCACGCCGTACCGGAACCGGCGCAGCTTCTCGTCCTGCACGCCATAGCGCTCGAGGCAGATGCGATCCCACAAGCGCGTGAACGCGCGCATCTTGCACATCTCCTCGACGAACCGGATCCCCGCGTCGATGAAGAACGAGATGCGGCCGACGACCTCCGGCAGCTCCTCCGCGCTCACCTGGCCGGAGTCACGCACCGCGTCGAGCACGCCGACCGCCGTGGCGAGACCGAACGCGAGCTCCTGCACCGCGGTCGCTCCGGCTTCCTGCAGGTGGTACGGGCAGACGTTGATCGGGTTCCAGCGGGGGAGATGCTTCACCGTGTACGTGACGAGATCCACGGTGAGGCGGCGGCTCGCCTCGGGTCCGTAGATGAACGTCCCGCGCGACAGGTATTCCTTCACGATGTCGTTCTGGGTCGTGCCCGCGAGCCGGGCGACGTCGACCCCACGCTCGTCGGCCAGCGCGATGTAGAGCGCGAGCAACCACATCGCCGTGGCGTTGATCGTCATCGACGTGTTCATCTCTTCGAGCGGCATGCCCTCGAACAGGGTCCGCATCTCGCCGAGGTGCGGGACCGGCACGCCGACCTTGCCGACCTCGCCGCGAGCCAGCTCGTCGTCAGGATCGAAGCCGGTCTGGGTCGGCAGGTCGAACGCCACCGAGAGCCCGGTCTGGCCCTTCGCGAGGTTGCTCCGGTAGAGCTCGTTCGAGGCTCGGGCCGACGAGTGGCCCGAGTACGTCCGGATCACCCAGGGTCGGTCTCGTTCCGTCACCACGACATTCTCCCCGCGTGGCGGCGCAATGTCACAACCCGCTCACGCTGGGTGGGTCACTTCCGGTAGTCGAAGAAGCCTCGACCGCTCTTGCGGCCGTAGCGCTCGGCGCTCACCATCCGCTTCAGCAGGGGCGCCGGGGCGTAGTTCGGGTCCCGGAACTCGGCGTACAGCGCTTCGATGATCGCCAGGCTCGTGTCGAGCCCGACGAGGTCCAGGAGCGCGAGCGGACCCATCGGGAAGTTGCAGCCACCTTGCATGGCGGCGTCGATGTCCTCGCGGGTCGCGACGCCGGCGTCGAGCAGCTTGACCGCGTTGTTCAGGTAGGGGAAGAGCAGGGCGTTCACGATGAACCCGGCCTGGTCCTTCACCTCGACGGGGTTCTTGCCACACTCCTCGGCGAACGACCGGGCGGCGGTGACGGTCTCGTCGCTCGTCGTGATGGCCCGCACGACCTCGACGAGCGGCATCATCGGCGCGGGGTTGAAGAAGTGGATGCCGCAGACGAGCTCGGGCCGGCCCGTCTCCATCGCCATCTCGACCACGGGGAGCGTCGAGGTGTTGGTGGCGAGGATCGCACCTTCGCCCACGATGCGGTCCAGCTCGCTGAAGAGGTGCTTCTTCGTCGGCAGGTCCTCGACGATCGACTCGAGCACGAGGTCGCACTCGGCCAGCTCGCCGAGATCGCTGACGGCCCGGACCCGCGCCAGGACCGTGTCGCGGTCGGCGGCCTCGAGCTTGCCCCGGTCCACCTGCTTGGCGAGAGACTTCTCGAGCCCGGCGACCATCGCGTCGGCGGTGGTCTGCGAGCGGCTGCGCAGGATGACCTCGATCCCGGCTTTGGCCGCCACTTCGGCGATGCCGGACCCCATGATCCCCGAGCCGACAACTCCGAGACGCTTGACCGTCATGGCGGACTCCCCCTGTACAGCCGACGTGGCGGGGCGCAGGTTACCGATCGGTAGCCAACACTCGCCAGGCGAGGTGAGCGTTAGTGTGCCGCCGATGGGCACCTCTGGTACCGAAGTCGCCGGAACGCTCGCGCTCATCGGTGGCGACGAATGGCATGACGGCACCCGGGCCCTGGATGCCAGGTTGCTCGAAGCGAGCGGCGGCACCGAGGTCCTCGTGCTCCCGACGGCCTCCGCCTACGAGCACCCGGAACGGGTGGGCGGCCGGGCGACGGCGTACTTCGGCAAGCTCGGCGCGAAGGTCCGCACGCTGCCCGTCCTGCACCGCACCGAGGCCGAGAGCGAGGAGATCTCCGAAGTGGTGCGCGACGCTCGCTTCGTCTACTTCGCCGACGGGTCGCCGCTGCATCTGCGCTCGGTCCTCAAGGGGTCGGCACTGTTCGCCGCCCTGCTCGCGGCATACCGCAGCGGTGCCGTCCTTGCCGCGTCCGGTGCCGGAGCCACCGTGCTGTGCGACCCGATGGTCGATCCCCGTGGTGGGGCGTACACGGTCGGGCTCGGCGTGGTCGAAGGGTTGGCGATCTTCCCGTATCACGGCAGCGCGGCGGACCACCTCCGCGAACGATCGATCGACCTGCTCCCCGAGACCGCGGTGCTCGTCGGGATCGACGAGGAGACCGCGCTCCTGCGACTCCCGGGTCCCAAGTGGTCAGTGGAGGGAGCGGGCGCGGTCACCGTCTACTCCGACGGCCACACCGCGGAGCTCCACGCCGGCGCCACCGGCCTAGACCTCCCGTAGTCGCGCGCCGGTTGCAGGGGAACCGCCCCCGGCCACCAGTCGATCGCGGTCCACCGATCGGCCGGGGGAGATCTTCGGAATTTAGGGCCCTTCGGTGATGTTGACGGAGTCGATGAGGACCTTCTGTGTGGGAGGCCCGTCGCCCACGGTCGAGCCCTGGGCCGGCTTCGGCGCCAGCGACTCGATCTTCTTGGCGACCAGCATCCCCTTGGTCACCTTGCCGAAGCGGGCGTAGTCGTTCGGGAGCTGGGTGCCGTTCTTCCCCGTCACGACGAAGAACTGCGAGCCGAAGTCGCCCTTCGGCGCGTTGCCGGTCTTGGCCGCCGCGAGGGACCCGACCGGGTAGCTGTCGGTCGGCACCTCGCCGACGACCGTGTACCCCGGACCACCCGAGCCGTCACCCGCCGGGTCGCCACCCTGGATGACGAAGCCCTTCGCCACGCGGTGGAACGGCAGCCCGTCGTAGAAACCCGAGCGAGCGAGCGAGACGAAGTTGTTCGTCGCGATCGGCGCGGTCTTCGCGTCGAGCGCGAGGGTGATCGTGCCGCAGCTGGTGTCCATCGTGGCGGTGTAGGTCTTCGCCGGGTCGATGGTCATCGCGGGCGCGGTCTGGCTGACGTCCTTCTTCGGGATCTTGGTGCTCTTCGGAACGTTCCGGCAGTTGATCTTGGCCAGCGCGGTGTCGGTCGCGCTCTTCTTCGTGCTGTTGTCGTTGCCGCTGACGAGGTAGATGATCACGAAGATCACCGCGACCGGGATCAGGACGAAGAGCAGGCCGCGAATGCTGCGCATCCGCCGGTCGCGCTTGAGCAGGCGGTCGCGCTCGAACTTCGCGAGCTCCCGGTTCTGACGTTGACGTTCCCGCTTGTTGGCTTTGGACACGAGGGCGGAGTCTAGGAGCGCAGGCGGGAGCGGGCACGAAGTGCGGACGCCGGAGCGACCCAGCAAGCCGAGCGCAGGCGGGAGCGGGCACGAAGTGCGGACGCCGGAGCGACCCAGCAAGCCGAGCGCAGGCGGGAGCGGGCACGAAGTGCGGACGCCGGAGCGACCCGGAAGCCCAGGGCGTCAGGAGTGCACGGCCGCCGGCGTCACGTAGCTGCGGCACGGCTCGGCTCGCAACGACGGGCACGGTGCCGGTGCGGCCGGCAGCGCCGGGTCCGCGTCGAGCACGGGGAGCACGACGCGCGACAGATGATCCGAGTCGTGCGCGATCCGCACGATCGGAACGTCGCTCCCGGTCGGGCTGTCGAACGTCCAGAGCGGGCGGTCTCCGCCGGGGGCCTCGACGGTGAGCCGGATCTGGCTGCCGGCGCGGAACGAGTACGCGAACGGGTAGATCTGCACGCGCGCCCGGACGAAGCGACCGCGGGGCACAGGCCGCGCGTCCTCTTGGGTGTCGGAGTGGAACGGCGCGATCGCCGTCGAACGTTCGCGATCCAGCTTGCGGTGGCTCAGGCGTAGCCAGCCACTCTGGACGTAGCGCTCCGTGCCGTCGGGCCGCACCTCGCTGAGCGTCACCTGCAAGTCCGCGTCCGGCTTGCTCGACGAAACCCAGAGATCCACGCTGCCGGTTCCGACCATCGAAACGGTCTTGCGCAACGGGGCCGTGATGTACGCGGCCGACTTCCCGTCGACGACGGGCTTCCAGTCGTACGGCGGGTCGGCGTGCCAGATCCCGTCGCCCGATCCGGTGTAGCTCGTCGCGGGTCGCGCTTCGGGGTCGTTCACGTAGCGGTCGGGCCGGCGGCTGCCGGGTCCCGACGGTTGCACGCCCGCGAGTCCCCCGTCGGGCTGGAGATACCAGGCGGTCGCCTTCGCGTCGGGGACCGGCCAGGCGGCGTTGCGCGTCTCGGCACTGGGGACGGGCGCTCCGGGGATCGCAGTGGGCGAGTTGCCGGTCTCCCACAGGATCCGGACCGGCGGATCGGACTCGAACTCGTGCAACGCGGTGTTGAAGCTCATGGACGGGTCGAAGCGGTCGGGCGGAATGCTCAGGCCGGGTACGCCGGTGATGGACGCCCAGATCTGCGGCGCGACGGCACGCACGTACGGCGGGACCGTCGGCACCTTCCGGGCGACGTAGAAGTCGAGGAACTCGATGAGCTCGGAGAGCACGGCGGGATCGAGCGACTCGGTGTGGACCCCGTTCTGCCCGACGGCCCGCACGATCGTCTTCGGGTTGAAGCGGTCCAGCAGGTCGGCCCAGCGACCACCGGTCTGCTCGTCCTCCCACGCGCCGGCGATGAACACCGGCGCCTTGATGCGGTTGGCGAACGAGCCGGGCGCCAGCGAGTCCCCACCGTCGGGGAAGTCGTAGCGGAATTGCGGGTCGAGCGAGGAGAAGTACGGGTGCTTCTCGGTCTGCTCGAGCAGGTCCACATTCTGGCCACGCAACAGCATGTTGTCTGCGCACGTCGTGTCGCCGCCCGCGATCCGCGCCTTCACCCAGCCCGGCGCGTTGGGGTTCGGCCACTTGTTCTGCTCGAGCCGCTCTTGCGCCCAACCCTTGGCGAAGCCGTTGTTGTAGATGCCACCCGGGTAGAGCGTGCCGCGCCACGTGTCGTCGATCGGCGACATCGGGGTGATCCCCGCGAGGTGCGGCGGCTGCGTTCGGGCTACGAAGAGCTGGCTGATCCCGGCGAACGAGATGCCGACCATGCCGACCCGCCCGGTCGACCACGGCTGGGCCGCGACCGTCTCGATCGCGTCGTAGCCGTCAAGGGTCTGGAGGTTCTCGAAGAAGTTGTACGCGCCGCCGGAGCAGCCGGTCCCGCGCATGTTGACGCCGACCCACGCCATGCCGAGCGCGGGGGCCAGGAGCTTGTACTGCGGCTGGCCGGTGCTCGGGCTCGACGGGTCGTAGCCGGAGTACTCCACGACTGCGGGGTACGGCCCCTGGTCCGCCGGGCCCGGGAGGACGACGCTGACCGAGAGGGTGGTGCCGTCACGGGTGGTCAGGTAGCCGTAGCCGCTCGTCGGAGTGAGGTTGTCGGTGACGAGCTGCTGGCCCGAGTACAGAGACTGCGGTGGCGTCCGGTCGGCATCGAGCACCCGCACCGGGCGTGACGAGTGGTGTGATCCGCGGACCGAGACGGTGTACCCGGACCCGGAGGCCACGTTGCGGAACAGGTAGCCGCCGAGGTCGTCGGTCTGGGCGGTCGCCACCGTCCGACCGCGGCGGCGGAGGTCGATCGTCGTCGCGACGGGGGCCTTGATGACGTCGACCTGATGGACGCTGCCCCGAACGGTGTACGAGACCCCGCCGTTGCCGTTGCCGTTGCCGTTGTCGTCGCCGTTGCCCGCCGGACGGCTCGCCGCGTTGGCGGCACCGGCCGGGAGGAGCGCCATCCCGAGCAGGACGGCGACGGTCACAGCGATGGGCCGCACATGCAGCATTTGGAACACTCCCCCCGGTACCGGACTGGCATTCTGGCAGACGCCCGGCGCTCATATCCTGCGAGCCCGGCCGGAGTGCGCGCCTAGCCTTGTCGCGTGCCAGTCATCGTCCAGAAGTACGGCGGAACCTCGGTCGGCGATCCCGACCGGATCCGAGCCGTCGCCGAGCACATCGCGCGCACCCATCGCCAGGGAAACCAGGTGATCGTGGTCGTCTCGGCCATGGGCAAGACCACCGACGACCTGGTCCGGCTCGCCCACGACGTGGCCCAGAACCCGCACGGCCGGGAGCTGGACATGCTCCTCACCGCCGGCGAGCGGATCTCGATGGCGGTGCTCTGCATGGCGATCATGGACCACGGGGTCCACGCCGTGAGCTTCACCGGGTCCCAGGCCGGGATCGTCACCGACACGGACCACGGCCGGGCCAAGATCCTCGAGATCAAGGGTGACCGGATCCGCCAGACGCTGGCGGACGGCGCGGTCGCCGTGGTCGCCGGGTTCCAGGGGATCTCCACCGAGCGGGACATCACGACGCTCGGTCGCGGCGGCTCGGACACCACTGCCGTCGCGCTCGCGGCGACGCTCGGTGCCGAGTTCTGCGAGATCTACACCGACGTCTCCGGCGTGTTCACCGCGGACCCTCGGGTGGTGCCGGAAGCCCGCAAGCTCGCACGCATCTCCTTCGACGAGATGCTCGAGATGGCGGCCACCGGCGGCCGGGTGCTGGCGCTGCGCTCCGTCGAATTCGCGCGCAACTACAACGTCCCCGTCCACGTCCGTTCGAGCTTCACGTGGGAGCCGGGCACGTGGGTGGTCGAGGAGGAACCCGAAATGGAAGACGCGATCATCTCCGGGGTCACGCACGACATCTCGGAAGCGAAGATCACGATCACGCAGGTGGCCGACCGACCGGGCGTTGCCGCGTCGCTGTTCCGCGCGCTCGCCGACGAGTCGGTCAACGTCGACATGATCGTGCAGAACGTCTCCACCAAGGGTCACACGGACATCTCCTTCACGGTCCCGCGTGACGATCTGCACCGCGGGCTCGCGGTCGTCGAGAAGGTCGCGGCCGAGATCGAGGCGACGGGGGTCGCACACGACGCGGCAGTCGCCCGCGTCACGCTCGTCGGCGCGGGGATGAAGACGAACCCCGGAGTCGCCGCCAAGATGTTCGAGACCCTGTCGCGTGAAGGCGTGAACATCGAGATGATCAGCACGTCGTCGATCCGGATCTCCTGCGTGGTCCAGGAGACCGATGTCGAGGCCGCGGTACGGGCGCTGCACTCGGCGTTCGAGCTGGAGAAGGTGTGAGATGGGACGCCAGACGATGGTGAACGTCGGCGTGATCGGTGCCACCGGCCTCGTAGGGCAGGAGATGCTGCGGATCCTCGAGCAGCGGGCCTTCCCGCTGGACCGGATGCGGGTCTACGCGTCGGCGCGTTCCGAGGGCCGCCGGCTCCCGTTCGCCGGTGCCGACGTGGCCTGCGAAGTGCTGGCGCCCGGTTGCTTCGACGGTCTCGACCTCGTGATCGTGGACGTCGACGACCCGATCGCGCTGGAGTGGGCTCCGGTGGCGGCCGCGGCCGGTGCGCGCGTGATCGACAACTCCGCCGCCTTCCGCATGGACCCCGACGTGCCGCTCGTAGTGGCGGAGGTCAACCCCGAGGACCTGCGCGATCTCCCGAAAGGGATCGCCTCGTGTCCCAACTGCACGACGATGGTGCTCGTCACCGCGCTCGCGCCGCTGCATCGTGAGGCGCGCATCGCGCGCATGGTCGTGTCCACGTACCAGTCGGTCTCCGGCGCAGGCATCGCCGGCATCGAAGAGCTCGAAGGTCAGTGGGCGAAGCTCGACGGCGCGACGGACCAGCTCCGGCGCGCGGCCACGGTCGAAGGGCTGCTCGCGCCGGGAGACGTCTGGCCGATGCCGATCGCGGGCAACGTCATCCCGCTGGCCGGTTCGGTGAAGGAGGAGGGCTACACCTCCGAGGAGTGGAAGCTCGTCTACGAGAGCCGGAAGATCCTGCACGACGACGACCTCCGCGTCACCGCCACGTGCGTGCGGGTGCCCGTGTACGTCGGGCACGCGATGACGGCGAACCTCGAGTTCACCAACCCCCTCAGCCGGGCGCGGGCGGTCGAGCTGCTTGCGGCTGCTCCCGGTGTGGTGCTGGTGGACGACGGTGCCGGCGCGCCGACCCCGCTCGAAGGTGCCGGCATCGACCCGGTGCTCGTGGGTCGGGTCCGGAACGACCCGTCGCAGCCGAACACCCTGAACCTGTGGGTGACGGGCGACAATCTCCGCAAGGGCGCTGCCCTGAATGCGGTGCAGATGGCCGAGCTGCTGATCCCCGGCTAGCACCGGCGCGGTGTGGCAGGCGCCACACCGCAACCACAACTCGTGCCGGCGGGGGTTGACCCGGTGGGAGTT
This sequence comes from Acidimicrobiia bacterium, assembly GCA_038252255.1. Classification (GTDB taxonomy): domain Bacteria; phylum Actinomycetota; class Acidimicrobiia; order IMCC26256; family JAENVU01; genus Chersky-806. The sequence goes on along the minus strand of JBBSAM010000025.1, from coordinate 18,570 downwards.
GGGTACAGCAGAGCCCATGGCAATCGACCTGCTCTCCCGGGCCGTGCTGGACCTGCGGAAGGCCCGCGAGCTGATCGACGGGTACGCGCCGGACGCGCCGTTCGAGAACTTCGGCGAGCCGTCGTGGTTCCGGACCGACGCCGAGCGTCGCCGGTACTGGCTCGAGCACGCGCCGGCGATCGTCTCCTGGGCCCGGGCGCACGGCTTCGCCCACCCCGCCGCGGCGTTCCGCTACGGCCTGCCTGATGCCGCTCGCGCCGCCCTCTGGGCCTGAGCCGACTGAACCGCAGAAGTAGCGATGGAGTCGACCAACCGTGCTGGTTGGTCGGGATGCCGGGATTCGAACCCGGGGCCTCAGCGTCCCGAACGCTGCGCGCTAACCAAGCTGCGCCACATCCCGTAAGGCAGGCGAGTCTAGACGGCGGCTCGCCTACGCCTCGGAGGCTTCGGGTGAGTCGACCCGCGCCGGTGCGGTCTTCAACAGGTCCTTGACCGCCCGCCGCAGGATCCCCGCGTCCACCGGCTTCACGAGCACCGCGTCCACGTCGGCCCGCTTGGCGAGGAACCGATCAGCCTCGCGGTCGAGCAGGAGCAGGATCCGCGTGGCGGGGCTGCGGTCCTCTCCCTCCTCCAGCCGGAGGTCGAGCGCGACCGCGATACCGCCCATGTTCCCGATCTGCATGTCCAGAATCACGACGCTCGGCTCGTACTTCACGACCGCGTCCCGCACCGCCTGGCCCCGCTCCACCTCGATCAAGCGCTGACCGGGCTCGACGAACGCGACCTGCACCTGGTTCCGGATCCACGACGCTTCGGCCGCTACGAGGATGGTGTCCACGGCCGGGAACGCTACTCGCCGGCCGTCGGCTCGACGGGTTGGAGCGGTTCGCCGGTTTCGATCGGGAACTGGTCGCCGGGTGGGGAGAAGAGGATCCGGCCGACGGCGGCCAGCGCGTCGAAGTCGTAGACGTCGTGGGCGAGGTACGGGACGAACGCCACCGCGGCCGACCCGACCCGCACGCGGACCGTCTCGAGGTGGCTGCGCTCGCGTTCGGCGATCTCGTTGAAGTCCGCCAGGTTGTCGTACTGCGCCGCGAGCCGCGTGCGCGCCGCCTTGGCTTCCTTGCCGTCGACACGTAGCTCGCGCAGCGACCGGGCGCGTGCCCGAAGGCCCGACGCGACCTCGGTGCCGAAGCGGGGATGCACACGGTTCACGATGAGCGCGTCGACGGCGAGGTGATGGTCGCCGATCTTCTCCGCGAAGAAGCGGGCCTCCTCTACCGCGTCGCGGCGCGGCGACGTGATGAGGACGAAGCGCGTCTCCGGCTCGCCGAGCAGCGTCACGACCTTCTTCGCCCGCTCGCGAAAGCCTTCCTCCATGCCCTCGAATGCGCGGAAGAACGCGACGATGTCGTTCACGACCTCCGAGCCGACAACGCGTGAGATCGTCCGCAGGAACGCCTGCACCGCGGCGCCGGCGAGGCGCAGGCCCGTGCGCGTCGGCACCATGAGGAGCCGGAAGATGCGGTTGTCGAGCAGTCGGAGGAGCCGCTGGGGCGCGTCGAGGAAGTCCAGCGCGTGCCGGCTCGGCGGGGTGTCCACGACGATGAGGTCGAATCCACCTTCCTCGTCGAGCTCGTGCAGCTTCTCCATGGCCATGTACTCCTGGGTGCCGGAGAGCGCCGAGGAGATGTTCCGGTAGAAGGAGTTCTCGAGGATGCGCGTCTTCTGCTCCTCCGACGCGGCGTAGCGCGTGACGAGGCCGTCGAACGTCGACTTCGTGTCGAGCATCATCGCCGAGAGGGCACCGCCCGCCACCCGCTCGCCCTTGGGGTCCCAGCGCGCCGTCGCGATCTCGCGTGGCTCGTTCGACAGCTCGTCGAGCCCGAGCGCGTTGGCGAGCCGCTTCGCCGGGTCGATGGTGACGACCACGGCCCGCCGGCCGCGGCGAGCGCCTTCCATCGCGAGCACCGCCGCGCTCGTGGTCTTGCCGACCCCGCCACTGCCGCAGCACACGACGATGTGGCCGTGCTCGACGACCTCGGCGACCGTGCGGGTCACAGCGCGCTCACCCCGAGCTCGAATGCGTCCGCGAGGTGTTCGATCTCTTCGAGCCCCAGATCCGCGGTGAAGAGGAACGGCAGGCGGATCTGCGGCAACGGGAGCCGTTGCGCGAGCCGATCGGCTTGGTGATGCTGGATCGCGGCGCGCTCGGCGCGGAACCCCGCCGCGCGAGCGAGGTCACGCGCCTCGCGGTCGGAGACGAACACGTCGAGCAGCTCCGCGTCGTGCTGGACGCCCGCGACCGTCGCGCCGTCGACGTCACCGAGATCCTCGTAGCAGCCGTTCACCACGACCGGGCCGAGGCAGACGCCGGTGCGGTCCTCGATCGCGAACGCGGTGTCGACGAGCTCGCTCACCGGCGTCTCCTCGGGGATCGTCACCAGGAGCACCTGGCACCGCTGCGGATCACCGAGCAGCTCGATCACGTCCGTAGCCTGCTTGCGCACCGGGCCGACCGAGACGGCGTCGAGCAGGCCCTGGGCGGAGGTGAGGAACGTGATCGCGTGGCCGGCCGCGGGTGCGTCCACGATGATCAGGTCCGCGGCGCGCTGGACGTCGAGGCTCTTGACCTTCCCCAGCACCAGGATGTCCTTCATGCCCGGAACGGCGGTGGCCACGATGTCCAGGGCGCCGGTCTGCACCAACCGCTTGGAGATCCGCTTGAGCCCGTTGTTCTCCAGCCAGTCGACCAGCGCGGCATCCGGCGTCAAGGTGCGGGCCCGCACGCCTTCCGCCAGCTCGCTCTCCTCGTAGCCGAGACTCGGCCGGTCGAATGCCGCCGCGAGCCCCGATTTGCCCTCGACCTCCACGATCAGCACGCTCATGCCCGTGCGAGCAGCCGCGACCGCGAGTGTCGCGGTGACCGTGGTCTTGCCGACACCCCCCTTGCCCGCCACGATGATCACCCGGGAGGTGGAGCAGAACTGCGCGAGCTCCATTACCCCGATGCTACGGGAGCTGTGATGCGCCATTTGAGTTGGGCCGACTCCGGTGGAGTCGCGCGGCGCGCGCGGAGGGTGCTGCTCGTGGTGGTCCTTGCGGCGCTCGGCCTCGCCCTGCTGGCTCCCGAGTCGCTCGCGGGCGCGGTGCCACGAGCGAGCCGGGACAACGCGAAGGCGGGCATCGCGGTCATCCAGGTCGATGGGCTCCTCGATCCGCCGAACGCCGAGCTGATTCGCGACTCGATCCGTGACGCGAACACCCGGCCCACCTCGCTGCTCGTCATCAAGCTCGCGACCGGCGGCGCGGTCGACGTCGACCCGGGACCGCTCGTCCGCGCGATCCGGAGCTCCCGGGTCCCGGTGGCGGTATGGGTGGGCCCGGCCGGAGGCAAGGCCAAGGGGATCGCAGCGCTGCTGGCGAGCGCGGCGTCGGTCTCCGGGGTGTCGAACGACTCGACCATCGGACCCGCGGATCCACCGCGCCTCGACGACACGAGCGCAGGGGTCTCCTACCTGCACGAGATGGGCGCGCTCAACGAGAGCAACGGTCGCAGCGCGGCCGGCGCTCGGGCGATGGTGAACCGCAATCTGTCCTCGACCGAGGCCGTCAAGCTCGGTGCGACGAATCGGGTGTGCCCCGACGTGCCGGGGTGCCCGACGCTCGGCGACTTCATCGTCAACCTGGACGGCCGGACCGTCCCGACGGCGCACGGCCCGGTCACGCTCGACACCGCGAAGGTCGTCGGGAAGGGCACGGACCGGCGCCGCCAACCCAACCAGGTCATCCGGTTCCGCAAGCTGGACCTCGTCGGTCAGGCGATCCACACGCTCACCAGCCCGTCGATCGCCTACCTGCTGCTCGTGATCGGCCTCGCGCTCATCGTCTTCGAGTTCTTCACGATCAGCGTCGGGCTCGCGGGGGGAGCCGGCGCGATCGGGCTCATCGGCGCGTTCGTCGGTCTCTCGCACCTGCCCGTCACGTGGTGGGCGCTCGGCCTCATCCTGATCGCCATGTTCGGGTACGCGATCGACGTGCAGGCCGGCCGGCCACTGGCGTGGACCGTGATCGCGACGGCGCTGCTCATCGTCGGATCACTGTTCCTCTACGGCGGTTCGTCGCGCCTCGACGTGCCGTGGTGGCTGCTCGTGATCATGATCGTCGGGACGATCGCGTTCATGGTCGGCGCGATGCCGGTCGCCGTGCGGTCCCGGTTCTCGACCCCGACGATCGGTCGCGAGGGTCTGATCGGCGAGATGGGTGAGGCCGCGGTGGACGTGGCACCGGACGGGGTGGTCATCGTGCGCGGTGCCCGTTGGCGGGCCCGTACGAACCGGGCCACGCCGGTCCGCGCCGGCGATTCGATCCGGGTGATCGAGGTCGACGGCCTCGTCCTCGAGGTCGAGCCGGAGACGGGTGCGGCGCGCGACTACCGCGAAAGAAGGCCCCGCAAGACGCCAGAGGAGTCCTGAAGTACCTTCCGGTCGTGCGACGGGCGGGGGGCGCGGTCGGGCTGGTGGTGCTGATGCTCGCAGCGTCGCTCAGCGCCTGCAGCGGTGACGGCGGGAAGCCCGCGTCGACGCGCGCGAACGTCAGCGTGGTCGCGCAGAACCTCCTCCACGGGTTCGCATGTGCCGACGACACGAACCGGTGCCACCTCCCGCAGCGCGTCGAGCTGTTCGCGCGTCAGCTCGTCGCGGCGGCTTGCCCGCAGGTCGTGTCGGTCGAGGAGTCCGACCCGGTGATGTCGGGGCTGCTCCGAGAGCAGGGCGCCAGGATCTGCGGGGGGTACGAGCTCGTTGGCGCGGACGACCCGTCGCTCGACCGCGAGGTCGTCCTCACCACCTTGCCCGTGCTCGGCCAGGAGCGGGCGCACCTCGCCGGGCCGCTGCGCAGCGCGCTCTGGGTGCGCGTCCGCGCTCCCATCGGCCCGCTCGATGTCGTGGCGACGCACCTGGCGAGTGACAGCGACGACCGACCGTGCGACCCCGACACCTGTCCGCCCCCGTGTCATGTCTCGGACACGCTCAACACCTGCCAGGGCCGTGAGGCCGCCGGGGTGTTGGACGCGCACCGCAGTGCCCATTCGGTCGGCGTGCTGGTCGGCGATCTCAACGCCAAGCCCGGCGACCCGACGATCTCCGCGATCCGCGCGAGGAATTACGTGGACACGTTCCGCGCCGCCGGCAACCACGAGTGCGACCCGTCGACGGGCGACGGCTGTACCAGCGGACGCCAGGACGCCGACTTGTCGGACCTCATGAATCCCGCGAGCCACCAGAGCGAGCGCATCGACTACGTCTTCCTGGCCACCAAGCGCAGCTGCCGGGTGCAGAGCCCGACCGGGCTCTTCGCGGCCCAGCCCGCCGCCACCCCGCTCGACGGCCTCGTCCATGCGTCCGACCACACCGGGGTGGAAGCGACGATCTCCTGTCTGACGAGCGCGGCCGATCGAGCCGCGGCCCGGCCCGTCGCTGGATCGGCTCGCACGACGACCACGACCGCAGGGGCCGCGGTGGGCGCCGCGACCGGCGCGGCCGTGACCCACGCGTTCGAGACCGTCTTCAACGGCGGCGGCACGAGCATCGACACCCGGCTGTCGGCGCTCCAGGACGCGGACCTGCTCCGTGACGCCTTCATCGCCCGGTACGAGCAACCGGCGGTCAAGGCGATCGCCGATCAGATCCATGTGCGCATGGATTCGATGAGTGCGGTGGATGCCGATCACGTCGACGTCCTGTACTCGATCCTCCTCGGCCAGACCCCGGTGCTCGACCACCTCACCGGCCAGGCCGTGCGCGAGGGTGGCCGGTGGCTCGTGTCCCGGCGCAGCTATTGCCAGGTCGCGAGCCTCGGCGAGCCCACCGTGCCCGAGGCATGCCGCTGACGGAGCGCGCGAAAAGCGCTCTGACCTGCGAAGACTCGACCCTTGTGGGTCGGACGACCCAGGACTAGGTTCGCTGGTGGAGGGGGGCCGAGCCCTGAGGAGGGCCTACCGTGGGCATTCAGACGGCCAATGAGACCTGGCAGCTCCGTGCAGCCTGCCGTGGTCCCGAATCCACGATGTTCTTTCCTCCGACCGCGAGCGAGCGCAAAGAGGAGCGCGAGGCCCGCGAGCGGAAGGCCAAGTCCATCTGCGCGATCTGCTCGGTGCGCCGGGCGTGCCTCGAGTACGCGCTCGGGATCCGGGAACCGCACGGAATCTGGGGCGGGCTGAACGAGCACGAACGCCGTGAGCTGCTCGCCACTCGCGCGAGCTGAGACCCCGGAACCGCCCAGAAAGGGCCGCTCGGACCGCCGGTAGACTCCGTGAGGTGGCTCGATCTCTCGTGTGTCGGCGTTGCCTGTGGTGACATTGCGCGAAGCCGCCACCGTGATGCTGGTCCGGGACGACCCGGATCTCCACGTGTTCATGCTCCGTCGGAACCTGCAATCGGAGTGGGTGGGCGGTGCGTACGTGTTCCCCGGTGGCGCGGTGGATCCGGGCGACCGGGATCCCGAGGTCCTCGCCCGCTGCCCCGATCGGGACGAGGCGCAGGCCAGTGCTCAGCTCGGCATGGCTGACGGTGGCCTCGGCTACTGGGTGGCCGCGGTGCGCGAGACGTTCGAGGAAGCCGGCGTGCTGCTCGCCCGGGCCGCGAAGACCGGCGCTCTGGTCGATCCGGCCGAGCCGCGGCTGGCGAAGCTGCGGGACCAGCTCAACGCGGGTTCCATCACCTTCCAGGATCTGATCGAGGCGGAGGATCTCCTGCTGGACGTAGCGGGGCTCCATGCCTTCTCCCACTGGATCACGCCTGAGGGAGCGCCCCGCCGTTACGACACCCGCTTCTTCCTGGCCGCCGCGCCGGTCGGGCATGCGTACCTGCACGACGAGACCGAGACGGTCGCGTCGCGTTGGGTGCGGCCGGCCGAGGCGCTGGTCGCTTCCGACCGCGGCGAGCTCGAGCTCATCTTCCCGACCCGGAAGAGCCTGGAGGCGCTGAGTCGCTTCGCCACCGCGGCCGAGCTGCTCGACGCGGTGAGGGAGGCCACGGGTGTTCCGCCCGGTACCCAGCCCACGGTCGTGGGCGACTCGGGCGGGATCCGGTTGCTGCTTCCGGGTGATGCAGCCTACGGCGACAGCGCCGGCTCGGGAGCTGCCTGATGGCCGACATGACGCCCGAGGTTCCGAGCGCGCTGTCGCCGCTCGTGCGCCGGATCATCGCCGCCAACCCGGGTCACATGACCGGGCCCGGCACCAACACGTATCTCGTCGGGATCGACGAGGTCGCGGTCATCGATCCCGGTCCGGCCGATGCCAAGCACGTCGGCTCGATCGTCGGTGCGTCCATGCGCGAACGCGTCCGTTGGGTGCTGCTCACGCACACGCACCCGGATCATTCGCCGGCCACCGCTGCGCTGGTGAAGGCGACCGGTGCCGAGGTGCTGGCGTTCGACAAGAAGGATCCCGATCTCGCGGTCGACCGGACGATCGGCGACGGCGACGTGATCGAAGGCACGGAGTTCCGCCTCGAAGTGCTCCATACGCCCGGCCATGCACCGAATCATCTGTGCTTCTTCCTCGACGAGGAGCGCGTGCTCTTCACGGGCGACACGATCCTGGACGGCATGTACTCCGTCGTCTCGCCCAAGACCGGCGGCGACATGGGGAAGTACATGGCCACGCTGGAGCGCCTCCGCAAGATGCGGTTGTCCAAGATCGCCCCGGGGCACGGCGACGTGATCGAGGAGCCGCGCGCCCGCATCGACGAGTACCTGCAGCACCGCAGGCAGCGCGAGAAGCAGGTGCTCGGCGTGCTCAAGAAGGGGCCGGCCAAGATCACCGAGATCGTCGCGGCCCTCTACCAGGACACGCCCGAGCCGCTCCTGCCCGTGGCCGGCAACCAGGTGCATGCGCATCTCGTCAAGCTGCGGGCCGAGGGCAAGGTCGCGGGCCGCGACGCGAAGTCGGTCTGGAAGATCGCCTGAACGCGCTGATGCGCGCCGCTACGACTTCGCCCGAGCTGCGTCGAGCTCGGCCAGGTTCGCGGTGGCCAGCTCGAAGATGCGCGCGGTGCAACCGGCCATCTCGACGGGCGGCAGGAGCTCGAGCACGATCCGTGACGCGAGCTCGTGGAACGCGGCCGCCGCCGGGCTGTCCGGGTGGGCCCACGCGACCGGAGTCCCGTCGTCGGAGCCTTCGGACAGCGCGGGCTCGAGTGGGATCGAGGCGACGAGCGGCGCACCGATCTCCGCTGCCAGCGCTGCCCCACCACCGGCACCGAACAGCGCGAAGTGCTGACCGTCCGGCGCGACGAACTCACTCATGTTCTCCACGACCCCGATGACCTTGAGGTACGACCGGCGGGCCATGTCTGCGACGCGCGTCGCCACCCTCTGCGCCGCGAGCGCGGGCGTGGTGACGACCAGCATCTCGGTCTGCGGGAGCAGGCGCGCGAGCCCCATCTGCACATCGCCGGTGCCGGGGGGCATGTCGACGAGGAGATAGTCGAGCTCACCCCATCGAACGTCGGTGAGGAACTGCTCGAGCGCCTTCGTGAGGATGAGGCCGCGCCACATCAACGCGGTGGACTCGTCGTCGACGAGGAATCCCATCGACACCACCTCGATCGTTCCCTCGCCCTCGGTGCCGTCGGCGGTGGCGTCGGCCGACGCGTGGGCCGAGCGGGGAACCGGGAGCCGGTTGGGGATGATCTTGCCGTCCTCGCCGGTCAGGCGACCAACGACTCCCAGCATGCGCGGCACGCTGAAGCCCCAGATGTCCGCGTCGAGGATCCCGACCGTCAGCCCGCGGGCCGCGAGCGCGGCGGCGAGGTTGACCGTGACCGAGCTCTTGCCGACCCCACCCTTCCCACTCGCGATCGCGAGGACACGCGTGGTCGCGGCGATCTCGGTGGTCGGTGCGTTCTCACGCGCGTTCCAGCGCGCCGCCTGCATCGCCGCGGTTCGTTGCTCCTGGGTCATCTCGACGTAGTGCACCGCGACGTCGGCGACGCCGGGCAGGCCGCGGACCTTGGACTGGACTTCCTTCTTGATCTCGGCGCGCAGTGGGCAGCCGAGGGTGGTGAGCGCGATGTTGACGACGACGTTCCCGTCCGGCTCGACCGCGACGTCGTCCACCATGCCCAGATCCACGATGCTGGCGTGCAGCTCGGGGTCCATGACACCCGCGAGCATCCGGCGAACGTCCTCCGGAGAGGGCGCCGCAGAGGCAACGGGCGCCTCGGGATCGCGTGGGTCTACGGGCTCGGTGTCCATGTGCTGAATAAAAACAGCCTACGTCTTGAAAATATGCCCTGCCTCACTGTACGGTCAACCGATGGAGCTCGAGGTCCTCAAGGCCCTGGGCGATGAGACGCGCTTCGCGATGTACCGCGAGCTGGCCTCCTCGACCACGCCGCTCTCCGCCCAGGATCTCGCCGACGCACTCGGCCTGCACGCCAACACCGTTCGCCTGCACCTCGAGCGGTTGCGCGATGTCGGCCTGGTGGACGTCGAGGCGATCCACCGGGGGACGGTCGGTCGCCCCCAGCACCTGTACTCGCTCGCGGCGGGCGCGCCGGGTCTCGGCTTCGACCCTCCGGCCCACGCCTTGCTCGCCGGGTTGCTGGCGGCGATGGCCGAGCAGATGGGCGCGGATGCCGAGGCGGCCAAGGCCACCGGGCGCGCCTGGGGTCGGGAAGCGGGTAAGCGCACCCCGGGCCGCTCGTGCCTGGACTCCCTCGCCGCCGAGCTCGACCGGCTGGGCTTCGAGCCCGCAGCCGACGAGGACATCGGGCCCGACGGGACGGCCCGCATCGACTTCCTGCACTGCCCGTTCCGCGAGCTCGCGGAGGCCTACCCCGAGCTGGTGTGCAATCTCCACCGGGGATTGTGCGAGGGAGTGGTGGATCAGGCCGGTGAGGGAAGCGTTTCCGGGTTCTCGACGTTGTACGAGCCGGATCCGTGCCATGTTGTCGTCGCGGTAACCTGATAGTCCCGAAACACCCCCGGAGGCCAGCATCATGACCAGTCTCAGCCTGACCGACGCCCGGCAGCAGTTCTCCTTGAGCGACGCCGCCGCGGCCAAGGTCAAGAGCCTCATCGAGGCCGAGGACACCCCGAACCTCGCGTTGCGGGTGGCGGTCCGTCCGGGCGGGTGCTCGGGGTTCAGCTACGAGATGTACTTCGACGCCGACCAGGCCGACGACGACATCAAGAACGAGCACGCCGGTGTCACCGTCCTGATCGACCCGGCCTCGTTCCAGCACCTGGCCGGTGGGTCGCTCGACTACAAGGACGGCCTCCAGGGCGCCGGGTTCCACATCACGAACCCCAACGCCCAGCGCACCTGCGGCTGCGGCGAGTCCTTCTCCTAGACGACCTTCCCCGTTCTCGGCGGTGAAGGGGCTCTGGACCCCTTGAACGTGCCGAGAATGCGCGTCAGGCGAGGGTGTGGTCGATCAGGGCGCGGATCTCGTCGGTCGCGAACGCCCCGCTCAGCCGGCCGGTGACCTTGCCCGTTCCGTCCAGGGCGAAGATCCACGGCTCGCCGCTGATGCCGAGCCAGGTGTCGGTGGCCGGCACCAGGTCGTTGCTCGTGAGGTCCTTGTAGATCTCGACGTGGATCGGGGTGATGCGGTCCTGGTACTCGGGTGCGAGCGCGATCAGCTGGTCCAGGACCGGGCCGCAGTACCGGCTCTGGCAGCGGGCCGGGGTGGCGAACATCAGGACGACCGGCTTGCCCTTCCCGACCACCGCGTCGAGCGAGGTCTGGTGGAAGGAGCACGGCGCGGGGTTGTTCTTGGCGTCGGTGCGCGTGCACAAGGGGTCGACGCCCATCGGCGCCGTGGTGGTCGGTGTCGGCACGACGCGCGCCATCGCGCCCACGATCGGCGTGTCGGGGTTCGCGCTCACCGGGAACGCGAGCTCGGCATCCGGCTGCCCGGCGATCGACACCTTGCCCCGCCAGTTGCCCGGAGTGGTGAGGGTCGGCTCCACGACGTACACGCCGCGGCCCGTGGGCAGCCCACCATCGTGATAGGTGGCGGGCATCGCGGGCCCGAAGTTGCCGCCCGGGGGTGCGATCGACAGCGCGGCCTTCGGCCCGCCCGCGAAATCACCGCTGTCCTTCACGAGGATGAACGCGAGCCGCTGCGGGTCGTTCGAGACGTACGGCTCGATCTCCATCCGGAACGCGCTGAGCCCCTTCGCGCCCGTTCCACTGCTCTTCGCCTGCTTCGAGCCGGACGAAGACCCGCACGCCGCGAGCACGAGCGCGCCACCGCCGACGGCCAGGAACGCGCGGCGGCTCATGGATTCCAGAGGCATGCCCCTATCCTCCCGCGCCGGAGGTGCTGATGTCCGGTCGGGTGCAGTTCGTGTGCGACGGCGCGCAGGTGGAAGTCGACGCGGCGCCGGGAGAGACGCTGCTCTCGGTGCTGCGTGAGCGGCTCGGCATCATGAGCGTGAAGGACGGGTGCGCGCCCCAGGGGCAGTGCGGGTGCTGCACCGTCCTGGTCAACGGCTCCGCCCGGGTCGCGTGCGTCACTCCCGTCGCGCGCATCGCGGGCCGGGAGGTCACGACGGTCGACGGTCTCCCGATCGCGGAACGAGACGCGATCGCGGATGCCCTCGTCGCCACCGGCGGCTCGCAGTGCGGGTTCTGCACGCCCGGGATCATCGTGCGCGTCGCCGCAGTACGGGCGAAGGGTGCTCCAACCGCCACGGGCATCGACCGCGCGCTCGCCGCGCACCTCTGCCGGTGCACCGGTTGGCAGACCGTCGTCGACGCGCTGCTCGATCCGCCGCGGCCGAGCCCGTCACGCTCACTCGACGGGGCGGCTCAACGCGCCGCGCTCGAAGGCGGCCCGCAGCAGCGCGTCGGAAGTGAGGTGGCCCGGGGTCAGGGAGGCTTCGCGGACGACACCGCGCCGCGCGACGCGCTCGTTGCGGTTCCCCTCCCTCCGGGCAGCGACGCGGAGTGCGTCGAGGCCGCCGGCGTGCAGTGGGTGATCGCGGGATCGCTGTTCGAAGCGCGAGAGCGTGCGGGCAAGGTGCAGGGTCGGCGGACGACGGTGGATGCGGTGCCTCCGCTCCCGTTGCCGCCGCTTCCGGAGGGAGGCGTGCGCTTGGCGACGAGTTGGGTCGAGCCCGGGTACCTCGAGCCCGACGCGTCATGGTGTGTTCCGGGTGGCGAGCCGGCGAGCCCGCTCGCGAACGGCGGGGCCTTCGGCGGCAAGGCCGGCTCGCCGGTGGCCGCAGCTGCCCGAGAGCTGGCCGACCGCTACGACCGAACCGTCCGGACGCTCTTCTCCCGGGAGGACGTGGTCCGGCTCGGGCCGAAGCGGCCGCCGTTCACCGGGAGCGCGGTGCTCCGTGACGGGACCGTCACGGTCGACGGCGTCTGCGCCGGCGACACCGGCGACATCGATCTGGCTCTGGCGGGCTATCTCGGACTCGATGTCGCTCCACGCCTGTCGCGGGTCGCGGTGGTCGGACCGCCAACGTCTCGGGCCGCGCGCGCGGCGCTGTTCGCGGAGATGCGGGTTCTCCAAGAAGGTGCGCTCGACGCGGCGGGCTTCGACCGTGCCGGGCATCTCGTCGACGAGCGCGCGGCATCCGTGTTCCTGCACAACGCCGTCTCGGTTCCGGGCGTCGGATCGTCCGCGGGCGCGCGAGTGGCCATCGACGACGAGACGGGCACGCTCGAACGGGTCGAGGTCCGGGTTGCTGCCGGCGACCCGCTCGACGAGGTGGTCCTCCGTTCCTACGCGATCGGCGCGGCCCACATGGCGCTCGGCTGGGTGCTCACCGAAGGGCTGGCCGTGGACCCGGAGACCGGCGAGGTGCACGACCTCACGATCCGCTCCTTCGGGATCATCCGGGCCAAGGACACACCGCGCATCGACGTCACGATCGTCGACGACCCCGGTCCGCCGCTCGCCCGGTCTTCGGACGCGGTGTTCTGCGCCGTGGCTGCAGCCACCTGGAACGCGCTCGCCCGGGCGGAGGGGACGCGTCCGGAGACGTTCCCCGCCGCTGGCACCCGCACCGCTCGTATGCTCCGCACGTGACCCAGCCACAACCAGTCCCGACCCCGAACGCGCCGCCCGTCGCCGGTCCGTACTCCGCGGCCGTGCGGGCGGGCGACTGGCTCGTCCTCGCCGGCCAGGTCCCGCTCGATCCCGCGACCGGCAAGCTCGTCGACGGCGACGCGTCGGACCAGTGCCGGCAGGTGCTCGCCAACGTCACCGCGGTGCTCGGTGACTGCGACGCGTCGCTCGCCGATGTCGCCAAGACCACGGTGTTCGTCACCGACCTCGCCGACTTCGCGGCGATGAACGCGGTGTACGCGGCGGCCTTCGGAAGTCACAAGCCGGCGCGCTCCACGGTGCAGGTCGCAGCACTTCCGCTGGGTGCCAAGGTCGAGATCGAGGTGTGGGTCTACCGGCCGGTCGACGGTTAGGCTGATCCCGATGCTCGGAGTCGTCCTCGTCGTGATCGCGTTGGTGATCGTGGGCCCGATCGCCGTCATGCTCGGCGGCGCGGTGTGGAGCGCGCTGTTCGGTTGGCTCGTCGGCGACGACGCGGACCAGCGGGCCGAGGGTCAACCCGCGTAATCCCAGCGAGCGGAACCGCGGTCCGGGCTCAGCGCCCCACGAGGCCGCGCGGCTGACCGAACCGGTACCCGACCGAGCGCACCGTCTGGATCAGGTTGGCGTGCTCCTCGCCGAGCTTCGCCCTTAGCCGCCGCACGTGGACGTCCACGGTGCGCGCGCCGCCGTAGTACTCGTAGCCCCACACCCGAGAGAGCAGCTGCTCGCGGGTGAACACCTTGCCCGGGTGGGTCGCGAAGAACTTCAGCAGCTCGTACTCCATGTACGTGAGGTCCAGCGGCCGTTGCCCGAACGCGGCCTGGTAGGTCTCGAGGTTGAGCATGAGGTCGCCGTACTCGACGATCTCCGGCCGCGTCCCCCGGCCCGAGCGCCAGAACAGGTGGCGCATCCGCGCCTCGAGCTCCTTCGGGTGGAAGGGGGTGAGGCAGAAGTCGTCGAAGAGGTCCTCCCGCAGCTCGAGCTCGGAGAGCTGTGCGCCGCTGATGAGGAGCAGTACCGGTTCGAGCGGCGCGTCGCGCTTGCGCAGCGCGCGGCAGATGCCGAACGCGCCCTCGGGATCCTCGTCCGCGACCACCACGGCACCCGCCCACCCGTCGCGCGGTTCGTTCTGCACCGCGACCGCCGAGTTCTCCACCGCCTTCCACGGATACGTGGACAGGTCCAGCGTCTGCGCGAGCAGCGGTGGCGGTGGGTCGGGAAAGACGAGAACCGGCTCGGTCCCGCCATCAGTCGTCTCGTCCATACGCATGCTGCCCGGTTCCCCCTACCGCGGCTTAGAGCGAACCGAGGTAGCGGTCCAGCTCCCAGGGTGTGACCTGCTCTTTGTAGGCGTCCCACTCGGCCCGCTTGTTCCGGATGAAGTAGTCGAAGACGTGCTCGCCGAGCGTCCGGGCCACGAGCTCCGAACGCTCCATCACGTCGAGTGCCTCGGCGAGCGACTGCGGCAGCGCCTGGATGTTCTCCACCGCGCGCTCTTCGGCAGTCATCTCGAAGATGTTGTTCGTGGCCTCGGGCGGGAGGTCGTAGCCCTCGTCGATGCCCTGGAGCCCCGCGGCAAGCATCACGGAGAACGCCAGGTAGGGGTTGCACGCCGGATCCGGTGAGCGGAACTCGATGCGGGTGCTGCTCTCCTTGCCCCGCTTCGCCGGCGGGACCCGTACCAGTGCCGACTCGTTGTTGCGCGCCCAGCAGATGTACGTCGGGGCCTCGTACCCCTCGATCAGGCGCTTGTACGAGTTGACGGTCTGGTTCGTGACCGCGGTGATCTCGTGCGCGTGGCGCAACAGCCCGGCGATGAAGCACTTGCCGACCTTCGACAGCCCATGCGGGTCACCCGGGTCGTAGAACGCGTTCACGTCGCCCTCGAACAGCGACAGGTGCGTGTGCATCCCCGAGCCGAACGCGCCGGAGATCGGCTTGGGCATGAACGTCGCGTGCACGCCGAGGTCTTGCGCGACCTGGCGCACGACGGTGCGGAACGTCATGACGTTGTCCGCCATCGTCAGCGCGTCGGTGTAGCGCAGATCGATCTCGTGCTGGCTCGGACCGTTCTCGTGGAACGAGTACTCGACCGGGATACCCATCGCTTCGAGCGTGAGGATCGTGCGCTTGCGCAGCTCGCTCGCCATGTCGCTCTGCGTCAGGTCGAAGAAGCCGGCGTGGTCGAGCGGCACCGGGTTGGTAGGCGACTCGAAGTAGAAGAACTCGATTTCGGGACCCGCGTAGAAGGTGAAGCCCTTCTCGCGGGCGCGGTCGAGGTTGCGCTTCAACACGTAGCGCGGGTCGCCGTCGAACGGATCGCCGGAGAGGTGCTGGACGTCGCAGAACATCCGGGCCACCGGGGCGTCGTCGCCGCGCCAGGGCACGATGTCGAAGGTGTTCGGATCGGGGACGGCGAGCATGTCGGATTCCTGAACCCGGCTGTAGCCCTCGATCGCCGACCCGTCGAACGTCATGCCCTCCTCGAGTGCGCCTTCGAGCTCCGCCGGGGTGATCGCGAAGCCCTTGAGCGAGCCGAGCACGTCCGTGAACCAGAGGCGCACGAACCGGACGCCGCGTTCCTCGACCGTGCGCAAGACGTATTCGAGCTGCCGTTCCATGGGGCCCAGTTTGCCAGGCCGAGTAGCGGTTCTCCCCATGACATCTCCCTGTGGCAGCCACGTTCATGCCCCGTTCACACTCGGGCAAAGACTCCGAAACTCCGTCTCGGCAAGACTGCGCCGACCGATCGAAGGACGAGGAGCTGCAGTGAGCTACCAGGCCGAGTACATCTGGATCGACGGCACGAAGCCGAATCCCCTGATGCGGTGCAAGACGAAGATCATCGCGGACGGCGAGGAGCCGGGGATCTGGGGCTTCGACGGTTCGAGCACGAACCAGGCGCCGGGATCCAATTCGGACTGCGTGCTGCAGCCGGTCTTCTCCTGTCCGGACCCGTTGCGCGGGGGTGAGAACGTCCTCGTCATGTGCGAGGTGCTGCTGACCGACTTCACCCCGCACCCCACCAACACGCGCGCCGCGTGTGTCGAAGTGGCGGAGAAGTACGCTGACCAGGAGCCGGTCTTCGGCATCGAGCAGGAGTACACGTTCCTCAAGGACGGCTACCCGCTCGGCTGGCCGCAGAGCGGTTTCCCGGCTCCGCAGGGTCCGTACTACTGCGGGGTTGGCTCCCCCGAGATCGTCGGCCGCGAGATCGTCGAACAGCACACGCAGGCGTGCATGGACGCCGGCCTGGCGATCGAAGGCACGAACGCCGAAGTGATGATGGGCCAGTGGGAGTTCCAGATCGGGATCCTCCCGCCGCCGGCCATCGGCGACCAGCTGTGGGTCGCGCGCTGGCTGCTCTACCGGATCGCCGAGGACTACGGCGTGCGGGCGACGCTCGACCCGAAGCCGATCCGGGGTGACTGGAACGGTGCCGGTGCGCACACGAACTTCTCCACGAAGGCGATGCGAGAGAGCTACGACGCGATCATCACCGCCTGCGAGGCGCTCGGGAAGAACATCGACGATCACGTCGACAACTACGGCCACGGCATCAAGGACCGCCTGACCGGCGAGCACGAGACCGCGCCGTGGCACGAGTTCAGCTACGGCGCCTCGGACCGCGGTGCCTCGATCCGCATCCCATGGGCGGTCGAGAAGGCGAAGAAGGGTTGGATCGAGGACCGCCGGCCCAACGCCAACATCGACCCGTACGTGGTGAGCCGGCTGATCGTGAGCACTTGCTGCAGCGCCCTGACGAACGAGGATTGACACGGGCTGAACGACTTGGGGATCGCGCGGCGGGCACGACCTGGCCTGCCGCGCGAGAACCTCCTAGTCTCACGCCCTGGTCGTACCGACGCCCCAGAATCGGGCGACCGAAACGGTGTGGGTCTGGACTCCCCGGACCCCCGGTGCGCGGAGGTTGAGCAAACGTGGCGACTCCAGGCGATGTGCTGAAGCTGATCAAGGACGAGGGTGTCGAGGTGATCGACATCCGCTTCTGCGACCTGCCCGGCCTCATGCAGCACTTCTCGGTTCCGGCCCACGAGCTGTCGGAGGACGTGTTCGAGGACGGCCTCGGGTTCGACGGCTCGTCGATCCGCGGGTTCCAGGAGATCCAGGAGTCGGACATGCTCCTGATGCCCGACCCCGCGACCGCGGTCATCGACCCGTTCCGTGAGCACAAGACGCTGAACATCAACGCGTTCGTGAAGGACCCGGTCACCGGCGAGAGCTACAGCCGCGACCCGCGCTACATCGCGAAGAAGGCCGAGGACTACCTGAAGGGCACCGGCCTCGCGGACACCGCGTACTTCGGTCCGGAAGCCGAGTTCTACATCTTCGACTCGGTGCGCTTCGATCAGAACCAGTACTCGGGCTACTACTTCCTCGACTCCGTCGAAGGGGTCTGGAACTCGGGCCGCGACTTCGAGCTCGACGGGACCCCCAACCTCGGGTACAAGCCGCGGTACAAGGAGGGCTACTTCCCGGTCCCGCCGATGGACTCGTTCCAGGACCTGCGCTCCGAGATGGTGCGGGTGCTCGAGCAGGTCGGGATCACGATCGAGGTGCAGCACCACGAGGTGGGCACCGCCGGCCAGGCCGAGATCGACATGCGCTTCGACACGCTGTCGGTGATGGCCGACAAGCTGATGCTCTACAAGTACGTCGTGAAGAGCGTGGCCCGCCAGCGCGGCTTCTCGGTGACGTTCATGCCGAAGCCGATCTTCCAGGACAACGGCTCGGGCATGCACGTGCACCAGTCACTCTGGAAGGGTGGCGAGCCGCTGTTCTTCGACGAGAAGGGCTACGCCGGCCTCTCGGACATGGCGCGCTGGTACATCGGTGGGCTGCTGAAGCACGCCGCCGCGCTGTGCGCGTTCACGAACCCCACCACGAACTCGTACAAGCGGCTCGTGCCCGGTTACGAAGCGCCGGTGAACCTCGTGTACTCGCAGCGGAACCGCTCGGCCTCGGTGCGCATCCCGCTGTACTCGAAGAGCCCGAAGGCGAAGCGACTCGAGTGCCGGTTCCCGGACCCGAGCTGCAACCCGTACCTCGCGTTCTCCGCGATGTTGATGGCGGGTCTCGACGGGATCGCGAACCGCACCGAACCGCCGACGCCGGTGGACCGCGACCTGTACGACCTCCCGCCGGAAGAGCTGGCGAAGGTGCCGCAGGTCCCGGGTTCGCTCAACGAGAGCCTCGCGGCGCTCGAGGCCGACCACGAGTTCCTGCTCGCCGGTGGCGTGTTCACGCCCGACGTGATCGACACGTGGATCGAGTTCAAGCGCACGAACGAGATCGACCCGGTGCAGCTCCGCCCGCACCCGTGGGAGTTCTACCTGTACTACGACATCTAGACGTGATGACCGGGGGCGCTGTCCCCGTTTGGGTGGGGTGGATGGCCCTCGATTGAAGTGGTCCCTCTGAGTGAGGCTGTGGGTCTACGAAGGCTCACGGCACACGAGGAAGGCTCGTT
>JBBSAM010000024.1:0-60311 GCA_038252255.1 Acidimicrobiia bacterium | reverse complement strand
TGGTGATGCCGGGCGACAACACTGAGATGGTCGTGCAGTTGCAGAAGCCGATCGCGATGGAAGAAGGCTTGCGGTTCGCGATTCGTGAAGGTGGCCGCACCGTCGGCGCCGGCCGCGTCATCAAGGTCCGGCAATAACCCGTGGCTGACGCAAAGGGCCAGAAGATCCGGATCCGTCTCAAGGCGTACGACCACGAGATCATCGACCAGTCGACGAAGAAGATCGTCGAGACCGTTGTGCGCACGGGAGCCCGGGTTCGCGGGCCGGTTCCCCTGCCCACCGAGATCCACCGCTACTGCGTGGTCCGGGGGCCGCACGTGGACAAGGACTCCCGCGAGCACTTCGAGATGAGGATTCACAAGCGCCTGCTCGACATCGTCGAGCCGGCGAGCAAGACGGTGGAGTCGCTCCAGCGCCTGGATCTCCCGGCCGGCGTCGACATCGAGATCAAGATCCAAGGCGTCTGACCAGCCCTTATTGGCGCCTGGCCCTCCGGGCTGAGTAGGATCTCCAAGCTTTCCAACTGACGTCCGCGTAGGCCCCAACCGCCACTCGGGTGGGGAACCGCACGGCACATCCGAACCAACGCTCCGCCGGGGAACCTCCGGTGGAGCGTTCGCGTGAGTGAGACCGACCCCCCGGGACCACTCGCAAGACCACGAGAGAGCGAACATGGCTGCCAAAGGGATTCTCGGGCGCAAGCTCGGCATGACCCAGGTCTGGGACGAGGAGAACCGGGTCGTACCGGTGACCGTCATCCAGGCCGGGCCCTGCCGCGTGGTGCAGCTGAAGACTCCGGAGCGCGACGGGTACTCCGCAGTTCAGCTCGCGTTCGGCGAGACGAAGCCGAGCCGGCTGAACAAGCCCGAGCTCGGCCACCTGAAGACGGCGAACGTCGAGGCGAGCAAGCACCTCGTCGAGCTGCGGGTCGACGACGTCTCCGCCTTCGAGGTCGGCCAGGTCGTGCGGGCGGATGTCTTCGTCACCGGCGACCGCGTGGACGTGACCGGGATCTCGAAGGGCAAGGGCTTCGCCGGCGCGATGCAGCGCCACAACTTCAAGGGCCAGGGCGCGTCGCACGGAAACCACAAGAAGCACCGCTCCCCCGGTTCGATCGGCGCCTGCGCCACTCCGGGCAAGGTGTTCAAGGGCATGAAGATGGCCGGCCAGAAGGGCAACGTGCGTACGACGACGTTGAACCTCCAGGTCGTCGAGGGCGACGCCGAGCGGGGCCTGCTCCTCGTCCGCGGCTCGGTGCCCGGCGCCAACGGCAGCCTGATCTTCATCCGCAACGCGGTGAAGGCGCTGACATGAGCTCCGTCAAGATGAAGACGGTCACGGGCACGGACAAGGGCTCGGTGGATCTGCCCGAGAGCATCTTCGGCGCGACACCGAACGTCGCGGTGATGCACCAGGTGGTCACCGCGCAGCTCGCCGCCGCCCGCGCCGGTACCCAGAGCACCAAGACCCGGGCCGAGGTCCGGGGCGGTGGCGCGAAGCCGTGGCGCCAGAAGGGCACGGGCCGCGCCCGCCAGGGCTCGATCCGGGCACCGCACTGGCGGGGTGGTGGTGTCGCGCACGGCCCGAAGCCGCGCAGCTACCGCCAGAAGACCCCGAAGAAGATGGTGCGCCTCGCGCTGATCGGTGCGCTCTCGGACCGGGCGTCCGAGTCCAAGCTCCTCGTGATCGACGAGTGGAGCTGGAGCACCCCGAAGACCAAGGACGCGCTCGCCGCGCTCACGAGCCTCGGTGTGCACACCGCGGGCCAGCGCGATCCGCGGGTGCTCCTCGTGCTCGACCGCGACGACGAGGTGGCGTGGAAGTCGTTCCGCAACCTCGGCGACCGGGTGCAGATCATCCTGCCCGAGGAGCTCAACACCTACGACGTGCTCGTCAGCGACTGGCTCATCTTCAGCCGGGCGACGCTCGACACCACCGTGGCCCGGCTCCTGCCGGCACAAGCGGATGACCGCGCGGCTGCCCCCGCGGCGGTCGAGGTCGAGATCGCACCGAGCGAGGCGACCGACGCCGCGCCCGCAACCGACGACACCGACACCGGGGAAGGTGACGAGGCATGAGCGGTCAGAACCCCCGCGACATCATCCTCCGGCCCGTCGTGTCCGAGAAGTCGTACGCGAGCTTCGACTCGAACGTCTACACGTTCGAGGTGGCGGGGAGCGCGAACAAGATCCAGATCAAGCACGCGGTCGAGGAGATCTTCGGCGTCACGGTCACGAACGTGAACACGTTGAACCGCCGCGGGAAGCGCAAGCAGAACCGTCGCACGGGCACGTGGGGCCAGCGGTCCAGCCAGAAGCGGGCGATCGTCTCGCTCGCCGAAGGTGACCGGATCGAGATCTTCGGGAGCTGACGATGCCTATTCGCAAACGCAAGCCCACCAGCGCCGGTCGCCGCTTCCAGACGGTCTCGGACTTCGCCGAGATCACGAAGGACAAGCCCGAGAAGGCGCTCCTCAAGCCGAAGCCGCGCACCGGCGGTCGCAACTCCTACGGCCGGATGACGTCGCGTCACCGCGGCGGTGGGCACAAGAAGCAGTACCGCCTCGTCGACTTCAAGCGCAACAAGGACGGCGTCCCGGCCAAGGTCGCAGCCATCGAGTACGACCCGAACCGCAACGCGCGCATCGCACTGCTGCACTACCGCGACGGCGAGAAGCGCTACATCATCGCCGCGGCCGGCCTGCAGGTCGGCGACATGCTGCAGAGCGGCCAGGGCTCGGAGATCCGGGCCGGCAACGCGCTGCCGCTGCGCTACATCCCGGTCGGAACCGTGGTCCACAACGTCGAGCTCAAGCCCGGTGCGGGCGCGAAGCTCGGCCGGGGCGCCGGTGCCTCGATCCAGCTCGTGGCGAAGGAGGGTCTGCACGCGACCCTGCGGCTGCCCTCGAGCGAGATGCGCCGCGTCCCGATCGACTGCCGGGCCACGGTGGGCTCGGTGGGCAACGCCGAGGCGCAGCTGATCTCCATCGGCAAGGCCGGTCGCAACCGCTGGAAGGGCAAGCGCCCGCACGTCCGCGGTGTGGCCATGAACCCGGTCGACCACCCGCTCGGCGGTGGCGAGGGCAAGAGCTCCGGCGGACGCCACCCGGTGTCGCCATGGGGCAAGCCCGAAGGCCGTACCCGCAAGAAGGGCAAGTCGTCCGATCAGCTCATCGTTCGCCGTCGCCGCGGTCGCGGCAGCCGGAGGTAGCCGCAATGCCCCGCAGCCTGAAAAAAGGCCCCTTCGTCGACGAGCACCTCCGGGTGAAGGTCGAGCGCATGAACGCCGCCGGCGACCGCAAGGTCATCAAGACGTGGTCGCGCCGCTCGACGCTCACCCCCGACATGGTCGGGCACACCCTCGCGGTGCACGACGGTCGCAAGCACGTCCCCGTGTACGTCACCGAGGCGATGGTCGGCCACAAGCTCGGAGAGTTCGCGCCCACCCGCACGTTCCGCTTCCACGCCGGCCAAGAGCGCCAGGGTCGGAGGTAGAGATGCCCGAGACGAGCGCAACGCTCCGCCACTCCGGTACGTCGGCCAGCAAGGTCCGCCAGGTCCTCGGGCTGATCCGCGGCCTCGACGTCGCCGACGCGCGTGAGGTGCTGCGGTTCTGCGAGCGCGGCGCCGCCGACGAGGTCGCCAAGCTGCTCGACTCCGCGGTCGCCAACGCGGAGCACAACGACCTGATCCCGCCCGACGAGCTCTTCGTGACCCGCGCCTGGGCCGACGAGGGCCCGACGGCGAAGCGCTACCGCCCCCGCGCCCGCGGCCGGGGCACGCGGATCCGCAAGCGCACCAGCCACGTGACGATCGTCGTCGCCCGGTACTCCGAGGACGACCTCATGGCCCGCTCCGCACGCGAGACCGCGTCGGGCTCCGGTGTGGCCGCCGACCGTCGTCGCCGCCTCACCCGTCGCCGTCGCGTCGCCGCGAGCACCGCCGCGGAGACCACCGAGGCGCACGATCACGATCATGACCACGAGCACGACCACGACCACGACGAAGTGGTCGAGGACACCACATCCGAGGTCGAGGAGACCGAGGTCGAAGAGGCGCCGGAAGCAGATGCTCCCGAGGTCGACGAGACGGAGAGTGCTGAAGCCCCGCAAGAAGAGACGGATTCCAATCCGAAGGCGAGTGAGTAATGGGTCAGAAGGTCAACCCCTACGGGTTCCGCCTCGGCGTCACCACCGACTGGAAGTCGCGGTGGTTCGCGGAGGACAAGGAGTACACGGACCAGCTCATCGAGGACTGGCAGATTCGTGACTACCTGAAGAAGCAGCTCGAGCGGGCCATGGTGAGCCGGGTCGAGATCGAGCGCACGCGTGACCGCCTGCGGGTGGACGTGTACACGGCGCGCCCGGGCATCGTCATCGGTCGTCGCGGTGCGGAAGCCGACCGGCTCCGCGCCGGGCTGCTCAAGATCACCGGCAACCCGAAGATCCACTTCAACATCCAGGAGATCAAGCAGCCCGAGCTCGACGCGACGCTGATCGCCCAGGGGGTCGCCGACCAGCTCGCCGGCCGCGTGAGCTTCCGGCGCGCGATGAAGCGCGCGGTGCAGACCGCGATGAAGGCGGGCGCCCAGGGGATCCGGGTGCAGTGCGGTGGACGCCTCGGTGGCGCCGAGATGAGCCGCAAGGAGTGGTACCGCGAGGGTCGGGTGCCGCTGCACACGCTGCGCGCCGACATCGACTACGGCCAGGCCGAGGCGCGCACCACGTTCGGTCGCATCGGCGTGAAGGTCTGGATCTACAAGGGCGAGATCCTCCCCTACAAGCAGGCAGGCGAGGACAAGATCGCCAAGGAAGCCGCGATGGCGGTCGGCGAGACCTCCGGTGCACCGCAGCGCCGGGTCGTGAGCGCGGGTGGCGGTCGCCGCCGCCCGGCCACGGAGTCGGTACCGGTGGATGCCACCTCGGTGGGCGACGAAGAGCCGGCGGAGGCCACGCCGGTGGTCAAGGAAGCCGATCCCGAGTTCGAGCGCCTCCTCGCCGAGGAAGAAGAGATCGAGCGCCGCACGCGCCAGCACCACGAGGCGCCGAAGTTCCACGGCGACAGCGAGGACTGACCATGTTGATGCCGCGCAAGGTCAAGCACCGCAAGCAGCAACGAGGCCGGATGTCCGGCGTCGCGAAGGGCGGCACGAAGGTGTCCTTCGGCGACTACGGCATCCAGGCCCTCGAGCCGGGTTGGATCACGAACCGCCAGATCGAGGCGGCCCGTATCGCGATGACCCGCTACATCAAGCGTGGCGGGAAGGTCTGGATCAGCATCTTCCCGGACAAGCCCGTCACCCAGAAGCCGGCCGAGACGCGGATGGGCTCGGGCAAGGGCAACCCGGAGCACTGGGTCGCCGTCGTGAAGCCCGGCCGCGTCATGTTCGAGCTCTCGGGTGTGCCGGAGCCGGTGGCGCGCGAGGCGATGCGGCTCGCGATGCACAAGCTGCCGATCAAGACCCGCTTCGTCGTGCGGCAGGAAGAGGCGTAGAGATGCCATCGAAAGCAGCTGAGCTCCGCGAGCTCAACGACGGTGAGCTGCTCCAGCGGCTGGTCGAGGCGAAGGAAGAGCACTTCAACCTCCGCTTCCAGGCCGCGACGGGTGAGCTGGACAACCCAGCCCGTCTCGGTGACGTGCGCCGCGAGATCGCTCGCTTGGCGACCCTGCTCAGAGAACGCGAGATCGCCGCGGCGGAAGCCGCTGAGGAGCAACAGTGACTGACCCAGAGACCACAACCACGAACGACGAGGCCGTGCGCGCGTCGCGCAAGGTGCGCGAAGGCATTGTCGTGTCCTCGAAGATGGACAAGACGGTGGTCGTCGCGGTCGTCGACCGCGTGCAGCACCGCCGCTACCGCAAGACGGTCCAGCGCACCCGCAAGCTCTACGCCCACGACGAGGCGAACGAGGTGCGCGAGGGCGACCGGGTCCGGATCAGCGAGTCCCGTCCACTGTCACGCCAGAAGCGTTGGCGCGTCGTGGAAGTGCTGGAGCGTGCGCGGTGATCCAGCAGGAGTCCCGGCTCAAGGTGGCCGACAACTCGGGCGCGCGCGAGGTGCTGTGCATCAAGGTTCTCGGCGGGACCCGGCGACGCTACGCCGCGATCGGCGACATCTTCGTCGCGACCGTGAAGGACGCGGTTCCCGGTGCGGCAGTCAAGAAGGGCGACGTCGTGAAGTGCGTCGTCGTCCGCACGAAGAAGGAGCGCCGGCGTCCGGACGGGAGCTACATCCGGTTCGACGAGAACGCCGCGGTGCTCATCAACGACCAGATGCAGCCGCGCGGCACCCGCATCTTCGGGCCCGTCGGCCGGGAGCTGCGCGACAAGCGCTTCATGCGGATCGTTTCGCTGGCGCCGGAGGTCTTGTGACGATGAAGCTGAGAAAGGGTGACCGGGTCCGCGTGATATCGGGCAAGGACGTCGGCAAGGAAGGCGAGATCACGCGCGTGTACCCCGAGGGTGAGCGTGTGATCGTGGACGGCGTCAATGTGGCGAAGCGGCACCAGCGCGCGACCGGCCAGACCATGCAGGGCGGGATCATCGACAAGGACATGCCGCTGCACGTCTCGAACGTGGCGATCGTCTGCAGCGGCTGCGACCGTCCGACCCGGGTCGGGTACCGCTTCGACCCGGACGGCAAGAAGGTTCGGGTCTGCCGCAAGTGTGGGAAGGACATCTGATGGCGCCGAGGCTCAAGGAGCGCTACAGCGCCGAGCTGCGGCCGGCCCTGCGCGAAGAGCTCGGACTCTCCAACGTGATGGAGGTCCCGCGGCTCGAGAAGATCGTGTTGAACTGCGGAGTCGGCCGGGCGACGGTGCAGCAGTCGCTGCTCGACGGTGCGTTGGCCGACCTCGAGGTGATCACCGGCCAGAAGCCGACGGTCACCCGGGCCAAGAAGTCGATCGCAGGCTTCAAGCTCCGCGAGGGCAACGCGATCGGCGCCAAGGTGACGTTGCGCGGCGACCGCATGTGGGAGTTCTACGACCGGCTCGTCAGCTTGGCGATTCCCCGCATCCGCGACTTTCGCGGGCTGAATCCCAAGTCGTTCGACGGTCGCGGGAACTACACGTTCGGTGTCACCGAGCAGCTCATCTTCCCGGAGATCGACTACGACAAGATCGACACGGTGCGCGGCATGGACATCACCATCTGTACGTCCGCCCGCACCGACGACGAGGGGCGCGCCTTGCTGCGCTCCCTCGGTTTCCCATTCCGCCGCACCGAAGCACAGGGGTAACGATGGCGAAGAAGGCGCTCGTGAACAAGCAGCAACGCGAGCCGAAGTTCAAGGTTCGCGGCTACACCCGTTGCCGGCGGTGCGGTCGACCGCGCTCGGTGTACCGCAAGTTCGGTCTGTGCCGGATCTGCCTGCGCGAGCTCGCGCACGCGGGCGAGGTTCCGGGCGTGACCAAGGCGTCTTGGTGAGGGGGGCGAGCCGATGACGATGACCGATCCGATCGCGGACATGCTCACCCGCATCCGCAACGCCAACATCGCCATGCACGACGTCGCCGTGATGCCGTCGTCCAAGGTGAAGGAGGCGCTGGCCAAGATCCTCCTGCAAGAGGGCTACATCGAGGGATGGACCGCGGCCGACGACCCGACGCGCCCGGGCCGTAAGCTCACGATCACCCTCAAGTACACGCCCGACCGGCGGCGGACCATCGCCGGCATCCGGCGGGTGTCCAAGCCGGGTCTTCGCGTGTACACCGCGGCGAACGAAGTCCCGCGGGTGCTCGGCGGCATGGGCATCGCGGTGCTGTCCACCAACCAGGGTCTCCTCACCGATCGCCAGGCGCGCGATCGCCGGGTCGGCGGCGAGATCCTCTGTCAGGTCTGGTAGCGGAACCATGTCCCGAATCGGCAAGAAGCCCATCCCCGTCCCGAGTGGCGTCGACGTGACGATCAACGGCAGTCACGTCGCGGTCAAGGGGCCCAAAGGCGAGCTCGCGCTCGACGCGCCGACGGACATCTCGATCGCGCGCGAAGGCGATGAGCTGGTGGTGAACCGCCCCGACGACGAGCGCGGCCATCGCGCGCTCCACGGGCTCACCCGGTCGCTCGTCAACAACATGGTGGTCGGTGTCTCCGAGGGGTTCAGCCGTGACCTCGAGATCGTCGGCGTCGGCTACCGGGCACTCGCGCAGGGCCCGAACAAGCTCGAGCTGCAGGTCGGCTTCTCCCACAGCGTCCCGGTGGAAGCGCCGGACGGCATCACCTTCGAGGTGCCGGCGCCGAACCGGATCACGGTCCGGGGCATCGACAAGCAGCTGGTCGGCCAGGTCGCGGCCGACATCCGCAAGATTCGCAAGCCCGAGCCCTACAAGGGCAAGGGAATCCGGTACTCGGACGAGCGCGTGTTGCGCAAGGCCGGGAAGTCGGCGAAGTAGACGAGGGACGACGATGAGCCTGACCAAACCAGCAGCACGCCAGCGGAGGCATCTCCGTGTGCGCAAGAAGGTGCGCGGCAACGCGGCGCGGCCGCGCCTCGCGGTGTTCCGCTCGAACAAGCACATCTACGCGCAGGTGATCGACGATGTCGCCGGTCGCACGGTGGCGTCCGCGTCGACCATGGAAGGCGAGCGCGGGTCCGCTTCGACCGGTTCGGTCGCGGCGGCGAAAGCCGTCGGCGAGCGCCTGGGCGAGCGGGCGAAGAGTGCCGGTGTCGAGTCGGTCGTCTTCGACCGGGGTGGGTTCAAGTATCACGGTCGTGTCGCCGCGGTAGCCGACGGTGCCCGCAGCGCGGGCCTCGAGTTCTAGAAAGCAACGGGAGAGGTCGTCATGGCCGAAGGCCAATTCGAAGAGCGAGTGATCGCGATCAACCGCGTCGCCAAGGTCGTGAAGGGCGGGCGGCGGTTCTCCTTCACCGCGCTCGTAGTCGTGGGCGACGGCACGGGCAATGTCGGTCTGGGCTACGGCAAGGCGAAGGAGGTGCCCGCCGCGATCCAGAAGGGCATGGAAGAGGCGAAGAAGAACGTCTTCGCAGTGGCGCTCGCGGGATCGACGATCACCCACCAGATCCTCGGCGTGCACGACGCGGCCAAGGTGCTGCTGAAGCCGGCTGCTCCCGGTACCGGTGTCATCGCCGGCGGCGCGGCTCGGGCGATCCTCGAAGCCGCCGGAGTCCACGACGTGCTCGCGAAGTCGCTCGGCTCCGCCAACGCCATCAACGTGTCCAGGGCGACCATCGCCGGCCTCAAGGGCCTGCGTCGCCCCGATGATGTCGCGAAGATGCGCGGCAAGTCGGCCGAAGAGGTCAGCACCGGCGGGATGCTCCGCGCGTACCGCGCCCGCAACTCCAAGAAGACCGAAGTCACCGAGGTCGCGTGATGAGCAACGCGGGTAAGGCACTGAAGGTCACCCAGGTGAAGTCCAACATCGGGATCAAGCCGAAGCAGCGCGGCACGCTCCGAGCGCTCGGGTTGCGTCGCATCGGCAAGACCGTCGAGCACGACGACACCCCGGTGATCCGCGGGATGCTGGCCAAGGTGCCGCACCTCGTCGTGGTCGAGGAAGGTGGGACAGCATGAAGATCCATGACCTGAAGCCGGCGCCGGGTTCCAAGAAGCCCGCTCGGCGCGTCGGGCGCGGCATCGGCGGCAAAGGCGGCAAGACCGCCGGCCGCGGCATGAAGGGCCAAGGCGCCCGGGGCTCGGTCAAGCCCGGGTTCGAGGGTGGCCAGACGCCGCTCGCCCGCCGGACCCCGAAGCTCAAGGGCTTCAACAACCCGTTCCGGGTCGAGTACCACGTCGTGAACCTCGACACGCTCGAGACGTTCGCCGCCGGCACCGAGGTCGATCCCGACTCCCTCCGGGCGCGCGGGCTCGTGGCGAAGCAGGGTCTGGTCAAGATCCTCGGCCGCGGCGAGCTCACGCGGGCCCTCACGGTGCGGGTCCACGCTTTCTCCGCCAGCGCCAGGCAGGCAATCGAAGCTGCGGGTGGGACCGTCGAGATCGTGCCGCCGCCGTGGGGTGACCGCCGCCCGCCCGCAAAGGGCAACGCCCTCACCAACCGCTAAGAAGTCTCGCCTCGGGGACCCGGTAACATCGGGGTTCCCCGTCCCTCACCGGAAGAGGAGGTCCCACCCCCGTGCTCTCCCGCCTGCGGAACATGTTCCGGGTTGCGGACCTGCGCAACAAGATCATCTTCACGATCCTGATGGTGGGGGTCTACCGGATCGGCACGCACATCCCCGTGCCGTACGTGGACTTCGCGCAGATCCAGAAGCTGCAGGACAGCTCCACGAATGCCGGAGTCGTCGGCTTCCTGGACCTGTTCTCGGGCGGGGCCCTCACGAGCGTGTCGGTCTTCTTCCTCGGGATCATGCCGTACATCACGGCGTCGATCATCATGCAGCTCCTCGGGGTCGTCATCCCGAAGCTGGAGCAGTGGCAGGAGGAGGGCCAGAGCGGCCAGAAGAAGATCACCCAGTGGACCCGGTACCTCACGGTCGGCTTGGCGCTGATCCAGTCCACCGGGTTCGTCTTCGCGCTGAAGGAGGGGAAGCAGGGCCTCCTGGGCTTCGCCGGCTTCACCGGCACGAACATGATCCCCGGCTTCAACGCATCCCGCGCGTCGCTCATCATCCTGACGTGGGTCGCAGGAACCGCGCTCGTCATGTGGATCGGTGAGCTGATCACCCAGCGGGGCGTGGGCAACGGGATGTCCATCCTGATCTTCGCCTCCGTCGTGTCCCGCATGCCGGCTCAGGGTGGCTCGATCTTCGCCAGCGGCGGCTGGTTCCAGGGCTTCGTCGTCTGCGCGATCGGTGTCGGCATGATCGTCGCGATCGTGTTCGTGGAATCGGGGCAGCGGCGCATCCCGGTCCAGTTCGCCAAACGGGTGGTGGGCCGGCGGATGTACGGCGGTCAGAGCACGTACATCCCGTTGAAGGTGAACCAGTCGGGCGTGATCCCGGTGATCTTCGCCAGCTCGATCCTGGCCTTCCCGGCGTTGATCGCCACCGCGACGAACTGGAAGGGCATGCAGTCGTTCGTCAACAACAACATCACGAACCAACGCGGACTCTTCTACATGGGTACGTACACGCTGCTGATCATCTTCTTCGCGTACTTCTACACGGCCATCGCATTCAACCCGGCGCAGCAGGCCGACATCATCCGCAAGCAGGGTGGGTTCATCCCCGGGATCCGGCCCGGCCCGCCGACCGAGAAGTACCTGGCCAAGGTGCTCAACCGCATCACGCTGCCTGGATCGATCTTCCTGGCCGCCATCGCGCTCACTCCGCTGCTTGTGTTCGCCATCTGGGACATCCAGCAGTTCCCGTTCGGCGGCGTGGCGATGCTGATCGCGGTTGGTGTCTCGCTGGAGACGATGAAGCAGATCGACAGTCAGCTGATGATGCGGAACTACGAGGGCTTCCTCTCCTGAGGCGCCTGAGGATGATGCTGTCGTGAAGCGTGGACCCCGATTGGTGATCCTCGGCAAGCAAGGCGCCGGCAAGGGCACCCAAGGGCTGCGCGTGGCCAAGCATTTCAACACCCAGCACCTCTCGACCGGCCAGCTCTTCCGCGACTCCGCCGAGGTCGGGGTCGCGGCCGGGCTCGAGGCGAAGGCGTACATGGACCGGGGCGAGCTCGTCCCCGACGACATCGTCGTCGCGGTGGTCGAGGAGCGGTTCTCGAACCCGTCGGAGGTCGAGCCGGGGTTCGTGCTCGACGGCTTCCCCCGGACCGCGACCCAGGCCGACGAGCTCGACCGGATCCTCGGTGAGAACCACTCCCTCGACGTGGTGGTGGACCTCGACGTCCCGACCGAGATGGCGATCGAGCGCCTGCTCGGCCGGGCCCGGGAGGACGACACCGAGGAGTCCATCCGGCGCCGGCTCGAGCTCTACGAGCAGGAGACCAAGCCGCTCATCGACCGGTACCGCGGCCTCGATCTGCTCGTGCGGGTGGACGGCGTGGGCGACGAGGACGACGTCTACCAACGCCTCCTGGACGCGATCGACGCCAACTTCGACCCGGTCACCGCGGACGTCTCCTGAACCTGGGAGCACGCGCCCGATGATCACGCGCAAGAACCGCGACCAGATCGCGCTGATGCGCCGCGCCGGCCGCGTCGTCGCCGAGATGCACGAGAGGTGCACGAAGGCGGCGACGCCCGGGGCCACGACGGCCGAGATCGACCGGGTGGCCCGCCAGGTGCTGGAGGACCGCGGGGCCCGCTCCAACTTCCTGAACTACCACGGCTTCCCCGCCGTGATCTGCACCTCGCCGAACGACGTGATCGTGCACGGGATCCCCGGCGACGTCGTGCTCGACGAGGGGGATATCCTCTCGCTCGACTGCGGCGCCATCATCGAGGGCTGGCACGCCGACGCGGCGATCACGGTCCCGATCGGCGAGATCGACGAGGAGTCGCGTGACCTGATCGAGGTGACCCGGCGCTCCCTCGAAGCGGCCATCGACCAGGTCCGGGTGGGCAACACGCTCGGCGACGTGGGGGCTGCGGTGCAACACGTCGCGGAAGCCGGCGGGTACTCCGTGGTGCGGGAGTACGTCGGGCACGGCATCGGGACGGCGATGCACGAGGAGCCCCAGATCCCGAACTACGCCGGTGGGCCGAACCAGCGCTACAAGCTGAAGAGCGGCCTCGTGATCGCGATCGAGCCGATGGTCAACGCGGGCCGCCCGTCGACCCGCACACTGGCCGACGGCTGGACCGTCGTCACCGGCGACGGCAAGCGCTCCGCCCACTTCGAGCACACGATCGCCGTCACCGACAACGGCCCCGAGGTCCTCACCCTCCCCTGAGTCCGCTGGCTGTCGAGCGCCGCCCGATGAGACCACACTGGCCTGCTCGACCGTTCTCACGTTTCGGTGTCGATCGAACACGTCCCAGCGTGTCGAGATGACACCGAAACGGGTTCGACGTGGCGTCATTCCCGCACACTGGCCTGGTCGATCGCTCACTCGCCCACTCGAGCGGGGGTCTCAGTCGACTGGGCCCTCCAACTTGGAGCACACGTGTCTACAGGTCATTGACATGGGGGCGCCTGCGCTAGGGCCGCGAGACTTCGTCAGTTGGCCCTAGGGGCCCGGGGACGACGATCGAGCGGGTTCCCCCGTGGCTCACGATGGTCACGTCGACAGGATCCTTCGGGTCGACTCCGCGCGCAATAAAGGCGTTGTCTCCCAATACCGCCTGGGCGCCGTCAACCTCGACCGAGACGGTCCCGTCTGGCACGAACCCGACAATGGTGCCTCGACCCGATCCGTCGGCGGGATAGCGAGACAGGTTCGCACCGTCTCTAGCTAGGTCAGCAAGGTGTGAGCATCCGACTGAGGCAGACGTAGCTCGCTCATCCGATACCGGGGCGACCAGCAACGTGCAGTAGTCGCCGTCGACGCCGGCCGCCGCGCGCCCCACAAACGCCTGCAACCCGTCAACCTCAACGGCCAGCCGAAGGGATCCCGGCACGAAAACAGTCGGACCGACAGCAGAATTCGCGGGCGGCGCCACGACATCCTCCGCCGTCGGCGCTCGATCCAGCACAGAGAGCGATGGCGCGGATCCCTCTGACCGGACCCCCACTCGCCCCTGACCACCACCACCACCACCACCACCACCACCACCACCGCTACCCGCAACCACCACCACGGCCGCGAGCAAACCCGCAGCCAGACCAACAGCGACAAGACCCACAGCGAAGCGTCCAACGACACCAAAGCGAGGAACCCGCGCCGCAATCCGGCCACCGCGACTTCGACCAACCATGTCGTAGACCTCATGAGCACCGACAGGGCGTACACCGTCATCGACAGCGCGACGAAGCGTTTCCGTGAGTTCATGCATCGGCTTCCACCTTGAGAGCAGCCCGAAGAGCCCGAAGACCTCGATCACAATGGTTCTGTACGGTCGTGACTTTGATGCCCAGCAGTTCGCCCACGTCACGAAGCTGCCAGCCGAACCCGTGCACCAGGACAACGGCCACTCTCTGATGCTCCGTCAACGCACCGAGAGCAGGAAGTAGCCCTGGCTCCGCCCAGACCTCGCGGCTCTCCGACCTGCTACCAACAATTCGAAAGCGGCGAGATCGGGTCCGACTCTGGCCAACGCGGTAGAGGTACGCCACGGCATTGGACAGCTCCTGACACTTGCTCCAGTGCTCCCAAGCCCATGCGAGCGCCTCAGCGGTCGCTTCCCTCCCGCGTTCACGACCGTACGCGGCGATCAGCGCACGTCGAAGAGAAGGCTCGACTGCATCAACGAATGCCTCGAACTCTTCCGTGTCGTACGCCAACGCGACCTCCTACAGGATGAGACCGCTGCGGCCCTACCTGTTACCACGCGTCATTCATCCAGGCTCCACGACGAAACAAGACTGTCGAGGACGGGTGCCTTGTTTGATCTGGCGTCATTCCCGCACAGTGGCCCGCGCCACGGTTCTCACCTTTCCGGGTCGATCGAACACGTCCCAGCGTGTCGAGATGCCACCGGAACAGAGGCACCGGCGTAACGGGCGTCATTGGCGCACACTGGCCTGCGCTAGCGGGCGCACGCCAGAGCGGGCAGGCTGTGCGGGTGCTCTACGACGATGGTCGGATCGCGTGCGACGACACCGGCGTGATCATCGGCTGGTACTACCTCTGGGGCCGAAAGAAGATCCCGTACGCCACGATTCGCGGCGTGAGCTCACGGCCCATGGGCCGGGTGGGGGGAAGGTGGCGGCTCTGGGGTTCTGGCGACCTCGTGCATTGGTACAACCTCGACGGCAATCGCCCGAGCAAGACGGTCGAGCTGGAGATTGACACCGGCGGTCGGGTTCGTCCGGTCATCACACCTGACGATGTGGAGGCTGTCGCCGCGATCATCGCCGAACACCTGCAGGACTAGACACAGAGACTGCGGCTGTTCGCTCGCCGGAACCGATCACCGGTTCTTGGTCCGCCCCGCCCGACAGCTCGACCGTTCCCACGTTTCGGTGTCGATCGAACACGTCCCAGCGTGTCGAGATGACACCGAAACGGGTTGGTGCGGGCGTCATCGGCGCACACTGGCCCGCGCGACCGTTCCCCCTTCGGCGTGGTTTGGGGCGGGTGAGGGAACCTTTCGCCGGGCTGCGGTGTCATGGTGATGTGATCGCAGAATCCATCGAGCCTCCGAAGGGCATTCCGGTCGAGACGGGGCTCGACCGCTCGATGCTCGGCTTCGCGGAGATCTACGCGGGCGAGCACGACCGCCTGGTTCGTCTCGCGTCGCTGGTGCTCGGATCGACCGCGGTGGCCGAGGACGTCGTCCAGGACGCGTTCGCGAAGCTGTACGGCCGTCTGGACCGGGTGGATGCCCCGTCTGCGTGGTTGCACACCGTGGTCGTCAACGCGTGCCGGAACGAGCGTCGCCGGTGGGCGGTGGCTCGTCGGCACGCTCATCTCCTGGCGGTCGACGCGGTCGAGCCGGATGCCCCGGTTCACGAGATCGTCGGATCGTTGCGGTCATTGCCGATACGTCAGCGGACGGTCGTGGTGCTGCGGTTCTACGAGGACCTGCCCGAAGCTGACATCGCGGCCCTGCTCGGTATCAGGATCGGGACGGTGAAGTCGCGGTTGCATCGCGCACTGGCCCGACTACGCGAAGAGGTGGAGCGATGAACGAGCTCGCGGAGATCTTGCAC
Organism: Acidimicrobiia bacterium; assembly: GCA_038252255.1. Taxonomy (GTDB): domain Bacteria; phylum Actinomycetota; class Acidimicrobiia; order IMCC26256; family JAENVU01; genus Chersky-806. Next base: position 44,672 of record JBBSAM010000024.1, on the reverse strand, counting down.
GAGCAGGCGGCATCCAGCCGTCCGCGCGCCGACCTGGACGCAACAGTGCGTCGGGCCCAGGTGCGGCGACGGCGGAGCATCGGGACCCGCATCGCCGGGGCAGTCAGCGTCGTGGTGCTCCTCGTGATCGGGATCGTCACGCTCCAGGGTCAAGGCGGCGATCCCGTCCAAGTGGGCGGCCGTGCACCCGGTCGCCTGCCCGCGCTCGTGATCGGTAGCGCGCCAATCCACGGACTCGACCGGCGGGACAGCACCGCCGAGCGTGGGCCCTGGACCGTGGTGGTGCGACGTCTCCGAGGGTCGCTCGGGTCCCACGGGGCCGTGGTGACGTTCCCGGTCCCGGCTCTCACCGCGGGAACACCCGTGTCCGTGCGGGGAGCGAAGGGTCGCCTCGCCGGTGGCCAGCTGGTCTGGCCGGTGGACGGGAAGTACGCACGCGTGCGCGGTGACCTGCCGGACGCCGATCTGCTCGCGATCGCGCGGCGGACGTCGATCGAGTCGAATCGGCCCGCGGTCCGCGCACCCGCAGGTCTCTCGAGCGTGTTCACCGGCCCGTACCGCGCGCCGCTCGTGCAGGAGGCCCGGTACGGGAGCGCGCGGCTCGGCGAGGGTCTCGCGCTCGGCGACGGGCTCGCATACACCGGGGCGCTGAGCGCCGGCGGCTTCGAAGACCAGCTCTTCGCCTCCCACGGCCAGACCGGTTATCGCGTCAACGGGCACCCGGCCGTGCTCTCGGCGGTCCAGGGCGGCAACGGCACTCTCGCCTGGGAGCTGTCACCGGGTCTGGTCGTCTACGTCGGCTATAGCGGCAACTCGCTCACCGACGACGCGGGCCGCGCGCTCACCCGGCTCGCGGAACGTTCGCGGCTCATCAGCGCAGCCGACTGGACCGCTCATCACCCGGGAGTGTCGGAGCAGACCAACGGCTTCGAGTGAGCTTCGAGTGACTTCAGCGGCCCGGTGGACGGCGGGTCGCTGTCGAGCACCACTCAGATGCTCGCGCCGGCTCCGTCTTCGAGGACCTCGGTCATCACGATGTCGAGGTTCACGGGTGCCTCGATGTCCTCGTCGATCGAGCGGGCGAGGCGTTCGAGCGTGACGAGCACGTCGTCGCGGCTGCACGTCGGGTCGAGGTCACGGACGAGCGAGGGATCGAGCGGCGGAACGTCCACGCAGCGGATCAGCTCGTGCTGGCTCTGGCTCGGGGTCTCGTTGTCGCAGAAGAGGTCTTCGTGCAGCTTCTCGCCCGGCCGTAGCCCGGTGAAGACGATGGGAAGCTCGGGCGTCCGACTCCCGGCGAGCTGGCGGGCGACGTCGTAGATGCGCACCGGGTCACCCATGTCGAGGACCAGCGCGTGCCCGTCGCTGCCGATCGCGCCGGCGTGGATGACGAGCTGGACCGCTTCCTCGATCGTCATGAAGTAGCGGGTGACGTCCGGGTGCGTGACGGTGAGCGGGTTCCCCGCCTCGAGCTGGGCCCGGAAGGAGGTGAGGACCGAGCCCCGGCTTCCGAGCACGTTGCCGAACCGGACGCTCAGGTAGGTGCCGGGGAAGCTGCGACCGAAGTGCGAGGTGAGACCCTCCGCGGCGCGCTTCGAGTACCCGAGCGCGTTGACCGCGTTGGCGGCCTTGTCCGTGGAGATGTTGACGAAGTAGCTGACCCCGGCGGCCGCCGCGGCGTCCAGCACCGCGAGCGTGCCCCAGACGTTCGACTTCAGCGCCTCGGACGGGTGGGCCTGCAGCAGCGGGAGGTGCTTGAGCGCTGCCGCGTGGAACACCACGTCGGGCTTGATCTCCGCGAACAGGCGAGCAACCCGGGTGCGGTCCCGGATGTCGAGCAGCACCAGGCTGTCCGAGTCGAGCATCGCCCGTCCGTCGAGCGAGAGCTGGACGCCGTGGAGCCCGGACTCGTCCCGGTCCACCATGACGAGCGCGGCCGGCTCGAAGGCCGAGAGCTGGCGGCAGAGCTCGGAGCCGATCGAGCCCCCGGCTCCGGTGACCACGACGCGCTTGCCCTTGATGTACTCCGACACCGCGTGCAGATCCGTCTCGACCTTGTGCCGCCCGAGGAGGTCGGCCTCGGTCGGCTTGCGCAGGTCGTCGACGTGGACGTCGCCGCCGAGCAGCTCCCGCACGGACGGCACGACCCGAAGCTCGAGGCCCACCTCTCGGGCCAGGTCGCTCAGCTCCCGCACCAGGGCTCCGTCACCGGTGGGGACCGCGATCACGAGCGCCTGGGCCGCGAACTCCTCGGCCACGGCACGCAGCGCGTTCCGGTCGCCGATGACCTTCACGCCGCGCACGGTGAGGTTGCGCTTGTTGGGGTCGTCGTCCAGCAGGGCCACCGGGACGTACACGCTCTGCTCGTCGTAGAGCATCGCCCGGATGGTCCGCTCGCCACCTTCACCGGCACCGAAGATGATCGCCCGCTTCCGGCGCGCGTCCGGCTTCTGGCGCCGTTGGTTCTCGAGGATGTGCCGGGCGGCGTAGCGGGCCCCGCCCATGGCGAGGAACGCCAGGAGGCCGGCACCGATCACCGCGCTGGCGGGGGCCGGGCGCGTCTTGGGCACGAGGAGGTCGATGCCGAGGAGCACGGCCGTGGTGGCGAAGGCGGTGCGGCCCAGGGCCGAGACCTCGTCGAACGACCCGTTGATCCAGCGGCCCCGGTAGAGCCCGTAGTAGTAGCCGAGGGAGGCTTGGCTCGCCCACGCGATCGGCAGCAGGATGGCGATGTGGAAGCCGTCGAGCCGGGCCGGGTCGAAATCGAGCCGCAGGAGGGCTGCCCCGTAGAGCGCCAGGAACCACACTCCGCAGTCGACCAGGACCCGCAGCAACCGGCGGTGCTGGTATGCGCGCAGTGTGAGCCCGGGGGCGACGAATCCCCCCGTCACGAGCGGCCTTTGCGGCCACAGAAATACAGATGTCTCCGTGCTGCCCGCACGACGGCCCCCCAGACGGTCGCAGCAGGGGCATTATCGCCGCGATGGGTGACCATGCGCAAGGGTGATGTCACTCGTTGTGGGGAAAATGGGGTCATGGACCTACGGACCGTGGCTCCGTAGGGTGAGCCCGGCCGCCTGAGGAGCACGATGACGCCACTGACCGACCTCCTGGGGTCGACCGAGTTCCAAGTCGGGCTGCTGATGGGCACCATTGCCCTGCTCGTGGCACTGCCCGCGGCCCTGGGCCTCGGGGCGCTGTTCCCCGTCCGGGGCAGGCGTCCCGGCCTGGTCGGCCCGGCGTTCGCGCTGGCCTCGGCCTTCGCCCTGAACGGTGGCCTCGGAACGGACGAGATCGCGTCGGTCCCTGATGACGTGGTCATCGGGCTGGTCCTGCTGTGGTTGGCCGGCGCGATCGCCGCCCGGACCCCGATGCCGTGGCTGGTGGGGCCGCTGGCCTCGCTTCCGGGCGGCCTCCTGCTCGCCGGGGCGAACACCGGACTGGGCGATGCATGGGTCCCGGTCCTGATCGTCATCGGCACGGCAGTGATCGGCGGGACCGCGGCGGATCTGGACCGTCGGGGTGCCCGTTACGGTCTCGGTCCGCTGCTCTTCTTCGTTGCGGTCGGTGGGATCTACTTCACGGTCCCGGACACCGAGCTCATGCGGGCGGTCGTCGGTGTCTCGCTCCCGTTGGTGCTCCTGGCCTGGCCGTATGCCGCCGCGGCGCTCGGCGCGGGTGGCGCGTACGCGGCCGTCGGCCTGCTGCTCTGGATCGCCCCGATCGAGGGCATCGGGCGGCCGGGCGCCATCGTCGGAGTCGTCGGCGCCTTCGCCCTCCTCGTGGGCGAGCCGCTCGGCCGGGCGCTCGTGCCCCGCATCGAGGAGCGGGTCCGCCTCCACCGGTTCCCGATCGGCCATCCGGTGGCCTTCGTGGTGGGCGCCCAGGTGGTGCTGACCTTCTACGCCTCCCGGGTCTCCGGAATGGAGCAGACGGCGCTCGCCGCGCTGCTGCTCATGATTCCCGCGCTCGCGACCGCCGTGGCGTTCGGCGTGTACCTCGTGATCCCCGAGCGCCGGCACCGACGGCATCAGCACCGGTCCGGCTCCTCGACGTCAGTGCCCCAGCCCCGACCGAACGGGAACGGCTCGTCACGGCACGGGTCAAACGGCCACCGCGGCACCCACGGCTGACGCGGCGTCCTGCACGCCGGCGATCACCGAGACGACGCGATCGACATCCGCCGGCGCGAGCGAGCGGTACAGCGGCAGGCTGACCACCTCCGAGGCGACGCGGTCCGTCGTCGGCAGCGGGCGCTCGACCGCCGCGGCATGGGACTGTTGACGGTGCACCGGCGGATCGAAGTAGTTCCGGGTGTCGACGCCGTCAGCCCGGAGCGCGGTGACCAACGCGTCGCGCGACACGCCGAACGCGTCGGTGTCCACCGCGATGGTGAAGTCCTTCCACGTCGTGTGGTCGTCCGCCTCGATGCGCTGGACGCGGATGCCGGGAATCGCGGCGAGCGCGCGGCAGTACCGGTCGGCGAGGCTCTGGCGAGTCTCGAGGTGCTCGTCGAGCTCCTGGAGCGACTCGAGCGCGACCGCGGCGTGGAGCTCGGACATCCGCGCGTTCAGCCCCACGAAACGGGTGTCGTAGTCACCCGGATTGCCGTAGTCCCGCCCCATGACGACCAGCTCCGCGATGTCGTCCCGGTTCGTCGCCACCAGGCCACCCTCGCCGGCCACGACGGGCTTGGTCGGGCTGAGGCTGAAGATCTCGGCGGCCCCGAAGCCCCCGACGGCCCGCCCCCGGTGCTGCGACCCGAGCCCGTGGGCCGCGTCGAAGATCACCGGGACGCCGGCGGAGGCCGCGACGCGCTCGACGTCGTCGGGGCGGCACGGCGCGCCGAAGATGTGCGTGACCATGAGCGCGCCGGCGCCGTCGAGCTGGGCCGCGGCGTCGTCCAGGTCCACCTGGAACGTGTCGGGCTCGCACTCGGCGAACCGGGGCAGCAGACCGTTCCAGGCGATCGCGTGCGCCGACGCGGAGAACGTGAAGCTGGGGAGCACGACGCGGCCCTCGAGTCCGAGCGCGCGCACCACGAGCATCAATCCTGCGGTGCACGACGAGACGGCCAGAACGTGTCGCACGCCGAGACGCGTCGCGGCCCGTTGCTCGAGCTCGCGCACCAGCGGGCCGTTCGTGAGCATTCCCCGGTTGTAGGACGGCGCGAGTCGCTCCATCACCGACGCGAGGGGCGGGATCGGCGGCCGCACGAACGGCAAGCCGTCCGGGAACGCGGGACTCCCACCGAGCACCGCGAGCGTCATCGTTCCCCCTCCTGGACCTTCGGTCCGTCTCGTTCGGTCTCCGCTCCGTTCACCGCGTGGCTCGGAGGAATCCGGCGGACACCGCGAGGTAGGCGACGGCGACCACGGTGAGCCCGGCGACGATCAGCGCGCCCACGACCCCGAAGCCCGCCGCGAGCACCCCGAGCGCCGCGAGACCACCTTGCACCACCACGCACAGCGCGGTGGACGTCTCCACGCGCCACCCGCGGTCCACGAGCTGATCGTAGACGTGGCTGCGGTCACCCGCGAACAAGGGAAGGCGTGCGCGCGCGCGGCGCAGCACCGCGATCGCGGTGTCGGTGAGCGGAAGCCCGACGATCAGCGGCGTCGCGATCCACACAGACCAGTCGGAGGTCCCGTGCCGGGTCAGCGCGGGCAACGTCGCGAGCACCGTTCCGATGAGGTACGCGCCGCCGTCGCCGAGGTACATGCGGGCGGGAGGCGCGTTGAAGACGAGGAAGGCCGCGAGCGCACCGGCCAACGCCAGCCCGACCGGGTTCGCGTCGCCGCCGAGGATCGCGAAGCCGACCGCGCTCACCAGGCATGCGCCGGCCGCGAGCCCGTCCTGGCCGTCGAGCAGGTTCACCGCGTTGAGCAGGACGACCACGAGCACCGCGGTACCGAGCTTCACGAGGGGCGGGCCCGGTACGGCCAGCGCGGCCACGACCCCGACCAGGATCTCCGCTCCGAGCCGGGCCTGGGGGGTCAACCCGCGCACGTCGTCGGCCACGCCGAGCGCCAGGGCCAGGGCGTACGGAAGGATCAGCAGGAGCCGGTCCGCTTCGATCGGGCCCGCGAGCAGGCCGAGGAAGACCGCGACGCCGCCGAGGTACGGGACCGGAGCGCGGTGCGTCTTGAGCGGACCCGGCCGGTCGACGATGCGGAGCCGGATCGCGACGCGCCGGATGATCGGCGCGGTCACGAGCGTGACGATCAGTGCGACGACGAGTTCCACACCAGCACCTCGGACGGAGCACCATCGTGCACTTCGATTCGGGCCCGGACCTCGAACCCGCACACTTCGTAGAGCCGGAGCGCGGCGGCGTTGTCGGCACCGGCGACGACCTTGACCGATTCGATGCCGCGCGCGGCGAGCCGGCTCGTCGCCGCGTCCACCACCGCCCGCCCGAGTCCCTGCCGACCCGCGCTGGCGTCGACCGCGACCGCGAGGATCTCCGCCGTCGGAAGATCGTCTTCGACCCCTGGATACCGCAGGGTCTCGATCACTCGCCGCCACGATCGGAGCAAGCGCGGCGCGGCGGCGATACCGGCGACGACCCCGTCGTGGAGCGCGAATGACCGGTAGAGCTTGCCGATGTCCTCGGTCGCGGCGGCAAAGCCCATGACGCGCCCGCCCCCGGATCCGTCGCGGCCCTCGGGCCCAGCGTCGGTAGCGACGTACGCGAACGAGTCCGGCGACCGCGCGACGCGCCGGTACAGCCGAGTGAGGAACCCCGGGCCCAGGCTCGGGAGGAACCCGTCCGTGATCCGGGTCGCGTGGAGCTCGGCCAGGCGAGCGGCATCGGCGTCGCCGGCGAGGCGTAGGTTCACGCAGTGACCGCCGGCCGGGTGCCGAGGAGGCGCTCGTAGACCCTGAGCGTGATGTCGATCACCTTGCGGTCGTCGAACTCACGGTGGGCCTTGGCGAGCCCGGCCCGGCCCATGGCCGCCCGTTTCGTGTCGTCCGCGGCGATGGCCGCGACCGCATCGGCGATCGCGCACGAATCTCCCACCGGCACGAGCCTTCCGGTCACACCGTCGTCGACCACCTGCCGGCACCCGCGGATGTTCGTGACGACGAGCGGGAGGCCCATCGCCGCCGCCTCCATCGCCGAGCGCGGGAAGCCCTCCCGATACGACGCGAGCACGTAGAGATCCATTGCCCCGTAGAGCGCTTCGAGGTCGTCGCGCATCCCGAGGAACCGGATCCCACCGGCGGTCGCGGCGCGATCGAGGTCGGCGGTGGTGATGGCGTCGTCCTTGGCCGCGTCGATCGGGCCGATGACGACGACCTTCACGCGGGGCGCCATCGTTCGCAGCCGGGCCGCAGCCTCGAAGATCTCGCGGTAGCCCTTCTCCCACACGAGGCGTCCGACGACGCCACACACGATGTCGTCCGGTCCCGCACCGATCGACGCGCGCAGCGTCGCGACCTGCTCGGAGCTCACGCGGGCAGGGTCGAAGCGCGAGAGGTCCACACCGTTGCCGAGAAGATGGAGCTTGCGTTCGGGGACGCGGAGCCGGCGCAGCACGTCGACGTCCTCGGGGTTCTGAATCAGCTCGGCGTCCGAGCACGCAGCCGCGGCCCGTTCGAGCGAGTACACCAGCACACGCTTCGCCAGTGGATCCTCGGGCAGCGCGTAGAGGCCGTGCACCGTGTTGACAACAGCAGGCACGCGAGCGAGCCGCGCCGCGAACCGGCCGTACAGACCCGGCTTCGGGTTGTGCGTGTGCACGAGATCGGGTGCCAGACGGCGGAACAGCGTGCGCAGCTCGACGAGCGCCCGCGCGTCCCGCTGCGGTGCCATCGAGCGGGTGGCGTTCTCGACCCGCTCGTGGCGGATGCCCCAGCGGGTCAGCTCTTCGACGTGAGGACCGTGCGCGGACGCGCCGATCACCTCGTAGCCGGCATCGGCGAACGCCCGGAGCTGGGGTCCGAGCAGGAGCGCCAGGCTCATGTCCGTCGTCGTGAGATGGACGATGCGCGGCTTACGGCCGGAGAGTCGCTTGTTCATGACTCGGCACCCGAGTAGCGCCACCGGTTGAGGACGCGGCGCAGGTCGTCCTCGAGCCCCATGCCGCCCGCGGCCTTCGCCTGGAACCAGCGCATGCCATCGCTGGCCTGGATCGGCGAGCGGTGGAGGCGGTACGGGTCGGTGTGGCCGTAGCGGTTGGGCCGGGTTCCCGCGAGTGCAGCCGACCGGAACGTCGCGCGCACGGCCCGGTCCGCACCCGCGGACGGCGCGACCGACTTGGGGTAGGCGAAGTGCGCCGGCGTGGTGCCGAGGTGCTCCTCGATCGCCCCGGTCGAGCGGGCGAGCTCCTCGTCGACCTGCGCTTGGGGGAGGCGGTCGAGCAGCGCGTGGGTGTGCGTGTGCGAGCCGACGGTCACCAGGCCGGTCGCCACCGTGTCGCGCACGGCGGCCCAGGACATCGGAGGGGCACCGTACGGGAACGCGCGTTCCTCGTCGATGAAGGCGGTCGCGAGGTACATCGTTGCCGGGATCCGGTGGCGTACGAGGACGGGGAGCGCCTCGTCCGCGAAGTCGGCCGGGCCGTCGTCGAAGGTGACGACGATCGGGTCGTGCTGCGGTGTGTCGGGTGCGGTGAGCGAGTCGAGTGCCTGGTCCAGCGACACGACCCGGTTCTGTGCCGCGAGCAGCTCCATCTGCTGGTCGAACCGCTCGACCGGGAGATCGAGCTCGAGCCCCGATCCTCGCCCCACGCAGTGGTAGATGAGGACGACCACACCGCGCCGCGGGCTGTGCAACCGGTCCGCTGCCGCGGCCGACGTCTTCAGCGCCCTGAGCGCGAGTCCCCTCACGCGCGAATCGTACCTGCGGCCGGGGTTCAGCCCGTCTGGATCCGCTCGTCCTCGATCGCGCGGCATCGGGCACCGCGACAGGTGCGCAGAGCGGTCAGGCGTTCGTGCAACGACGCGAGCAGGACCTCGGACGCGGAGCCGGAGATGTTGTTGAGCTCGGCTGGGTCGAGCTTGAGGTCGTAGAGCTCCTTCTCACCGGTCGAGTACTCGATGTACACGTACCGGGTGTTGCGCAGCCCGTGCCAGTTCGGGGTGCGGTCCGACTTGCCTTTCCCGCTCTGGCGCTCGCCACCGAGCTCGGAAGGCTCCAGAGCGCCACCACGCGCCGCGTTCGCGGGATGAGCGGACGTGTACACCTCGCGCCAGTGGTCGATGAGGAAGTTCCTCCGCCAGTCGGACGGGATCCGGGCCCCGAGCATGGGGACCAAGGAGCGACCGTCGACGAAGCGTGGTGCCTTGACGCCGGCGAGGTCGGCGAACGTCGGTGCCAGGTCGTCGTTGCCGACGAGCCTCCGCCGGGTCTTGTCTCGCAGCACGCCGGGGCCGCGGATGATGAGCGGCACGCGGATGTCCTCCTCGTACGGGGTTCCCTTCCCGACCGCGAGACTGTGCTGGCCGAAGTGGTAGCCGTTGTCCGACATGAAGACGATGTAGGTGTTGGCGAGCTGCCCATTGGCCTTCAGGGTCTTGACGAGCGACGCCACCCCTTCGTCGAGCGCCTGGAGCGAGCGGGCCCGTTGCCGGTAGATCGCGTCCACCTTCTTGATCGTCTTCTTGTTGAGCTCCCTGCGTTGGCGCACCCACTTCGGCTTGTCGGACAGGTCCGACTCGCCGAAGCTCTTCGTCCGTGGCGCGCGCAGCTTGGGGAACAGCTTGGCGTGCCGCGGCGCGGGAACCGCCGGGTTGTGCGGCGCGTACACAGGCACGAACGCGAAGAACGGGACCTTGTCCTTGCCGGCCTGCGTGATGAAGTCCTCGGTCTTGTGGACGTACACGTCGGTGCCGTAGTCGTCGGGCTTGTTGGTGTACGGGACGAACGAACCGTTCTCGTTCACCGTGTACCAGAACTCGCTGTACGGGAAACCGTTGATCGGTGAGAACCAGTCGTTCCATCCGGGGGGCACGTACGAGATCGGGACGGTGTTCGGGTAGCCGTTCAGGTACTTGCCGAACAGTCCGGTGCGGTAACCCGCCCCCTGGAGCCAGGTGGCGATCGTCGATCTCTCGATCCCCTTCCGGTGCGCGGTCTCGAAGCCCCCGTTGGCGCCACCATTCGTCAGCACGCCGGTGTTGTGGGCGTACTGGCCGCGCAGGATCGTCGTGCGCGACGGGCAGCAGAGCGAGACGTTGAAGAACGAGTTCGAGAAGGTGGTGCCCTGCCGGGCCAGCAGCGCGTGGACCTTCGGCATCGAGCGCATCTCTTCCGTGCTGAGATCGTCCGAGAGAATGAACAGGATGTTCGGTCGGGACACCTTGGGCGTCCCGGCGGCGGCGAACGCGGTGCCGCCGCGGCCGACCAGGGGCGCTGCGAGGACCACGAGGACCATGAGGGCCACCAGGGCCAGCGGGGCGAGCGTTCGGGCCGGGTGTCCACGGCCCCACCCTCGTTCCAACGCCAGTCCTCCAGTGAACATGGGCCATCCGGCCGATTCGGGAGGGCAACGGTAGTCCGGTGCCGGCATCTTGAAGCCGCGCGCCCTAGAAGAGCTCGATGTCGCCGAGGCTGAGATCCCACGCGTCGGGAGGAACCTGAGACCGGAGGGCTCGCCAGGTGAGCAACGGCCCCTGACCGGGCAGGCGGAGCAGCCCACCCGGGGCCACGATGCCGCCACCGAGCCGGATCACGTAGTCCGCGTCGGCCGAGTGGGTCACCGCACGGGTGAGGGCTGCTTGCGCCTTGACCTCGGCCCCCGCAGCGATCACGTCGCAGAGCGCGGCCTCTCTCGCTTTACCGCGGCCGCGGATCCGGAAGAACGCGATGCCGTCCTGCACGCCGGTTGGCGCGGCGATCGCGCGGTAGGCGAGGAGCGGGGTTCCGTACCGCCAGCGCAGGTAGGCCGGGGTCAGGTGGGTCCGCAGCGCGGTGGGCTCCGGCTGGGAATCGAGCAATCGGATGAGGGCGGCCTCGTCGGCGAGGAGATCGACGGCGGCCTCGCCCGCCGTGCTCGGAGCCGACCAGCGTTCGGCGGGAACGCGCGCGGTCACGATGCGCGGGATCCCGCGGAGTCCGGTCGGTCGCACCGCGGTCGGGAGGCGGCCCACGACCTGCCAACCCATCTTGAGGTAGCCGGGCCGGCTCTGGTCGTTCGGCGTGTTGAAGACGAAGTCGATCTCGTGCCGCAGCTCGTCGAGCGCGTGCAGGGCGAGCCGGGTGAAGATGCCCCGCCCCTGGTAGTCCGGATGTGTCGCGGTGTCCACGGCCCGCACCGCGTGCACGATGCCTCCGTGGTCCACGAACTCCCAACGCATGAGCACACGGAAGCCGGCGAGACGCTCACCGTCGACGGCGACCCAGGCCGGCGAAGGTCCGAACGCGTTCTCCTCGTGCTTCCACGCGAACAAGGCGTCGTAGCGCGGGTCCGCATCACGTCCGAGCGACTGCGCGAGCAGCTCGAGAATCGCGGGCCGATCTGCGTCGTCGACCCGCCGCAGCTCGAGATCCCCGGCGGGCGAATGCTCGGCCGACGTCACCTGGTGCCCTCCGGCGCCTTCCGGCCATCGCGCGCGGCCGCGAGGTCGCGGTAGATCTGCTCGATGCGGTTGGCGGCGACGCGGATGTCAAAACGCTCGCCGGCGATACCGGCCGCGACCGCCATGCGCCCGCGCAGCGCGGCATCGCCGGTGATCGTCGCGATCGCGTCCGCCAGTGCCTCGGGCCGGGTCGGTGGTACGAGCAAGCCCTCGACCCCGTCGGTCACGGCTTCGGGGATGCCGCCCACCGCGGTGGCCGCGACCGGGAGCCCGAGCGCCAAGGCCTCCATCAGGGCGACGGGCAGTCCCTCGTTGTCGGACGCCATGGTGAACACGTCGCACGCGGCGAGGACGCGCACCGCGTCGTCACGCTGACCGAGGAGCAGCACTCGATCGCCGAGATCGAGCCGGCGGTGCAGCTCCCGCATCTCGGCTTCCAGCGGTCCCTGGCCGACGGCGACGATCCGGCCGGGCCAGCCCCGGTCGAGCAGCACCCGCGCGGTGGCGAGCAGGTTCGGGTAGTCCTTTTGGGCCCGGAAGTTGGCGATCGTGCCCACGACGACCTCGTCCGCGGCGATCCCGAGCTCGACGCGCATCTCGTCGCGGTGCGCGAGCTCCGCACGCACCGCGGGGAGCAGCACGCCGTGGACCAAGATCTCGGTGCGGTCCTGCAAGGGCTTCCAAATCGTCTCGTGCACCTCCACCGAGACTGCGATGTCCACGTCGTCGAGCGCGTACGTGATGCCGTTCAAGACGCGCGTGGGCGGCGAGAAGCTGTGGAACGTGTTGTGGACCGTGTAGACGAGTCGGGGCCGGACCCGGCGCGGCAGGCTGCGCACCACGAGGCGAGCGATGCCCGCAGGGTAGGGCGACTGGGCGTGGAGGATGTCGACGGGTTCGCGGAGCAGTCGTTGGCGCAGGCGCCATGCCCACCGCAGATCGCGCTCGTCGCGCACGTCGAGGCAGCGCGTCGCGACCCCGAGCGCTTCGAGTGGGCCGACGAGCGCGTCCTTCCACGGCAGCAGGTAGTCCACCTCGTAGTGGAAGGCATCGCGGTCACGCACGGTTGCGGCTGCCACCATCAGGTGCTCGGCCCCGCCGGGCCCGAGGCCCTTGGTGAGCCAGAGCACGCGGATGGGACGTGCCGCGACACCGTCGGTCATCAGGACCCGGTCACGAACGCGTGCGGAAATCCGGCCAGCGTCTCGCGGATCGTCGCGATCTGCTCCGGGTCGAGCCGCTCCCGCCAGCGATCCGGCTGCTCCTCCGTGCGCCGCAGGGTTCGGTACGGCGTCCCGTCCTGGTCCGACTCGTCCAGGAACCGCTCGGCTGCCTCACCCCACTCGAGACCGAGCTCGCCGGCGAGCGTCCGAAACCGTGCCGCGCTGTCGACGCACAGCACCTCGTGCTGGGTCTGCACCCACTCGGAATTGCGGGCTACGGCGTCCCGCAGCGCAGACGTCTGCACACCGAACGAGAACGCCTGGATCGCGAGATGCGACGCACCCGGGCCGGGCGGTTCGAGGTCCCAGTGCTCCCGCGCGTATGTGGTCATCACCGACAGCTCCCGCGGGCTGCGGACGTAATCGAGCTCCGCCCAGCTCGCGAGGACGTTGAACGGATTGCGCTCCACCACCAGGACCCGCGGCCGGAAGCGATCGGCGATCCATTCCAGCTCGAGCGCACACTGCACGGACTTCACGATGACGTGCGCCGCACCAGCATCGGCGACCCGCGGCGCCGCGAGGTGCTTGACGATGCGCAGCCGGCCCCGGGCGTGGTTCTGAGCCCGTGCCGCGCGGCGTTCGTCGAGCGGGGTCCGTTCGTAGAGCATGCGGGCCAGCCGATCGCGCGGCGTGCCCGCCGCCCGCCCGCCCGCCAGTGCCCCGGCCCACAGGCGCTCGAGGTCCGGCGCGTGCTCGCCGGGGTCGAGGACCGGGTTCTCGCCGTGCGTGAGCATCGTCCGGAAGGCGAACGGGTCACGGAAGCCATCGGGTTCGTTCACGTACGTCGCCCGCGCCGTGTGCCCCAGCGTGCGCCCGATCCACGTCGTCCCCGAGCGCGGCACCCCTGCAATCAGCACCGCGGACATGACGGCCAATCGTATTTCCGAAGCTCTCCGGAGGGCGAACGTGTCGGCTTCGGTTGCTCGGGCGCCCTCCGGCGGTCATTCCCGAAGCTCTCCGGAGGGCGAACGTGTCGGGCTCGAGTGGTTGGGCGCCCTCCGGCGGTCCTGATGGTCCGGCTGCATCTAGTCCGGCAGGAGTGGAGAGGGGAAGCGGGCGAGCGTGGCGCGGATCGTCGCGATCTGCTGCGGGTCGAGGCGGTCGCGCCAGCGATCGGGCTGGGCCTCGGTGCGCCGGCGTGTGTCGTAGCCGCGCCCCTCCTCGTTGGACGCGTCGAGGAACCTTCGTGCGGCTTCACCCCACTCGAGGCCGAGCCCGGTCGCGAGTGCCTCGAAGCGGGCCGGCGAGTCGACGCAGAGCTCTTCGTGGCTCATGGTCGTCCACTCGGGATGGCGATCGGTGGCTTCGCGCAGCCCGGTCGCGAGGACGCCGAAGTAGTACGCCTGGTGCACGAGCTGGGAGTCGTCCGGCCGTGGTGGCTCCACGCCGAAGCGCTCCTGCGCGTACCTCGCCACCGCCATGGCTTCGCGCCCGTCGCGCACGAAGTCGAGCTCGATCCAGCTGGCGAGCACGTTGAACGGATGACGCTCGACCACCAGGACGCGGGGCTGGAACCGGTCGACGATCCATTCGATGGCGAGCTCGGACCGCACGGACTTCACCACGACGTGGCGGGCATCGGGAGCCGCCACCCGTGGCACCGCGAGCGCGGACGAGAGCCGCAGCCCGGCGGACTCGCGACCGCCGAGCCACGCCTCCCACCGTTGCTCGATCGGGGTGCGCGCGTAGATCGCCCGGGCGATGCGATCGCGCACGGTCCGGGCGTAGCGACCACCGGCGAACGAGCCTGCCCAGAGACGCTCCCAGTCCGGCGCGAGATCTCCCGGGCGCAGCACCGGCGCGACGAGGTGCCCGAGCCGGGCCCGGTACGCGAACGGGTCGTGGTCCCCGTCGGGCTCGTTCACGTAGACCGCGCCATCGCTGTGCCCGAGAGCCTGCCCGACCCAGGTCGTCCCGGAGCGCGGCACGCCCGCGATGAGCACCGTGGTCATCGGACGGGAGGCTAACGCTCTACTTCTGGTGGCTTAGGCTCGTCGCCGTGAGCGAAGCGGCGACAGGGGCCAAGCGGGTGCGCCTGGGCTTGCGCATGGCCTGGTACGCGCCGCTGCTGCTGCTGCCGGTCGCGCGGGTGCGCGAAACGGTCGATGCCGACGTCGCCCGCTGGCGGACCGTCGTCCGCCCTCCGGTCGGTGAGCGGTGGACGAGACTCGCGCTGCTCGCGACGTATCCGGAGTTCCGCACGCTGCACGCCTACCGGTTGCGCCGCGCCGGGGTGCTCAGCGCCGGCCTCGCGGCTGCGTTCGCGGTCGTCTACCCCGGAGAGCGGACGCTCCATCTTGCCTGCTCGGACATCGGGCCGGGCCTCTTCATCCAGCACGGCTTCGCCACGATCGTGGCGGCCCGGCGGGTGGGCCGGAACTGCTGGATCAACCAGCAGGTGACGATCGGCTTCACCCGCCCGGACGACCGGCCGTCCATCGGCGACGACGTCTTCGTCTACGCCGGCGCGAAGGTCCTCGGCGACGTCACGGTCGGCGATGGGGCGTGCATCGGGGCGAACGCCGTCGTGCTCGAAGACGTCCCGGCGGGCGCGACCGCGGTCGGCGTGCCGGCACGGATCCTTCCGCCCAAGGCGGTCCGGGCGTCCGGCGAGGGCTGAGCGGACCCGACCCGCATGCGCATCCTGTTCGTTTCCGGAACATCCATCGGGGGTTCGGCCGCCAGCACCCGCGAGCTGGCCGATCGCCTCGTGGAGCACGGCCATCACGTCGCCGTGCTCTTCCGGGTCGAAGGCTCGTCGCACACCCGCCAGGTCCACAAGCGTGCGATCAACCTCGTGGTCAAGCTCGGAGGCTCACCGTTGGCGCGGCCGGTCGACGCCGTCGCGTCGATCATCGGACGGCGGCCGCGGCGCGTCGCCGACGACGTGCCGTACGAGGTGTGGGAGACGCCCGTCCTGGAGAACTCGCTGCCGGCCGTGCTGAAGAGCTTCGGGCCCGACGTGGTCGTGGCGAGCAGTCTCGGCCGGGTGGCGTGGAGGCGGATCCGCAGTGACCTCGCCCGGTTGGGTCTTCCGAGCGTGCTCTACATCCGCGAGCAGAGCGCGCTGGGCCACCTCACGATCTCGAAGGCGCCGCCGGACCTGCTGCTCGCGAACGCGCACACGTACGTCGAACGCGCCGAAGCCATCGGCCACTCCGCGCTGATGATTCCATCGGTCGTCAGTGTGGACCGGTACATGGTGGAGAGCAGCCGCGAGCACGTCCTCTTCGTGAACCCGGTGGTGAGCTACGGGCTCGAGACCGCGCTCGCATTGGCTGCCGCCCGACCCGACGTCACGTTCGCGTTCGTGGAGTGGTGGACCCTCGACGAAGGCGAACGCGCGGAGCTGGACGAGCAGCTCAGCCGGCTCCCGAACGTCACCCTGCGCCCGGCGACGACCGACCCGGGTGCGGTGTACGCCGACGCGCGGGTGCTGCTCGCGCCGTTCCTGCTCGACGGCCGGCCCCGCGTCGTCCTGGAAGCGCAGGCGAACGGCATCCCGGTCCTGGCCAGCGACCTGCCGGCCCTGCGCGAGACCGTGGGACCGGGGGGGCACTTCGTCGGCTCCGAGGCGCCGGTCGAAGCGTGGGCGGCCGCGTTGGGAGACCTGATCGACGACCCGGCTCGCTACCGGGCCGCCGCGGACGCGGCTCGGGCGAACGCCCATCGCGAAGAGGTCGACCCGGACGTGATCGTGGGGCGCTTCGAGCGCGCGCTCGCCGATCTGGTGGCGGGCTCTCCGGGTCCTTCCAATGGGCCCAGGCGCTCGTCGGGGGCCACGCCGTGACGGAGCAGCCGGTTCCCGAGCTCAGCGTGGTCATCCCCGCTCTCGATGCCGCGGCCACCATCGACGCGCAGCTCGAGGCGCTGCTGGCCGACGACTGGGACCGCCCGTGGGAGATCGTCGTGGTGGACAACGGCTCGCGCGACGCCACCAGGGCGATCGTGGATCGCTATGCCACCCGTGACGCGCGGGTGCGCCGGGTCGACGCGTCGGATCGGTCGGGTGTGTCCCACACTCGCAACGTCGGTCTTGGCGCGGCGCGAGCCGAGTCGGTCGCGATGTGCGACGCGGACGACGTCGTCGCGGACGGATGGGTGCGCGCGATGGGAACCGCGCTGCGCGAGCACGAATTCGTCACCGGCCCGCTCGACGTGGACCGGCTCAACCCGGGGTGGGTCGCCGACTCGCGCGGGCGGGCGATCGGGGCCGGCCCCGGGGACTTTCACGGCGTGTTCCCGTTCGCCCACAGCTGCAACCTCGGGGTCCGCAAGGCCGTCGCCGTGGCATGTGGCGGGTTCGACGAGCGCCTCGACACCGGCGAGGACATCGAGCTCTCGTTCCGGCTCTGGCGCGCGGACGTCGCGCTCACCTACGTGCCCGCCGCGCTCGTGCACTACCGGTACCGCACGAGCATCGGCGAGCTCTGGGACCAGTCGCGCGCGCACGCCCGGGTGGCACCGTGGCTCGAGCACCAGGTGCGCGACGCCGGCGTCGCGCTCCCGGCTGACGGCGAGTGGCGCCGCTGGCTCTGGCTCGGCCGGCATTGCGGTCTGCTCGCGACCCGGTCCGGGCGGGCGCACTGGGTGTCGGTGGCCGGCGGGCGCGTCGGTCGACTCGAGGGCCGCTGGCGCGCGCGGCGCGGGACGGCAGGGTGAGATGGACCTGAGCGTCGTCATCCCGGCTCACGACGTTGCGGCGACACTCGGCGATCAGCTCGACGCGCTGGCGGCCGAGGAATGGGACGGCGAGTGGGAGATCGTCGTCGTCGACAACTGCTCCACCGACGGTACGGCCGACTTGGTGCGCGAACACGCTGTGCGCGACCCACGGGTGCGACTGGTCACCGCCTCGGAGCGAAGCGGGCCGAGCTACGCGCGCAACGTCGGGTTCGAGGCCGCCGCCGCGGAGCTGATCGCGGCCTGCGACGCCGACGACGTGATCGCGTCGGGCTGGGTCCGGGCCATGGGCGACGCTCTCCGAGGGCATCCGTGCGTGACCGGTCCGCTCGAGGTCGACCAGCTCAACCCGACGTGGCTCGCGACGACACGGGGCCGGCCGAGCCTGACCGAAGGCCCGACGTGGTTCGGAGTGTTCCCGATCGTGGCCGCGGGAAATCTCGGTGTCCACCGCGACGTCTGGCGCGCCGCGGGCCGGTTCGACGAGGCGTTCGCCGCGCAGGAGGACCACGAGTTCGCGCTCCGGCTCCGGCTCCGTGACGTTCCCGTCTTCTTCGAGCCGGCCGCGCTCGTGCACTACCGCTACCGGGGCTCGACGCGCGCGCTCTGGCAGCAGGGGATCGTGTACGGGCAGTCGCGGCCGTTGCTGTGGCGCCGCGTGCAGCAGGCCGGGCTCCAGACGCCGTCGCGCGTCGCAGGGTGGAGGTCGTGGCTCTGGCTGCTCGCGCACCTCGTGGATCTCCGGGGCGAGCATGGCCGCGCCGCGTGGGTCTGGGTCGCGGCGAACCGGCTCGGCCAGCTGCGCGGGTGCGTCCGCTACCGGACGCTGTTCCTGTGAACTTCTACTGGTACTGGCCGTACCTGCGGCGCGAGGAGCTCGGGTTGGCCGAAGGGTTGGTGGCCGGCGCGGACCGGCTCGTGGTGCACACCACGCCGCGCGTCACCGATCCGATCACGTCGCCGAACCCGCAGTGGGAAGTGCGGCCGACCCTGCCTGCGGTCGAGGAACGGGCGGAGGGGAGCGCGACATGGGTCGCGTCGCGCGGCCTCACCTATGTGCGCCGGGCGCTGGCCCGACGGCAGGCGGTGGTGCACGGTGAGTTCGACGTGTGCCACGTGGTCTACCTGAACCCGTTCACGGATCCGTTCGACCTCTGGTCGCTCGCCCGCAAGGTCCCGCTCGTGTCCACCGTGCACGACGTCGTTCCGCACAATGCCCGGGTGCCGGCAGCCGTCGAGCGTCGCCTGCTGGCGCTGCAGTACCGCAACGCGGGGACGCTGCTCGTGCATCATCGAGCCGTAGGCGAGCGACTCGTTCGCGAGTTCCACCTCGATCCCGCGCGCGTCGTGGTGGTCCCGCTCCAGATCCCGGTCGTCGAAGTGAGCCCTCGAGCACCGGGAGGTCGTCAGACCGTGCTGTTCTTCGGCACGTTCCGCCGGAACAAGGGCATCACGGAGCTGCTCGACGCGATCGAGCGCCTGCGCGGGGAGACGGACGCCCGCTTCCTCTTTGCCGGCCGCGGCTTCCCCGACGTCGAGCAGCTCGTGCTCGACGCCGCCCGGCGGGACCCGCGCATCGAGACCGAGATCGGCTATGCGACCGCGGACCGCAAGAACGAGCTCCACGCCACCGCGGATCTCATGGTCCTCCCGTACACGAGCTTCGCGTCGCAGAGCGCGGTCCTCCAAGACGCGTACGCGCACCGCCTCCCGGTGGTGGTGACCGATGTCGGCGCGCTCGGCGAGACGGTGCGCGGCGACCGCACCGGCTGGGTCGTCCCGTCGTCCGATCCGGAGCGACTCGCCGCGACGCTTCTCGCCGCGCTCGGCGACGAGGCCGGTCTGGCCGCGGCGTCCGCGGCGGCCGACGCGATCGCGCGTGATCGCACCCCGGTGCTCACCGGTCGCCGCTACCGCGCGGTGTACGAGCAGGTCGCCGGCCGGTAGCAGCTACGAACTGGTGGGGATCGCGTCGCCCCACCGAGCGGCTCGCGCGTGCAGGAGGTGCGCATTGACCAGGCCCAGCTTGGCCAGCTGCTTCGAGCGCACCCTCCAAGACGCGCGTGCGTTCCCGGCCTTGAGCCAGGTGAGCCCGCCGAAGTGGCGGAACTTCGCCTGGAACGCGTCGGGCATCTCGGCCCAGGAGAGACCGGCCCGGCAGAGCTCGGCGTAGTACGCGGCGCCGACGTCGTACGCTACCTTGCCCCCGAACGCGTCGGGATCCACCTCGTCGCGGTACCGGAAGCTCGCGGAGACTCGGTCGCGTACCTGGTGGAGGTCGAGCACGAACAGCCATGGGGTCGGGCGGGGGGCGAGCCGGCGGGCCGCGCCGGTCGTCGGGTGGACGAACTCGGGCGGCGGCCACTGCATCCGGGCGCAGGTCAGCGCGGCGTTGCTCGCGGTGGCCGTGTCGACCAGGTCCGCGAGCCAACCCGGACCGAGGTACTCCACGTCTGAGTCCGAGAAGCCGGCGTACCGGCCCGGGCTCGTCTCGACCCAGTGGTCCAGCCATTCGGCGTGCTTCCGGCCCTCGGGCGCGACTTCGAGCCGCAACCACCCGCGGGCCTCGAACGCGCGCAGCATGTCGAGCGAGCCGTCGGACGAGCCGCCGTCGCCGACGACGAGGTCGAAGTCCCGCCCCGCGTAATGGCGCATCGACCGGATGCACAGCTCCGTGACGCGCGCCGTGTTCCAGCTCGCGATGTGCATCACCACGCGGTCTGCGTCGGTCGTGCTCACGGGCCTGCGTCGGGCGGTGGCCCGCCTGCCGAATCCCGGTTGAGCATCCGGCGCACGCCTCGCAACGGCCGCGCGATCCCGCGGTTGTAGAACGTTCCCGCGTAGGTCTTGGCCCGCTCGGCCGAGCTCAAGGGCTCCTCGTGGATGAGCCCGGGGCTGGCCCGGCGCTCGAGGACCTCCTGCCAGCGTGCCGGCGGCACCTCCGGCGCGAGGAACGAGAGCTTCTCGTACGTGTACTCCCAGTCCTGTGCGAAGCGGGGGAAGAGCAGCAACGTGTGGGGAAGGTCGAAGCGGGCGATCGTGTACATCAGGTCGTAGAAGATGAGCGCGAGCGCTTCGCGTTGCCGGGTGGCGCGCGCGGTCCCGAACAACCCACCCATCGTGTGGAGATCGCTGCCGTACGCGGTGTTGCGAACGCGGCTCGCCGCGGCGACGTCGAGATCGCGGATCGGGACGATCACGTGCTCGATCTCGACCTTCCCCGCATCGAGAAGCTCGCCGAGCCGGCGGCTCAGATTGGGGTTCTTCACGATGCGCGGCGCGTCCGGCGCCTCGATCCCGGTCTCGAGTCCCGCTCCCGCGTGGGTGTCGATCGGCGCGTCGGGCGCGAACCCGGTATCGAGCCCGAGGTCGGTCAGCACCTGGACGAGCAGGGTGGTGCCCGCCCGGCCCGTTCCGGTGATGACGATCTTGGGCTGGGGGCTCACACCGACGATTGTGCTTCGGTGTGACCGTCGAGCTGGCCGGTCGAGCCCGGGAGGCTGGTCTTGATGAGCCGGCTCAGCAGCCGCTTGCGGGAGCCGGCCAGTCGCCGGAGATCCGTGTTCGCCTGCCGGGTCTCCTGGCGCGAGGCGCGCAGCTGCGCGCAGATCTCGAGCAGCTCCGTGCTGATCGGGCTCGGCTCCGGAAGCGGCTTGTCGAGCGCGAACGCGTCGTGCGCGCCGGCGAAGCGGGGGAGGATCGCATAGAGCTCGCGCTGGGAGGGCGTGCTCACGGGATCGTCGAACACGGAGGGGTCGGCCTCGTGATGGCGCCGCTTCGGCGTGAGCTCCATGTCGGTGGTCGCGGGATCGTTCGGCAGGTGAACACCCCACCCGTTGAGCGCATCCACCAAGCGCGCCATGTTGCCCTGCGGATCCGCGAGCAACGCGCCGTATTCGAACACGATGGTGCGCAGTCCGTCGGCATGACGGAGCGCGTCCCCGTTGAAGCGCTCCCAGAGCGCGTAGCCGTGCGCGGTGCCGAGGAAGTTGCGGGTTCGGAGTGAGGACGCGACCTCGACCGGGTGGCGGTGGATGAAGACGATCACCGGCGGCTCGTCGAGCAGCTCGAGCCAGAACGGCAGGGTCATGCAGGTGCGCGGGTCCTTCCAGACGAAGACCGGCGCGGCTCCGTACTCGGCCAGCGCGCGGCGCGCCTCGGGCACCAGGGCACGGGACCGCGGGTCGGCCGTCCAACCCTCGGGCATGACGGGTGGGCACTCCCAGCCCCCGCCGAAGGCTTCGAGCAACCGTTCGTTCGGCCGGCGCATCACCTGGTTCTCCCAGAACTTCCCGAGGTTCTGGTCCGGGCCGAGGGACGCCCCGAGCAACCCCAATGCCCTCGTAGTGGCCGAGGTTCCGCTGCGGTGCATGCCGAGGATGACGATCGCGGTCATCGCGGAGAGGATACAGGGGCGGAATCGCCGCCCCTCCCGACCCTCGAACGCGCGCTCAGAGCGTCTCCGCGTACTGCGAACGGGCCCAGGTCGCGAACTCCGCGTCTTCGACGAGCTCGCCGTTCGCGATCGTCTCGCGTACGCGCGTCGCGCTGAGCGTGTAGACGTCGCGGTAGTACTCGCGCACGGCGGTCTCGCCTCCCTGTTGGTACACGGACCACCACCGCTTCTTGAACGGAGCGGTCCACGTCGGGAGATCCTTCTGGCGTGGCGGGCGCGCCTTCCAGCGGGCGCGTGCGATCCGCCCTTCGGGTGGTTGGGCCCACGAGATCAGGCGGGTCACCTTCTGTACGAACTGCTCCTCGTCCTGGACCATGTAGTGGTGCACGGCCGCGTTCTCGTTGCCCGCGACGGCGTCGATGTGCACGAGGGGTTGGGGCAGGCGAGGGTCCGAGTGTTCGTCCGTCACGTCTGCCAGCCAGCCGGACCGGTAGAAGGTCTTCCCGACCGAGTAGCTCGTGTGCAACGGGCTCGCCGGCGAAGCGCTGCGGTGCTCGCGACTCATGAACACCGGGAGCCCCGGTCGATCGAGCGCGGTCGGCAGGAACAGCTTCATGTCGAAGTTGACCGCCATTGCGTCGTCCGGCGCGGACGCGAGCAGCCCGTTCATGTCGGTACCCGGACTCCAGAAGAACTCGTCGGTGTCCGCGACGCCGGCCCACTCCACCGCGTGCCGCGAGCGCAGGTCGTCGAGCATCGCCGTGCGCACCAGCTGGCGATCGTGGAAGTCCTCGAAGCGTTGGTAGCTCGTGGCGTCACCGAGCTCGTTGACGACCTCGGCAGTGTCGTCCGAGCTGTCGTTGTCGGCGACCGCGATGTGGTCGACGCCCCACGCGAGGTGGTGGCGAAGGTTCCAACGGAGGAGGTCGGCTTCGTTCTGGGTCACGAGCAGCAGGACGATCACGACGCGCTCGAATCGCGTTCGCCGGCCGGCTGCTGGAACCGGCGGAAGAACTCGTCATCCTCGAGAATCCAGCCGAAGACCTCGTCCGACAGTCGTTGCCCGTCGTCGGCGTGCTGCGCGAGGTCGCGGCGGTGGCGACGCTGCGCGATCCGGTACCGCACCGACCGCTCGGCCCGGCCCAGGACGGGCACCCATTCCGGAGTGCGGGCCCGCGCCGGCGCCGACCGGACCACCTCGCGGCCCTTGAGGTCCACGAGCCGGGCGAGCGGGGGCCTGAACCCGGCGCCGTGGTGGTAGACGACGTCGCCGTAGATCCCGAACCACAGCGGGTCGAGATCGAAGCTGTTCGTGCGCAGGAGCGGGCGCCAGGGCGCCGATGCGTTCGTCAGGATGCCCAGCAGGTTCCCGCCGACGTCGGTGACGCGCTCGCCGGTCGCCGACGTCCACTCGTAGCCGCGCCGCCAGTCGCCGCCGATCTCGGACCAGAAGCCGACGGTGGTGAGGCAGAACGAAGGGTGGGGCTGGCGGTCGCCCAGGTTCTCGTCCCGCCGTACGGCGGCGAGGGCGGTTCCATCCAGCAACGCGGGGCCGACGGGCGCGATCGGGAAGGCATCGCCGTCGAGGAACATCAACAGGTCTTCCGGATCGGCCTCCTGCGCGACGATCGCCGAGAGCGCGTTGAGCTTGTCCGCGTGGCCCCCCTCGAGGTCGGCGGCGTAGAAGAACTCGCGCTCGAAGGCGGGGTCGATCCCGTTCAACGACGCGTAGACGCGGTGCTCGGGAGGGAGGTTCCGCCGGAGGAACCGCAGCTGCGGCTCGATCCAACGGTCGTCCTGCCAGTGGACGGTCACGACGTGGAGCACGACAGCGGGACGTTAGATCAGCCGGGCAGCGCGAGCGTGCGCAACGCGCTTGCGCCGAAGCGGGCGCGGGTTGCCCAGGAGATGTCCTCACCGGTGACCGCCTGGCGGAAGAACGTGAGTGCCTGGCGGCGGTCCCCCCGCGCCGCGAGCTGCTCGCCGATCTCAAAGACGTCGCGGGCTCTGCCGCGCGCACCCCTGGCCCAGAGCTCGGGCAGATGCCGCTCGAGCACCGAGAGGTGCGCGCCCCACTGGTCCTTGGACGCGCTCAGGCTGTCGGCCCGGAGCCGGTAGTAGCCGAGCGGATCCGGCACGAAGGCGGCCCGGCTGCCGCTCAGCAGGAACCGGGTCCACAGCTCGTAGTCCTCGGCGCGGCGCATCGACTCGTCGAAGCTGCCACACCGCTCCACCAGCTCGCGCCGGAAGACCACGGAGATGAAGAGGAAGTTCCGGCGGGCGATCTCGTTGAGCTGCTCGTCCTCGTGCGCGGGGAATGGGTAGCGGCGCCGGTCGCCGTAACAGCGCTTCTCGGTCTTCACCGTCTCTTCGATGATGTACGCGTCCGAGGTGACCAATCCGATCTCGGGTCGTGCGGTGAGGAGCGGGATGATGCGGGAGAGGCGTTCCGGCATCCAGAGGTCGTCCGCGTCGAGCAGCGCGAAGACGTTCCCGGACGCAGCCCGGATGGCCGAGTTCCGCGCTCCGGCCAGGCCCCGGTTCGCCTGCTCCACGTAGACGATCCGGTCCCGGTACGGCGCGATCACGTCCGCGGTGTGGTCCGTGGACCCGTCGTTCACGACCACGATCTCGACGTTGTCGTAGGTCTGCGCCAATGCCGAATCGATCGCAGCCGCGACGTAGCACTCGACGTTGTACGCAGGGATCAGGACCGATACGAGCGGTGGATCGTGACGAGAAAGCAGGCTGCGTAGGGTAGCGTTCCGCGTGGACTGGCTACCACAGAGGGTGGCAACCGGCCCAGGTGCGAGGGAGTGGACGACCGGCGGATCGGCACGGGGGATGGCGCCATGGGGAGGAGCGCGGAACCCGGCGTCTTCCCGTTCGTGCTCGGCTGTGTGCGCTCCGGCACCACGATGCTGCGGGCGATGCTGGATTCGCATTCCGAGCTGGCCGTCCCGCCCGAGTCGTACTTCGTCGCCATGGCCGTCGCCCTCGCCGATCGCTACGAGACGGCCAACGGCGTGGACGCAGAATCGCTGCTCCGGGCCATCGTCGCGGACCCGTCGTTCGGGGAGTGGCAGATCCCCGCGGACGACGTTCGCGGGCTCTGGCGGGCGTCGGAGCCCGCGGACGTGGCGGCCGCGATCACCGAGCTCTACGCGCGCTATGCCCGGGGCCGCGGCAAGCCCCGTTACGGCGACAAGACGCCGGCGAACGTCCTCTATGTCGAGCTGTTGGCCGGCGCGTTCCCCGAGGCTCGCTTCCTGCACATCGTGCGCGACGGGAGGGACGTGGTGCCGTCCTTGATGGACATGCACTTCGGTCCCGACCGGTTTGGCGCCGCCGCGTTGTTCTGGCGCGACCGTGTGGCACGCGGCCGGGCCGGCGGGCGCCGGATCGGAGCGGACCGCTACCGCGAGATCCGCTACGAGGACCTCGTCGCAGATCCGGAGCCGGTGCTGCGCGACATCTGCAGCTTCTTCGAGCTGGCCTACGAGCCCGGCATGCTCGAGTACCACCAGCGGGCCGACGAGCTCCTGGACGGCCTGCGCTTCACCCACCACGTGCAGGGGATCCGTCGCCCCCCGTCGCGCGACGTACGGGACTGGCGCACCAATCTGCCCGACCACGAGATCCAGCTGTTCGAGGCACTCGCGGGTGACCTGCTCGACGACCTCGGCTACGAGCGCTCGGGCATGGCGGCCTCGCCCCGGGCCCGCGTCGAGGCGGCGGCGTGGCGCGCCGGGACGACGGTGGAGCGACGGACCCGCACGTTGCGGACGCGGGTCACGCGCCGCCTGCCGAACCTCCCGTTCGCATCCCGCCGGAGCACCGCGACCACCGCCGAGGTCCGGGCCTGATGAAGCTGACGTTTCTCGGGCATGCCGGGGTCTACATCGAGACCGACCACGGCTCGATCCTCTGCGATCCCTGGTTCCACCCCGCCTTCTTCGCGTCGTGGGTTCCATTCCCCGACAACTCCGGGCTGGACATCGACGCGATCAGCTCGCCCGACTACCTCTACATCAGCCACTCGCACGACGATCATCTCGATGCCCGGTTCCTTCGCGAGCACGTCTCGAAGGACGCGGCCGTAATCCTGCCGGACTACCCGACCGGCGATCATCGCCGGGTGCTGGCCGATCTCGGGTTCCGCCGCTTCATCGAGACGCGTAACGACGAGCCGCTCGATCTCGACGGTCTGCGCATCCTGACGAACGCGCTCATCGCGCCGACCGACGGCGCCGTCGGCGACTCGGGTCTCGCGGTGGCCGACGGGACCGCGACCGTGTTCAACCAGAACGACTCGAAGCCGATCGACTTCGATGCGCTGATCCGGTTCGGTCCCTACGACGCGCATCTCGTGCAGTTCTCCGGCGCGATCTGGTACCCGATGGCGTACCGGCTCCCGGACCAGGAGAAGCACGCGCTGGGAGTGCGCAAGCGTGCGAACCAGCTGGCCCGCGCGTCGCGGATGGTCAAGGAGCTGGACGCGACCGAGTTCTTCCCCTTCGCCGGGCCGCCCTGCTTCCTCGACGAGGAGCTCTTCCACCTCAACGACCTCGGCACCGACGAATCGAACATCTTCCTGGACCAGCACGCAGCGTTGGAGCACATGCGCAGCGAAGGCATCGACAACGGCGTGCTCACCGTGCCCGGCACCGTTGTCGAGCTCGTCGGCGGCCGGACCACGGTCACCCATCTGGGGACGGACGACGAGGCGATGCGGCCGTTCGCCGACAAGGAGCGTTACCTGCGCGAGTACCAGGCGCGCGTGCTCCCGGTGATCGAGGCCGAGAAGGCCACCTGGCCCGACCACGAGGTCGACGTCCTCCAGGAGCTCTCGGACTGGTGGAATCCCCTGCTCGCGATAGCGGAGCACACGTGCGCCGGGGTGAACGGCCGGGTGCTGCTCCAGACCGAGGACGAAGCCGTCGTGGTGGACTTCCTCGACCGGCGCGTCGGCCGATGGGACGGCGAGCTTTGCCGCTTCCGCTTCTACGTTCCGCGAGCGCTCGTGGAGGCGTGCATCCAACGCCGCGACGTCGACTGGGTGAACTCGCTGTTCCTCTCGTGCCGCTTCGAGGCCGAGCGCGACGGGCCGTACAACGAGTTCGTCTACAACTTCTTCCGGTCCCTCTCCATGGAGCGCATGGAATACGCGGAGCGCTACTACTCCCAGAGCGCCGCGCCGCTCGAGCTCTGGGAAGCCGGCGGCTACGCGATCCAGCGGCGGTGCCCGCACCTCAAAGCCGATCTCTCGCGCTTCGGCTCGGTCGAGAACGGCATCCTGACGTGCGCGATGCACGGTTGGCGCTTCGAGCTCGCGACGGGCCGGTGCCTCACGTCCGACGACCGCCGCCTGTACTGCACGCCGCTCGACGCTCCCGAGTCATGAGCCCGCCCGGAGAGGGCAGCCGCCTCTTCCCGTTCCTCGTCGGCTGCAACCGGTCGGGGACCACCATGCTGCGGGCGATGCTCGACTCGCACCCCGACGTCGCGGTCCCGCCGGAGTCGTACTTCGTGGTCCCGATCCTCAACCATGCTCCGGACTACGAGCGCGGCGACGGGCTCGACCTCGACTCCCTGCTCGCGGACGCGCGCGGGAACCCGTCGTTCCGGCGGAACTGGCAGCTCTCGGCCGAGTCGCTCGCAACGTTGCGGGGCGACGACGGTCCGCGCGACACGGCGGACGCACTGGCGCGCCTCTACGCGTGCTACTCGAGCGAGCGGGGCAAGTCCCGGTACGCGGACAAGACGCCCCAGCACGTGTTGCACGTCGAGCTCCTGGCCCGCTCGTTTCCGGGTTCCCGCTTCGTGCATCTGATCCGCGACGGGCGCGACGTCGTTCCGTCCTTGCTCGAGAACCGGCACGGCCCGACGCGCTTCGCCGATGCCGTGGACTACTGGCGCACGCGCGTGCTCGCCGGCCGGCGCGCCGGCGACCAGCTCGGACCGAGCCGCTATCGCGAGATTCGCTACGAAGCGCTCGTTGCCGATCCACCCGGGACGCTGGCGGACATCTGCGCGTTCCTCGATCTCGCGTACGCGCCCGAGATGCTCGAGTACCCGACGCGGGCAAGCGAGGTCGTAGCCGGAACGTTCGACGCGCGACCGCACCTCGGTGTCGCGCGTCCGCCCACGGCAAACGTGCGGAACTGGCGAACCGCGATGCCCGATCACCAGGTCCAGCTGTTCGAAGCGCTCGCCGGCGACGCGCTCGACACCTTCGGATACGAGCGCTCGGCGCTGGCGACGTCGCCTCGCGTCCGCGTCGAGGTCGCCGTGCGCCGCGCGGCGACGGTGGTGAACGCGGGTGCTCGGAAGCTTCGTCGCCGGTCGGCACATCCGAGCCGCCCCTAGCGGGCGGGAGCCGGCGCTACTTCTGGCCCGGCTTCAGCTTTCCGCTCCCACACCGGTGGTGGTTGCGCACCGCGACGATCGTCACCGCGTCGTGCGTGAAGCCGCTCGTCTTCGCCCGGGCGACGACGCGCTTGTTCTTGTTCTTCGGGTTGATGAGCACGCTGACGCACGGCGGGCTGTACCGCTTCAGCTGGACCGGGCGGTCCTTGGCGAAGTCCCAGCGGTAGAGCGGGCCGTGCTCGCGGTGGTAGCTGAGCCATTCGAACCCGCCACCGACCTGCAACGGCTTGTACCCGGCTTCGGTGGCCATCTGCGAGACGTTCCACCGGGTGCCGTCGAACGATGCGCTGTCCACTGTGTACGCGAAGCCGAGGACCGCGAGGAGTGCAATCGTGACCCCGGCCCAGACGCGGCGTTGCGGTGCGGACCGCACAACGCTCGGCTCACTGCGCGTCGTGCGGAGGACGAGCAGCGCGATCAGCGGGAGGATCGGTAGTGCGTACCGGTCGTACACGGGCAGGCCGGTGGCGATGGCGATGGAGTACGCGGCCGCGAAGCCGGCGATGACGAACCCGAGCACCGCGGTCGACGGATCCTTCGGGCTCAGGTCGCGCTCGCGGTAGCGCCGGGGCAGGTCCATCAGGAAGGGCACCGCAGCGAGCACGATGATGATCCCGAAGATCGAGCCGGCGACGACGAGCAGATCGAAGAGTGCGCTCGGAATCACGTCGGGTCGGTTTCCCGCGAGCACATCGGTCGACAGCACGCCTTCCCGGGCGATGTAGTTCCCGACGAACGGGGTGCGCGGCACGCGGACGTACATGACGAGGAGCCAGAGGACGATTGCCGCCGTGACCCCGGTGGTGAGCCGGCTGCTCGCGGCCCACGCACGCCGGACGATCGCTCCCGGCCCCGCCAGGGCGACGACGGGAAGGAGCAACAGTCCCACGAGCCGGAGGAAGCCTGCGTCCTTGATGAGCATTGCGCTGATCAGGTGCGGGTCGGGCACCGTCGGCGAGAGGCTCTTCGAGTCGGGGAGCCCCGACCACCAGACCAGCAGCACGCCGGTCGCAACCGCGAAGACCCCCGCGATGACGGCAACGCCGCGCAGCCGTCGCCGCTCGCGCGTCGCGATCAGCGAGAGCGCGGCAACGAGCAGGATCGCGATGACGGGGATCACCGCGTACTGT
Organism: Acidimicrobiia bacterium; assembly: GCA_038252255.1. Taxonomy (GTDB): domain Bacteria; phylum Actinomycetota; class Acidimicrobiia; order IMCC26256; family JAENVU01; genus Chersky-806. The sequence continues at coordinate 15,282 of JBBSAM010000024.1, read as the reverse complement.
CGGATCGATACGCCGACGAAGCCCAGCGCGACGCTGATGGCGAGCGGGCGGAGCGCGAGCGGCCGACTTCGGAACGCGATGACGGCGGCGGCCAGCGAGAGCATCTGGAAGGTGAATGCGGGGACGTCGGTCATGAAGGTGGGTGCCAGCGGGCCCCAGAGCGGACCGACGGCGATCGTTGCGGCGACGAACACCGCCCACCACGCGGGGCGCACCACCTGACGACCGATCCACACCACACCGAGCAGGCCGACGAGTCCGATGAGCGCCGTGGAGAGCTGGATGAGCGTGATGTTCCGACCGGCGATCGCGGCGATCGGCGCCGCGATGAGGACCTGACCGATCAGGGTCATCGACACCCAGCCGTTGAACGTCAGCTTCCCCTCTTCGAGCCAGCGGTACATCGTGAGCAGGTACGACCAGTCGTCACTGCGCGGGATGCCGAGCGCGCCATAACGCGACGCCACGGCGACCGGGATGGCGACCCCGATCACCGCGAGCAGGCCGATGACCCAGAGCGCGTCGAACAGGCCCGTGCGAGCGGGTACGGCCGGCGCCGTCGTCTCCACCGCGGGTCCGGCCGCGCGCTCGGGCCGCGCGGCACGCGTCGGCCCTACCTCGACGGACACCCCCCACTCACCTCCCTCGCCGCGGCCGTCCCCCGTCGTCAGCTGCGCTGCCCGACCCGGCTACGAGGGCCGAGACGGTACATCACTGCTATTCCATTGCGCCACGCACCGTGAAACGATATCCCCAGCGTCGGGGCCAGACCGACCGAAAGGTGCCCGGCCGAACGGCACCATGGCCGCAGTCCGGGCGATTTTCACCCCTTGTAGAACCGACTAGCCTTGTGGCCCTTGCGGGAATAGCCTGACGACCACGCGGCGTGGCGAAACCGCGTGGGCACACAGAGTGCGGAGCCGGGGGGCGAACGGGCGACATGGGACCGATGGAGTACCTGCGCATCTTGCGCCGGCGATGGTGGGTGCTTCTTCTCACCGCGCTCCTGGGTTTTGGTCTCGCGATCGCGACGGCAACCACCACGCCTCCGGTGACCACCACCGCCCCACCTTCGCGCTACAGCGCCTACACGACGCTCATCTCCGACCCGCTCTCCCGCCCGGGACAGTCGATGGCGGTGCAGTGGGACAAGCTGTCGCTGCTGATCACCAAGGGAGACATCCCGCAGTCAGTTGAACGAAAGCTCGGCACCTTGCGGAGGCCCCCCACGATCTCCGCCGCTTCGCTCTACGTCGCGAAGCAAGGAGGCCGAAAGCGCGGCGCGGTTCGTACCGTCGTCTTCCCGTTCGCGACCGTCACCGCGCAACCCGACCCGGGCACCGGGTCGATGGTCATCTCCGCCAACTCGTGGGACCGGTTGTACGCCGTCCAGATGGCGAACCTCTTCACGACCGAGATGCTGCGCTACCTCAACAACGTCGGGAGCGAGCGGTACAGCAACGACATCACGCACCTGGGAGCGGTGGTCAAGAGCTACCAAGCGAAGCTGGCGTCGATCAACATCCAGCTCGCCGCCGGCGGAGACGCGGCCGCGCTGACCAGCGAGAAAGACGCACTGGTCAAGCAGATCGACACCGCCAACCAAGACGTGGCCCAGACCCAGCAGGCCGGTCCCCAGCGACCGAACCTGCGCGTGCTCGAGAGCGCGTCCCCGGCGCGCTCGTTGCGCACGTTCCAGCTCGGGCACACGACGGCGATCACGAAGGACCAGCGGACGCTCCTCGGTGCCGGTGTCGGCTTCCTGCTCGGGCTCGCCGGCATCCTGGTGTTCGAGTTCCTCAACGCCCGCGTCCGCGACGTCAGCGGCACCGAGAGCGCGGCCCGCATGCCGCTCGTCGCCGAGATCCCGGCCCTGAAGATGAGCCGGGCGGACCGGTTTCGCGTGCTCACCGCGGAGGATCCGGCCTCGCTCATGGCCGAGGCCTATCGAAGTTTGCGCACGTCGATCATCGCCATGTGGCAACGGCATCCCATCGCCCACGGGAACAACAACAACGGCAACGGGCACGCCGCCCCGGCATGGCGCCCGTTGCGGACCCTGCTCATCACCTCGCCCGGTCCCGCAGAGGGGAAGTCGGTCTCGGCCGTGAACCTCGCGGCGACGTTCGCCGAGACCGGTGCGAGCGTGATCGTCATCGACGCCGACTTCCGCCGCCCGCAGCTCGACCGGTACTTCAACCGCCAGGCCGTCCCGAACCTCGGTGACCTCGGTCCCGACCTGACGGTCAACGACCTCGAAGGCGTGCTGCAGACGACGGAGATCCCCGGTGTGCGCTTCGCCGCGAGCTCGCCGCCCAAGTCCTCGCCCGGAACTGCGATGGCCGTGGCGAAAGCCGCCGTCGCCGTGGCCAAGGATCTCGCCGACATCGTCATCATCGACTCCCCGCCGCTGCTGCTCGCCAACGACGCGGCCGACCTCTCGACGTTCGCCGACGCGACGGTGCTGCTCGTGCGCGCCGGGTGGACGCGTCACAAGGCGGTTGCCGGTGCAGCTGATCTGCTTCGCCGGCTCGAGGCCACGACCGTCGGTGTGGTGCTCGTCGGTGCGGAGCACGGAACGCACGACGGCTACTACGGCTACTACGGCTACTACGGCTACGGGTACGGCTACGGCCGCGGCGAGAGCGTCGAAGACTCCCTCCGCCATCGCCTGATGCCGTGGCGCCGGCCGCGTCCCGAGCGCGAGTCCACGCAGCCCGAAGTCGGCGTGACCGCCGGAGACTCCCTGAGCACCGACATGGGCGAGGAGGCCCCGACCGGTCGTCCGGACGAAGAGCCCTGGGTCTGACCCGGCGCCGCCCGACGCCGTCAACCGTGCCCGCCGCGGCCTCCCTTCCATTGGACGGTGTCCTGGTGCAACGATCACCGGCAGTGCTCTGGCGCGATGGCGAGTTCGGTGTGGTGCTCCTCCCGCCCGGCTCGCGCGAGCCGAAGACGCTCACCGGAACCGGTCGCGCGCTCTGGCAGGCCCTCGCCCGCCCGATGACCGCCGAGGAGCTCGCGGCCGAGCTCGCCGCAACCTTCGGGACCGATGCGGCGCGGGTAGGTACGGACATCGCCCCCGTGCTCGACGAGCTCCGGAGCATGGGCGCGCTCGTGGAGGTCCCGGCACCATGAGACCCGCGGACGTCGTTGCCGCGGTCTCGGGTTACGGGCTGCCCGGGTCGGCGCCGCTGCCGGACCAACCGGTCGACCAAGCAACGTGGCGGGGTGTGCTCGAGCTCGCGACCGGCGACCGGGTGACCCCGCTGCTCGCCGACGCGGTGGCCGACGGCGCGCTGCCCACCACGGCGCGCCAGCACGAACAGGCGGTCATGGCACACGAGCAGACGATGCGCTTGTGCGTGTTGCTCGAACGGTCCCTGCTCGACGTGACCCGCGAGCTGGCGGGTGCCGGGATCGGGTACCGGGTGCTCAAGGGCGCGGGAGTCGCCCACCTGGACTACCAGTCGCCCGCGCAGCGCGCGTTCGGCGACGTGGACCTGCTCGTCCCATCGGCGGAATACGACCGCGCCCTCGGCTGCCTGATCGATTCAGGTGCCCGGCGGCGCTATACCGAGGTGCGCCCAGGCTTCGACCGCCGCTGGGGCAAGGGCGCGTGCCTCGTGCTGGCCGACGGCACCGAGATCGACGTGCACCGTACGTTCGTCGCCGGACCGTTCGGGTTGACCATCGATCTCGCCGAGCTCTTCAGATTCACCGCCACCGTGTCGATCGGTGGACGTGAGCTCCCGGTGCTCGACCGCGAAAGCCGATTCCTCCACGCGTGCTTCCACGCGTCGCTCGGTGACCGCACCCCGAGACTCGTCGCGCTGCGCGACGTGGCCCAGATGATCCTCACCACGGACCTCGACCGCGACGAGGCGCTCGAACGCGCCCGGCGCTGGAGAGCAGACGCGGTCGTCGCTCGCGCGATTCGGCTCGCGTGGTCACGGCTCGGCCTCGAGACCACGCCCATCCTCGAGTGGGCGTCGGCGCACCGGCCTGATCGCTTCCAGGCCCGAGCCCTCCGTGCGTACACCGCACCGTCACGCAGCTACGCGACCCAGGTCGTAGCCGGAATCACCGCGGTACCGGGAGTCCCGGAGAAGGTCGCGTACATGCGCGCGCTGCTCCTCGCCGAGCCCGGTCACCTCGCGCAGCGCGACGGGAGCTACCACCGTCGCATCCACCGTGCGTGGCGCGCGTACGGCAGCACCCGGAGCTCGCGATGAGCTGGACGGACGCGGCCACTGTCCCACCGCCGCCCCCGACCCCGGGCGAGATCTTGCAGAAGGCCCCGAAGTGGGTCCAGGTGCTCATGTTCATCCTGGCCGCGGTGTGGGTCGTCATGGTGCTGGCCATGTTGGTGTCCGGGTCGTTCAACATCCTCGGCTTCGTGGTCTTGCTCCCGATCTTGACACTGCTGACGATCCCTCTCGCCCGCCGCGTGGCGCGCCAGGACCGCGACCCGGACATGGTCTGGTTCGTCATGGCCGCGTTCTCCGCCAAGATGCTCGGTGGTCTCGTCCGGTACTACTTCACGTACGTCGCGTACAAAAGCGCGGGTGACGCCGAGGAGTACGACGCATTCGGCAAGTACCTGGTGCCGTTCTACCGCAGCTTCAACTTCAACCCGCCGCACCAGACGGGCCCGATCCCCGGCACGGGCTTCCTCGAGACCGTCACCGGCATCCTCTACTCCATCACGGGCACGTCGAAGCTCGGTGCGTTCACGGTGTTCGCGTGGCTCGGGTTCCTCGGGCTCTTGCTCTGCTGGCGCGCGTTCTGCCGGGCCGTCCCCAACGGCGACCACCAGCTGTACGGGATGCTCGTGCTGTTCCTGCCATCGCTGCTGTACTGGTCATCCGCGCTGGGCAAGGACGCATGGTCGCTGTTCGGCTTGGGGTTCTGCGCGTACGGCGTATCCCGCTTGCTGACCCGAAAACCGATCTCGGGCCTGGCGTTCCTCAGCTTCGGCCTGTGGGCAGTGGTCATGATCAGGCCCCACGTGGGCCTCGTGGTCTTCGCCGGCCTCGTGCTGGCGGCCCTGCTCTACAAGCCGCACAAGAAATCGGCGCTGAACCCGATCGTGCGCGTCATCGTGTTCGGCATCCTGTTCGTGATGATGGTCATCCTCATCGCCCAGACCCAACAGTTCCTGGGTGTCGATTCGCTGAACCAGGAGACGGTGAACACTCAGCTCTCGAATGCCGCGGGGCGCACCTCCAAGGAGGACGTCGGATCGGTGTACACGCCGGTGCGCGTCAACACGCCCCTCGATGTTCCGTACGCGACGGCCACCGTCCTCTTCCGGCCGTGGCCGTACGAGGCCCACAACCCGCAGTCGCTCGCGACGTCGTTCGAGGCCGTCTTCTTGATCTACCTCATGATCAGGGGTCGCCGGCGCCTGCTCGCGATCCCGAAAACGTCGCGGCGTGCGTCGTACATCGCGTTCTGCATCGGCATCCTGTTCACGTTCGTGTACGCCTTCTCGTCCTTCTCGAACTTCGGCATCCTGGCCCGCCAACGATGTCAGGTCATGCCGTTCTTCCTCGCCATCATCTGCCTGAACGAGGTCCCGCGCCGCGAGCGGGTAGAGCCCACCGAGATCGACACGCTCGCGGAGAAGGCGATGAACCCGTACGTCGAATTCGGTGACGCGGGCCCGGAGCGCGCGGCGCAAAATCAGAGTGCGGCGGGTCAGGTGCCAGGGGAGACCGGCCGTTCCGAGCATGGCTGATCCGGGCGGCGAGATCCGTCGCCTGCTCGACGGCGTTCCCTGGGCGGGCACCACGTCACGGCTCGCGCTGCTCCGCTTCGACGTCGAGCTGCGCTCGACCCATGCAGGGATCGCGCGGCTCCTGAACGAGCTCTACGCCTCGTTGCGGATACCGGGCACGGCCGAGCACGTGCTCTCGATCTCGTCGAGCGGCACCAGGTGGGAGGTGCATCTCGACGGGGTCCGGCTCCTCCGGACCGAGGCGGCGTCGATCGCGCTCTCGCATCTGCTCTTCGAGGCGAACCGCCAGGCGATCGACGCGACCCACGACCTCGTGCTCGTCCATGCCTCGGCCGTGGTGCACGACGGCCGTGCCGTCGTCCTGCCCGGGCCGATGGGTGCGGGGAAATCGACCCTGGCCGCCGCGCTCGTGCAAGCGGGCCTGGGCTACCTGACCGACGAGCTCGTCGCGCTCGATCCGGCCTCCGGGGTCGTGATCCCGTACCCGAAGTACCTGTCGCTCGGTCGTGCGCTCGCGCATCTGGCGCCGGAGGTCCCGGACGAGATGCGCGCCGTCGTGGGCGACCAGCACCTCGTCGCGCCCGACGCGATCCGGCCGGGCGCGGTCGCTCCTCCGAGCGCGCCCCGGATCGTGGTGGCCCCCCGCTACGAGCGCGGTGCCTCCACGGTGCTCGAGCCGCTGCGTCCCGCGGCCGCGCTCTCTGTTCTCGCCCAGCACGCGTTCCATCTCGGCGAGGACGGGCCGAGGGTTCTCTCCACGCTGGCCACCCTGGTGGAGCACTCCTCGTGCTTCACGCTGGTGAGCAGTGACGTCGACGAGGCGCGCGACGCGCTCCTCACGCTCGTCGAAAGCGCCCGGGAGCCGGCGCGGTCATGAGCGGTCCCGGCCTCGCGATCGACGGAACCTCGGTTCCCCGTCCCCGTGAGGACGTCGCGTGCGTGATCCTGGACGGCGAGGCGGTCATCCATCGTGCGGGACGGGTCCACACGCTGGACCCGCTCGCCACGCTCGTGTGGCGGTGCTGTGACCGTGACGCGTCGGTCGACGAGATCGCTTCCGAGCTCGCCGAGGTGTTCGCGACCCCGCTCGAGACGGTGCGCCGCGACGTGAGCACCGTGGTCGAGCAGCTGGCCGCGCTCGGGCTGCTGACCGCGAACGGCGTGGGGGCGGACCGGGACGTCGATGCGTCGGCGGTGGGGTCCGAGCGCCTCGTTCACCCGCCCGGTTCGTGCGCGAGCTGCGCCGACAAGCGCTGGGCCACGAGCGCCACCTTCCGGATCGGGCCGCATCTGATCAGCGTCGGGACGGACAGCTCCCGCGCGGACACCGCCATGCGCGAGGTGCTCGCGGCGCATCTGGTGGACACACGGCCCGTCCCCGCCCCGCCCTTCTTCGCGGTCACCTTCCCCGAAGCACAAGCCGCGACCGGCCCGCAGTCGCTCTACCTCTTGCAGCAAGCCGATTCGGTCGTCGCGCGCAGCCGCCGCCCGGATGACGTGATGCGCGCGCTCGCCACGCACCTCGCAACCTACGGAGAGCTCCGCGCGCTCGGGCTCGCCACGGTGAACGGTCTCGTGGTCGGGCACGGTGATCGCGCCATGCTCGTGCCGGAGCCGGACGACCCGATCCGATACCGGCACGCGCTCGCGCGCCAAGGCGTGCTCGTCGCGGACATGCCGGTGGCAATCGTCGACCCGGAACGTCACGAAGTGGTGGTCGGCGCGCCGGGGATCCGTTTCGACGAGTCCGCGCTCGGCTCATTGACCGACGGATCCGCCTTCGACTCGACCGCGGGGACCGAGGCACTGCCGTGGGGCCGCTACCGGCTGCTCGCGCTGGGCGTCGCCGGTCCCCCGAGCGGTTCCGAGGCGCTGCTGCGGTTCGGCCCGGTGCGCGGCGACCACCGCGATCACGACGCGGGCTCCGCGGCGCTCCTGTCGTTGCTCGCGGCGGTGCCCGTGGTGGAGGCGATCGAGCCCGACGTGATCGGCGCCTTCCTCGCCCGGGCCTGACCGCGTGCCCGCTCCCGCCTACGCTCCTGCCACTCCGGGTCGCTCCGGCGTCCGCACTTCGTGCCCGCTCCCGCCTACGCTCCTGCCCGGTGAGCTCGTCGACGCTGCGAAACATCGCGCGCAACGCCCTGCGGCCCCATTACCTCCCGGTGATGGCCCGCAAGGTGGCCGCCCGGCTCCGGCCCAGCCATCACGATGCCGCGGTGCAGTGGGCGAGCGAGAACGCCGAGAGCCTGACGGACTTCGGGCAACGGCTCGATCCCGAGCTCTGGGCCGAGTCGGAGGCCTGGGCGGCTGAGTTCCGCGTCGCGGCCCGGGCCCGGCTCGACGCCATGGCGGTCCCGCTCGGCGGCGGTGGGCAGTTCCAGCTCGTGCACTTCCTGGTCCGCCACCTCCGGCCGATGGTGGTGCTCGAGACCGGCGTCGCCGCGGGATGGACGTCCCAGGCGATCCTCTCCGCGCTCGAGCAGAACGGGCAGGGGACGCTGTACTCGAGCGACTTCCCGTACTTCCGGCTCGATGATCCCGAGCGGTATGTGGGGTGTCTCGTCGACGACGCGTTGCGGTCCCGCTGGCACCTCGCGCTGAACGGCGACCGCGCGAACCTGGTCGAGTTCGGGCCGGAGATGGGCGAGATCGACTTCGTGCACTACGACTCCGACAAGAGCGTCGAGGGACGGCAGTTCGTGATGGATGCGATCGCCGGCCGGCTGCGACCCGGCGCAGTCGTCGTGATGGACGACATCGACGACAACACCTTCTTCCGGGACTGGGTGAAGCGTTCGAACCGCTCCTGTCGGGTGTTCGCGCGGGGCCGCAAGTACGTCGGCCTCACCGGCATCTAGGGCCGGGTACCGCTAGTCCCGAGCCTCGCCCCGGAGGTAGGCGAGCAGGCCGTCCGGGTCGGAGAGCAGCCAGCTCCGTAGCACGGAGTAGGTCGCGCGGTTCTGCGCACTGAGCTGTTGCTCCTTCCGGCCGCGCGCGCGGTGCAACACCGAGCGCTTCATCCGGGCCGCCGCTCCGCCGCCTACCGGCAGCCGCTCGAGCGGCCGGGTCAGGCGGTGCACGGTGGAGTGCTGGAAATCCTCCCGGAACAGCTTGCCCCGACCGATGCCACCGAGGTGGAAGACCGCGTCCCCGTAGATCCCGGCCATCAGGTAGTGCGGGTTCACCACGTTCGTGCGCACGAGCCGGCCCCACGGGATCCCCGCCGTCCAGAGCGCGTACCCCAATCGGATCCCGGTGTCGGCGGACTGGCCGGTGGCGTGGAGGAAGTGGCGGAACTCCGGAGTGCCGTCCGAGTCCGGCGAGAAGCTCGGCTCGAAGCGCTCGTAGAACTCGCGCCGGGCGAACGTGCACGACGGGTGCGGCAGCTCCGAGTCGCCGTTCTCGAGTCGCGACACCGCGGCGAACCCGGATTCGCTCGGCATCTGCGCGGCGACGGACTGGACCCAGTCATCCCGGACGGGGAACGCGTCGACGTCGAGCGTGCTGATGTGCGTGGCGTCCGTCTCGAGCGCGTGTCGCCACAGCCGGTCGAGGTAGTACCCGTGCTCGCGGCTCCCGCGCAGCTCGGTGTCGGGCACGTCGACCAGGGTCAGCCCGGGCGCCGCGTGGAGGAGTGCCCGGGCGCCAGGGCTCGCGCGGTTGGCGGTCGCGTAGATGGTCGCGGGGTACTTGGTGTGGCGCGCCACGCGCTCGAGGTGCAGCTCCAGCAGCGGGAGATCTTCGTCGTCCTTGAGGTAGTAGACGACGAGGATCGCGAGGTTTCCTCCGTCGAGCTCGCCCACGCCGCGCCTAGAGGGTCTCGCCGGCGAACGTCCGCCCGCGCAGGATGCCCTTTGCGTCGAACACGAGCTGCCCGTGGCGGCAGATGTCCTCCGGGTCGAACTCGGGGTGGTCTACGAGGACGAGCACGAGATCGGCCGCCTGCAGGGTCTCGGGCGTGAAGTCCACGAGGTTCATCGCCAGACCGGGCTGGAGCACCTCGGGGATGTGCGGGTCGCAGGCGCTCAGCTCGGCGCCGAGCGCGGCCAGGCGTTCGGCGACCGCGATGGACGGCGACTCACGCCAGTCCGAGGTGGCCGCCTTGTACGCGATGCCGAGCAGCAGGATGCGCGTCCCCCGTACCGGGCGGGAGTTGTTGTTCAGCAGTGCGGTGATGCGCCGGGCCACGTAGTCCGGCATGTGCTCGTTGACGTCGTTGGCCAGCTCGACGAAGCGGAACGGGTGGCCGGAGCGCCGGCGCACGCGCCACGAGAGGTACGACGGGTCGACGGGGAGGCAGTGCCCGCCGACACCCGGTCCCGGGGTGAAGCGCAGGTAGCCGAACGGCTTGGTGGACGCGGCGTCGATCGCACGCCAGATGTCCACTCCGAGGTCGCCGGCGAACATCGCGAGCTCGTTCACCAACGCGATGTTCACGTGCCGGAACGTGTTCTCGAGCAGCTTCACGAGCTCGGCTTCGGCCGTAGACCCGACGGGCACGACCTTCTCGACCAGTGCGCCGTAGAAGGCTTCGACGCACCGGAGTGACTCGGGGTTGATCCCGGAGACGACCTTGGGTGTGTTCTCGAACGTCCAGGTGGGGTTGCCGGGATCGATGCGCTCGGGCGAGTAGCCGAGGTAGAAGTCCTCACCGGCGCGCAATCCGGACTGCTCGAGCAGCGGCCGCAACAGCTCTTCTGTCGTGCCCGGATACGTCGTGGACTCGAGCACGACCAGCGCGCCCGGGCGCAGCACCCGCGCGAGGGCCTCAGCCGCGGACTCCACGTACGAGAGGTCGGGAGCGCCGTCCCGCAGCGGGGTCGGGACCGAGATCACGGCCACGTCGAAGCCGGCGAGGTCCTCGACCTGGTCGGTCACCTCGTAACCGAGCGCGCGGGCGGCGGCGATCCGCTCGCTCGGGACGTCCTCGACGTACGAGTGCCCGGCGCGCAAGGACGCGAGCCGGGTGGTGTCGAGCTCGTAGCCGGTCACGCGGAACCCGGCCTCGACCGAGCGCATCGCGACGGGCAGGCCGACGTATCCCTGGCCGACGACGACGACGTGCGCCTGCCGGTCGTCGAGTCGCTCGAGCAGCGTGCTCACGGGCAGCAGTACACGAGGAAGAGGTTCTCGATCGTCCCGGGATTCCCGTCCGCGAGCGTCGGGCTCGGGAAGATCAGGCGGAGGTTCTCCTCGTCCGTGCCGGCGAGGTTCGGATCGACGTAGTAGTCGGCGTATTTCCCGCCCGCGCTGGACCAGCCCTTCACCGAGCGGCACTGGTGGGTGTCCGGGCTGGGCCCGTCGGTGACCGGTGGTAGCAGGACGGCCCACGCGTCCTCGCTGGTGTTGGTGAGCATCGGCGGGACGTCGGGATACCGCACGGGGACGTCGGGGTTGTCGGTGAGCCACTGCTCGATGCCGGGCGGCAGCGTGTCGAACTCGGGCACCGTGGTGGTCGCGGCATTCGGGTCCGTCCCGGCCGCGTCGGGGAAGAGACCGAGATCGTCGAGCAGCGGCGCCGACTCGTCGGTACCGGCGGCGTTCGGATCTGTCGTCGTGGTCGTGGTGGTGGCCGAGCTCTTGCCCTTCTTGTTCTTGTCCTTCTTCTTGTTGTTGCTCTTCCTCGGGTCCGGGTTCGCCTCGTCGCCGGGGAAGAGGCCGATTCCCTGGGTGGGGTCCTTGAACGGCTTGGTCGTGGTGGTCGTGGAGGTGCTGGTGGAGGAGGTGCTCGAGGTCGACGTCGTCGTCGTGCTCGACGTGCTGGTCGTGGTGGTGCTCGACGTGCTGGTGGTCGTGGTGCTCGGTGCGGCCGGCTCGCCGAGGGGCCGGAAGCGGGAGATGATCGCGTCCGACGGCATCTCGTCGTAGCCCTTGGACGAGTCGATGAACCGCACGGGACGGGCGCCGAGCTGGTCGATGCAGACGAGGTAGAACTTCGAGCAGGGTCGTTGGGTGCCCGCCGCGCTCGTCGCGTAGGCGCTCGCCGTACGGATCACCGGGGCGGCCCAGACGATCCCGGCGGCCACCGCGCCGCGCGCCAGGACCTGGCGGCGGGAGAGGCCCTCGGCGGGGCCCTCGATGCCTTGCTCGTCGTTCGCCATTGCCCCCGCGGCCTCCCCATCCAGCCGGCCCGGCTGGGGCACGGACCCGGCCCGGAGCGGAATCCAAGTTACCACGGCCCGCGCGAGGCGATTCTCGCTCAGATGCCGGCCCGGGATGCCGCGCGGGGCGGGTCGATCGCCGGTTGATCCGGGGCCTTCGCGCGCTGCGGGACCAACCACTGCGAGTGGTGTCGGTGGCCCACCGATAGCCACTAAAAGTGGTTACACGAATGCGTAAAGTGCGATCCGATGCTGAACGTGAGGTTTCCGTTGAAGAGTGCGTGAAGTTGATGGACGCGTTCCGCGCGTCCTGTTATCTTGCCGGCGGGGGGAAATGTGCTTCCGGACATTGACGATCATTGCAGTGCGCTCTATGCGATGTTCGGTCACGCTGGCCCCCATACCGTAGGGATGTCGGAGATATGGGAGAGGACAGCATGATCCGTAAGATTGCTCTGGGCGTCTCGGCGCTCGCATTGACCGTGGGGGGCCTCGCCGTAACGGCCGGTCCGGCGTTCGCCGGTAAGCCGTCGTTGAGCGGCCACCTCACCTGCAACACCGCCGGATCGACGACCTTCAAGCCGTCGCTGGTGCTCACGATTCCGGACAAGAAGCCGGGCAAGCCGGGCAAGGACCACAAGACCAAGATCACGACGCACACGGTCCTCAGCGGTTGCACGGGTGCCGAGACCAACGGTCTCATCCCGCCGACCGGCGGCACCACGGACACGAAGACCGGCAACCCGTCGCGGCTGTGCACCAACCAGGGCAACGTCCCGCCGGGCAAGACCAAGACCACGCTCACGGGTGGTTCGGGTGGCAAGTTCAAGGAGGCCGGCGGTTCGTCGACGTCCTTCGTTGACAACGGCACCCCGAACAACCACGGGGACGACATCGCGCTGCCGACGACCCAGGCCGCGTTGATCTCGCTGCTGGGCACGAACGGTGGCGACCAGCTGTACATCCTCGGTGTGGGTGGTCACAGCACTGGCAAGTCCTACTCGGGCAAGCCGCTGAGCTCGGTGAGCCACTCGCCGGGTCTGCTGGCCAAGTTCAACGCTTGTGTCAGCACCGCCGGTCTGGGTTCCATCTCCACGACCGGTACCACGACCATCGGCTAGTAGCGACACTGCACCATCTCCTCCGTATCAATCCGAGGAGCGCATGAACGAGAAGAGGCGGGGCCCTCGGGCCCCGCCTCTTCGCTTTCAGGCCGCGGTCTGCCCGGGACCGCCGGTCGGTACGATCCTCGCCCTGACGAAGGAATTCCGGATGCCCATTGCACGCCGACTCGCCACCGTCGCTCTCGCCGCCACGCTCGGCCTGGGTCTGCTCGCCGCTTGTAGCAACGACTCCTCGGGCAAGGCGGCCGGCACGACGTCTCGTACCGCCGCGACCACGACCACCGTGGTGAACGCACCCCCGTCGACCCCGGGCTGCCAGGTGCCGGTCGTCCCGACGGTGCAGGCCATCTGCTACAAGCAGGGCACGGCGCACGTGGAGGTGTCCGGCGCCGTCGTGCAGACCCTCGACGTGCCGATCAACCCGAAGAACGCGATCGCCCACTTCCCGTCGCCGGACCAGATGATCATCGGGTACGTCGGCGGCAATGGCGCCAAAGTGCTCGTCGTCGGCAACACGATCGAAGGCACGTACCCGAGCAAGCTCCCGTGGGCGATAGGGATCTGGACCGCCGCACCGACGCGGTACTTCTATGCCGCGAGCGGAGAGTGCCGGATCACGGTCACCACCGCGACCCAGCAGAAGATCGAGGGCTCGTTCACGTGCAAGAAGGTCCCGGAGGACAAGGGGAGCGGGACCATCGACGCCACCGGGACGTACGTCGCCACCCCCTGAGCCGGACCGCCAGATCCGAGCGGTTCTCGCCCCCGCCACACGGAGTGGTGGAGACCCTGTACGGGGCCGCCACGCTCCGTTAAGGTGCCCGGCGGGGGTCGGTTCCTCGGGAAATGTTGGGCCGGGAGCTGCTGCCACCTAGCGACATTCAGCAGGTTCGAACCGAGGGGGAGCGGGACGTATGAGGACACGCAGGATAGGTATGGCGGCGCTGGCATCTGCCGTCGCATTGGGAGGGATGGTCATCGGGATCGGTCCCGCGTCGGCCGGCAAGCCGTCGCTATCGGGCACGCTGCAGTGCGCCTCGAGCGGCACGATCAACATCAGCCCGTCGCTGGTGCTGGCGATCCCGGACAAGAAGCCGGCCACGGCGACCAAGCCGGCCAAGCCGGGCAAGGACAAGGGTCCGAAGTACACGAGCTCCGGCGCGCTCAGCAGCTGCACTGGCAGTGAGCCGGTCAGCCACCTGACGTCTCCCACGGCCGCGACCACCACGTCCAAGAGCAAGGGCACCTCACGCCTCTGCACCGGCGGCGGCGCCGGTGGCAGCAGCGCCGGCACCAAGAACAAGATCACCTTCAACAACGGTGCCAAGGGCAAGGTGACCTCGAGCCAGAGCCCGCTGTCGGCGTACAACACGGGTACCAATACCTTCACGCCGGCCCCGCCGACCGGCAGCCCCCTCCCGGTGGCAGCAGCGTGGGTCATCGACCACTTCACCGAGCGGCTGTCCTTCACGACCACGGGCACCGCGGCCGGCAAGGTCTACGGCGGTCGGCACGTGGTGACCACCGTCGTCACGACCGAGACGCTGGGCAACCTGTTCACCGTCCAGTGCGCCGGGGCCGGGATCAGCGCCCTGCACCTGGACCCGCAGTACAGCAAGACGGTGATCAGCTAGAGCACTGCGTCACGCTCTGAGGCAGTCAGAGTAGGTAGGAAGGCGGGGCCCGCGGGCCCCGCCTTCCGCGTCCGAGGGGTCTCGATCCGGCTCGGATTGCCGGTAGTGGCTCAGTTTGAATCTGAGTTACGACGGATCTGATGCGTCTACTCAGGCGGCTTCGGGGTCGTGCTCCTCGGCCTGTCCAAGCAACCTACGGATCTCGTCGGCTCGGAAGCGACGGTGCCCACCGAGTGTGCGTATGGCACTGATCCGACCGGAACGGGCCCACCGGGTGACGGTCTTCGGATTCACCCGGAACATTTCTGCGACCTCGCTCGGGGTCAGCAGCTCAGTGGTCGGTTCGCGGTTCATTGGCCCTTGCCTCCCCGCCAGGGTGATTCACCGGGACTGTACGACTTGCCCTGCGCGAGTACAACCGCGTAGAGGGTCCCTCGGTGTCGGGATTCGCCAGTTGACCGCGGGCGTAGGGTCGCGCCGATCGCAGAGCGCCACCCCAGCCTCCCGGCAAGAGGGCAGGGACAAGGCCATGCGAGCGTCTAGGTGTACCCGGTCATCAGGTTGGTGACAGTCGGCTGATCGGGGGTCGGCCTCCGAGGGCGCTGTGGCGTCGGCGAGTGTTGTAGTACTCGAGCCACGGGGCAAGCGCGGCGGTGCGTTCGGCGTTGCTGGTGAAGACC
>JBBSAM010000023.1:0-63962 GCA_038252255.1 Acidimicrobiia bacterium | reverse complement strand
CGACGGCCATGGAACGTCAAACGAGCGTTACGGTGAGACACAGAAGACCTCCGGTCTGTTGTGAAGGCGGCAATCTCCACAACACCGGAGGTCTTCGTTCAGATCAACCCCGAGCCGTCACCAACGTCCCGGCCGAGTACACCTAGGTCTTCACACGCGCCAGTCGCGCAGGTCGCGTAGGGTCCGGATCATGGCCGACGAAGTGAGTGTCGAGCGGATCATCGCCGCATCCCCGCAGGATCTCTGGGCCCGCGTGTGCGACGTCGAGCGCATGGGTGACCTGTCCCCGGAATCCGCCGGGGGGACGTGGCGCCGCGGCGCGGACGGTCCCGCGGTCGGGGCCAAGTTCAAGGGCGACAACCGCAACGGCAAGAGGAAGTGGTCGACCAGCTGCACCGTGGTCGAGGCGGAGCCCGGGCGCGTGTTCGCGTTCGACGTCACCGCGGGCCCGTTCAAGGTCGCGCGCTGGGTCTACCGCTTCGAGCCGGCCGCCGGCGGGTGCCGTGTGACCGAGACGTGGATCGACCAGCGCGGCTCGGTGGCCAAGCGCTTGGGCAAGCCGGTCAGCGGGGTCGAGGACCGTGCCAGCCACAACCGCTCCACGATGGCGGCGACACTGGAACGGCTCGCCGCGCTCGCGGAAGGTTCCGGTGGCTGACGCCCGGTCGTAGGCACGACCACCGCGGTCAACGCGGTGGGGGACCGACCTCCACGACGTCGTCGACGACCCGCACCCCGACGACGGGCTGGGGCGCGGCGGCCGGGCCCCGCGCGACGGTGCCGTCACCGAGCCGGAACCGGCTCCCGTGCCACGGGCATTCGCTGCATCCGTCCCTCACCGTGCCTTCGTCGAGTGGCCCGCCCCGATGGGAGCATCGGTTGTCGAGCCCGTGCCACGCGCCGCGCTCGCGCACGACCATCACGGCCAGGCCGCCGGTGACGACCCGGCGCGGCGTCTCGTCGACCCACTCGCTCGCGGGCATGGTGGGCGTCCAGCGCGTGGGTGGTTCGTCGAATGTCGTGTTGTCGACCCCGAGACCCATGCGCTGAACGAGGTGGCCGCCCAGGTAGCCGCCACCCGTCGCAACCGTGCTGCCCGCCAGGCCCCAGAACACGCCCTTCCCGTGCTGTCCCCGCCGGCGTGCCGACCAGGACGCGGTGAAACAGGCGAGCGCAGCGGTGTTCAGCGCCGCGTGCACCAACCCGACGCGTCGTTCCTCCTCGGTGGTGTCGGCCCAGTCCGCCGCGCCGGTGGCGATGGCCGGGAGCGCGGTGAGCACGCCGATTCCCACGAGGCGCTGAGCGGATGCGCGGTGCTTCCTGCCTCCGAGCAGATCGAGCGTGAAGGCACTGGTCCAGAAGCCGATCGGGAGGTCCGTGAGCATCGGGTGCAGCGCGTGACCGAGCCACCGACCGGTGAGCATGTCCTTCCGGCCGCTGCGCTCCACCGCGCGCCGGAGCAGG
This sequence comes from Acidimicrobiia bacterium, assembly GCA_038252255.1. GTDB lineage: Bacteria > Actinomycetota > Acidimicrobiia > IMCC26256 > JAENVU01 > Chersky-806. Next base: position 62,498 of record JBBSAM010000023.1, on the reverse strand, counting down.
CGTTGGACGGGTTTGGCGATCCTGTCCGCCGCGTGGGCCGACTCGACGCGGCGGACGAGGGACTCGACTGCTTCCACGACGGCACCTTGTACCCGCCGGGCGCAAGGGTCAACCCGCCGGGAGCAAGGGTCAGCCGGCGGCCGCTACGGTGCTCCGGCGTGGAACCCATGCCACGACCGGGGTGGCGGCAGGAGCGCGGGTGGGAGCCGAGCGGATGAGCCTTCGTCTCGAAGGCCGGAAGGTCCTCGTGGTCGGCGCGGGAACCCAGCGGTCCGACGAGCCTGATCCGCCGATCGGCAACGGGCGTGCGATTGCCGTCGTGGCCGCGCGTGAAGGCGCGTCCGTCGTCTGCGCGGACCGAGATCGTGCCGCGGCCGAGGAGACCGCGGCGTGGATCGAGCGTGAGGGTGGCGCCGCGTCGGTGGTCGTGGGGGACGTGACGTCGGAGGAGTCCTGTGTCGCGATCGTCGCCGAAGCCGCGCGGGACGGTCTCGACGGTGTTGTCCTCAATGTCGGCATCGGCCGCGGGGGCGGCATGGCGAAGACCACCGCGGCCGACTGGGACGCGACGTTCGCGGTGAACCTGCGCGGGCACTTCCTGATCGCCCGCGAGGTGCTGCCGCGACTCGACGCCGGCGCGGCGCTCGTGTTCATCAGCTCGGTCGCCGGATTGCAGCCCGGTAGCCGGCTGCCGTCGTACGACGCGTCGAAGGCCGGGCTGATCGGGCTGTGCCGCCACGTTGCGCTCGAAGGCGCGCGCCGCGGCGTGCGTGCCAACGTGTTGGCTCCGGGCTTGATCGACACGCCGCTCGGTCGTTGGGCGACGCGGGGCCGGCCCTCCCGCGACAAGACCCCGGTCCCGCTCGGACGCCAGGGCACCGGGTGGGAGGTCGCGTCGGCCGCGGTGTTCCTGCTCTCGGATGACGCGAGCTACATCACGGGTCAGGTGCTCCCGGTCGACGGGGGCCTGACGCTCATCTGACCCGCCACCCGCCGGGCGACGGCACCGAGGTGACCCGCTGCGGTCAGCCGGCCAGGAAGCGCGAGGCGAACTCCTCGACCCGGGGTCGCCCCTGCGCCGGCCAGCCGCACACCAGGTACTCGAAGCCCGCTTCCTCCCAGCTCGCGATGTGGCGCGCGATGTCGGTGGGGTCGTCCTCGAGCGAGATCGACGCCGCCCGGCGGATCTCCGCCGGGTCCCGACCCGCCGCGGCGGCCATGGCGCTCAATCGCTGCGACTTGGGCCCGAGCACCTCCGGCGGCCCGAAGCTGTGCCAGACGTCCGCGTAGCGCGCCGCGATCGGCATCATCCGCCGCTCGCCCGATGCACCGATCCAGATGGGTGGGTGCGGTTGCTGCACCGGGCGGGGGAGCAACGTCGCGTCATGCACCTGGAAGTGGCGTCCCTCGAACGTGTAACCGTCAGTCGTCAGCAATCCCCGTACGATCTGGACCGCTTCCTCGAACGCGTCGATGCGATCGCGCAGCGCCGGGAACGGAATGCCCAGCTCGTGGTGCTCCTTGTCGAACCACGCCGCGCCGTACGACAGCTCCAGCCGGCCACCGGACGCGTGGTCGATCGTGATCGCCTCGGCGGCGAACACCGAGGGATGCCGGTACGTCATGCCCGTGACGAGGAGACCCATGCGGACCCGGTTGGTGATGCCGCTCCACGCCGCCAGGGTCGTCACACCCTCGAAGCACTCACCCGGGCCGTCGCCGTACATGGGCTGGAAGTGGTCGAAGCCCCAGATCCCGTCGAAGCCGAGCTCATCCGCGAACCGGGCCCGGTCCGCGTTCTCGGCCCAGGGCATGCGTTGCTGAGCGATGTCGAGTCCGAAGCGCATAGGGCGCGTCTTATCACGATCCCGCTCGGCTCACGACCCGAAGGTGATGTCCTCGTCCGTCAGGGTGGTGGGCGCGGTCACGATCCCGAGGGCGACTTCGAGCATGAGCCGACGGAACGATTCGGGGCTGTCCACTCGCAGCGTGCGTGACGGCCTGCCGGTGAGGAGCCGGCCGGCTCGCCGGGCGATCATCCAGTCGAGCGTGCGCAGCATCGTCACGTTGCGGGCGACGGCGACGTAACGCGGAAGGTCCCGGAACGTCGACCCGACCGCGTCGAGCCATTGGATGGCGACGGGATTGCTGCTGGCGAGGTACTCCTCGAACACATCGGGGTGTACGTACCCGTTGTACTCCCACCAGATCCGGGCGAGCAGGCGGCCGCGCTCGGTGGAGATGAGGTCGGCGGCGGAATCGACCGCGATCGCGATCCAGGCCTCGATGGTCGCGCGATCGGGTTCCGCCGCCAGCGCGATCTGACGCTGCAGCACCGGAGCCTGATCCTGGTAGAGCTCACGCACGAGGTCTTCGACCAGCTCGGCCTTCGAGCCGAAGTGGTAGTTGATGGCGGAGGGGTTCTTCAGCCCGGCGGCCGTGAGGATCTCGCGGGTCGAGGTGTCGCGGACCCCCTGGCGGCCGAACAGCTCCAGGGCCGCTTCCCGCAGGCGCGTCCTCGCGTCGCCCTCGATCATGCGTGCTCCACGAGCCGGCCGGGAACGGATAATGCGCTCATTGCATTATGTCCCGTGGTCACAGTAATGTCAGCGCGGGCCCCGGCCCGGTCGGAGATGCGACCGGTTTCGGCCGCTCCCGGGCGGTGGGGAGGGCAGGGCGACGTCGCAGCAGCCGGCGTCGCCCCGCCGCACATCAGTGCCCGGACCGGCGTCGCGCGGTGGCATGCGCGACCGCGGGCGGTGTGTACCCGGCATCGGCCCAGGTGAAGTTCGTTCCGGGCGGGACGATCTCGTCGATGCGATCGAGCGTCGCGGCATCGAGCGTCACGTCGGTCGCCCCGAGCTGGCTCGTGAGCTGGTCCATCGTGCGCGGGCCGATGATCGCCGCGGTGACCGTCGGATGTTGGATGACCCAGGCCACCGCGAGCTGCACGAGCGGAGTGCCGGCTTCGTCGGCGAGCTGCCCGAGCGCGTCGGCGGCATCAAGCTTGCGCTGGTTCCCGGGCTGGGAGAGGTCCCACCGGTCGGGGACGATCGACGATCGCCAGCTCTTCGGCTCCACGCCATGGCGCCACTTGCCGGACAGCCAACCGCCGGCCAGCGGGCTCCACGGGATCACGCCCATGCCGTACCGGTCGCACGTCGGCAGCACGTCGGCCTCGATGCCGCGCACGAGGATCGAGTACGGCGGCTGCTCGCAGACGAATCGCTCGCGGTGCCTGCGCTCCGCCGTCCATTGCGCTTCGACGATCTCCGAAGCGGGAAACGTCGAGCTACCGAGATACCGGACCTTTCCCGCGTGCACGAGGTCGGACAGCGCAGCCAGGGTCTCGTCGATCTCGGTGTCCGGATCCGGACGATGGATCTGGTACAGGTCGATGTGGTCCGTGCCGAGTCGCCGCAGGCTCGCCTCACACTCGCGCACGATCCATCGGCGGGAATTGCCGAGCTCGTTCGGGTCCTTCCCCATCGTGCCGTGCACCTTCGTGGCGAGCACGATGTCGTCACGCCGGCCCGCCAGCGCCTTCCCGACGATCTGCTCGGATTCACCGGCGGCGTACACGTCTGCGGTGTCGATGAAGTTGATGCCGGCGTCGAGCGCGGCGTGGATGATCGCGACGCACTCGTCGTGGTCGGGGTTGCCCCAAGCGCCGAACATCATGGCGCCGAGGCACAGCGGGCTGACCTTGACTCCGGTGCGGCCCAACGGGCGATAGTCCATGTGGCGACTCTACGGGCTGGCCCGCCACGACGCGACCGACTCGGTCGCGATCGAGATCACCGGTCCGCCGGGTCGTTGCTCGCGGTACTGACCGTACTTCTCGACCAGTCGATCGATCGCCGCGTCGGCCTCCGGCTCACCCGCGCGATGCACGACCGCCGGTCCCGTCACCCGGACCCACCAGAGCAGGGACCAGTCCGCGTCGTCGTAGTGATCGACGAGCATCGTGGCCCGGCCGCGGCGTTCGACGTCGGAGAGCCGGGCGAGGGCCGTGGTCGTCTTCGGCTTCCGGTCCACCGCGGAGACGATCGATCCGGCGTGGAGCGCGAAGCAGACCGGGACCAGTCGCGGGTCACCCGACGGTCCCACGGTGCCGAGACGGGCTACCCGGGCCCCGGAGAGGCGGTCGAGCGCCCAGGCGTTGCCGGCGGTTACTTCGCTTCCCAACCTTTGCGGGTCTGCTTCTGCTCGGCCTGCTTCTGGTGCTTCGCCGCTCGTTTCTCCTTGAGCGACCGGCCGGGCTTCTTCCCTTCGGCGGCGGGCTTCGACTTCGATGCCATCGCGCCAGCGTAGGGGCTCCCGGCGAGGGCCGTGGTTCATGGGCCGCCGTGACGCCAGTCACGAACCCACTGGTTGACGCCGTCCGGTCCGGAGAACAGCATGCGGGCAGCCCGCATCGGCGTGCTGGATGCGGAACCAGCCAGGGGAGCCACCATGACGTTGCCGCGGGAAGAGGTCGTGCCGGGACTCCTCGAGGAGCTCGCCGAGTTCGAGGCGCTCGTGCGCTTGTTGGGCGAGTCCGAGCTCGCGGCGCCCAGCCGGTGCACCGGGTGGTCCGCCGGCGATGTGGCCGGCCACGTCATCGGGCAGACCGCGGACATCACCGCCGGCCGCTTCGATGGCTTGGGTACCCCGGAGGTGACGGCGCGCCAGGTCGAGGAGCGCCGCGGCCGCAGCGCGGCCGAGCTCGCCGACGAGCTCGCGGCCGCGACCAAGATCGCGGCCGACATCCTCGCCTCGTTCGACGATGCCGCCTGGGACGGGCCGAGCCCGACCGGCGCCGGCACACTCGGTGACGGCGTCGAGTCCCTGTGGTTCGACGCGTGGCTCCACGCCGACGACATCCGCGCCGCGATCGGCCGGCCGACGCAACCCGGTCCGGCGCTGCGGGCATCGGTCTCGCACATCGCATCCCAGCTCACCGAGCAGGGCTGGCGCCCGGCCACCCTGTCGCTCGACGGCATGGAGGAGTTCGTGGTCGCCGGTGGTGGTCCGGCGGTGACGGGGGACTCGGTGCAGTTCGTGCTCGTGGCCACCGGGCGCGCCGATCCGGGCACGCTCGGGCTCGAGGAGACCGTCAACATCTATCGCTGAGCGGGTCGGCGCATGGCCCGTGGCAGGCTGCACCCGTGGGGACTCGTGATTCCTGGGTGCCGGACGAGCTGATCACTGCGGGGCGCGAGAACCTCGACGCGGCCCACGTCGCCCGCTACGACGGCAAGGCGGACGGCGACGCGGCCGAGGAGGTCGCCATGCTCCTCGCACTCGGCCTCCCGCCGGGACCGACGGTGATCGATATGGGCGCGGGCACCGGGCAGTTCGCCCTGGCGATGGCGGAGCACGCCGGACGCGTGGTCGCGGTCGACGTGTCGCCGGTGATGCTCGAGCACCTGCGGGCGAAGCTGGAACGGTCCGGCGCCGGGAACATCGAGTGCGTCCAGGCGGGATTCTTGACCTACGAGCACCTCGGTGCCCCGGCCGACCTCGTCTACAGCCGGTATGCGCTGCACCACCTGGCGGACTTCTGGAAGGCGATAGCGCTGACCCGACTCGCCGCGATCACCAAGCCGGGTGGGATCCTGCGTTTGTGGGACGTCGTGTACGCGTTCGATTCTCCGGACGCGACACCGGTGCTGGAACGCTGGTTCGAGGCGAACGCATCGGACTCCGTGACCGAGGGTTGGACCCGAGCCGAGCTCGAAGAGCACGTCCGTGACGAGAGCAGCACCTTCACGTGGCTGCTCGAGCCGATGATCGAGCGGGCCGGCTTCAGCATCGAGGCAACCGAGTACGGCGAGGATCAGATGTTCGCCCGGTACCTGTGCCGGCGCCGCTGACGGGTACCGCCCGCCCGCTCGACGAGCCGGTGTCGCGCGGCCTCGGAGCGGGGGCTCAGTTCTCCCGCTCGGCGATGTCGAGCGCGCTCGTCGGATCGGTGCCGAGCGCAGCCGTGAGGAAGTCGGCCGTCTCGGGGAGCGCCACCATCAGCTGGTCGAGACGGGCGACCCCGACCACGAGCGGGCCGCTCGTGCACCCGAGGACGTGCCCACCCCGTTCCCTCGCCTCGTCGACGAAATGGAAGTGGTAGCCGGGAACGTCGAAGTGGGCCGCGTAGCCAGGGGACCAGAAGCCGATCAACGTCGCGCGCAGGTCCTCGAGTGCCCACTCGCGTTGCCGGGCCGTGGCGTCGACCAGGGGGGTGCCTTCCGGCACCTTGCACGCGGCGCGCCCGTGCAGAGAGGGGAACGCACCGTCGATGCGGAACGCGAAGAAGTGGTTCGTCGAGTCCCGGAGCTCGTCGAGGGCCGTGCCGAGTGCATCGAAGCTCGCGCACTCCGGAACCGTGACTGTGCGCGCCGGGGTGAAGTGCGTGACCATGGCGTAGGGACTCAGCGCGTCGTCGCCGGCCTGCTGCAGCGCACCATCGGTGCGGATCCGGAAGAAGTCCCCGTCGAGCGCGACGAGCTCGCCGTCGAGGCCCTCGAAGGTGCCGATGCCGAAGTCGCCGTGCTCACGCAGAGCGCCGATCCGCACCGCCCCTTCGTAGACGCCTTCGACGAGCGCACCGACGGTGGACACCTGGAAGATCGTCTGGTGATCGACGCCGAGCAGCTCGGCGAGCGCTGATGCCACGAGATGGCGCACGGGCTCGCCGGTCTCCACGCTCCGACGCCGCAGCGCCTCCCAGAGGCCGGCCGGGATCCCGCAGCGCAGCTCGTGGGTGGCCATGCGCGGGAAGGTCAGGTCGTCGAGTCGGGGATGCGAACCTCGACGACCACGGCGCCGCCGTCCGAGCGCACGTCCAGCGTGCCCTGCAATGCGGTGACCCCGCGCTGGAGGATCGCGTGGCTCGGTGGTGCATCGGGATAGCCGGAGGCGGAGACGATCACGACCGCTACATCGCCGTCACGCCGCACGTCGATCCGGAGCTCGTCGGCCCGCCTGGCCAAGCTCGCCGACAGCTCCTGGATGACCCGCAGGACGGCCAGCGCTTCACGCGCGGTCACCGCGCTGCCGAGCGCGACGTCCGACACCTCGGCGTAGGTGCCGACGTCCTCTCGGAGCAGCTCCAGCTCCAGCGTGATCGCATCGCGTAGGTCCGCGGCCATGTCGATGCCCGGCCCGGACGCGCGCAGGGCGGGAGTGCCCGCGAGCCGGCTCTGGCGCAGGCGCTCGAGGGCCCAGAGCCCGGCACCGCGTGCGTCTCCGGCGGTTCGGAGCCGCGCCGTCAGCTCGGCGTTCGTCCGGTGCTGCTCGGCGAGCTCGTGGCGCAGCGTCGCCACGCGGGTCTCCAGGTGCTGCGTCGATCGCCGGGCGTCCTCGAGCCGCTCCTGCTCTGCCGCGAGCTCCCGAGCCTGTCGCCGGTGCAGGGCGATTGCGGTCACCACCACCACCACCACCACCACCACGAGCACCGCGGCGGCGGCCGCAAGGACGACCCAGACCACGGTGTCAGCCGACCAGCACGTCGAGCAGGTAGCCGGCGATGAGCAGCAACCCGGTGAAGAGATGCAGCGCGATGTTCGTCTGCATCACGGGCATGAGCCCGTACGGGCTCGCGTACGACGCGCGCAGCCCGCGCACGACCTTGCGGGCCATCGGGACCGGGAGGAGGGCGAGCAACGTCCACCACGGCGTGATGCCGGCGATGGGACCGACGGCGATCAGCACGAACGCCGTCCCCACGATCAGCTCGTACGCCCGGATCACCCGCGTCTCGGGCCACCGCACGATCAGGGTTCGCTTCCCGACCGCGGCGTCACCTTCCCGGTCGGGAACCTGGTTCACGTACAGCACCAACGCGATGAGGCAGGCCACCGGTAGCGAGATGTAGAACGCCTCCCAGCTCCACTGCTGGGCGCACACGAAGTACGCGCCGACGGTCATCACCGGGCCGAAGCCCAGCGCGGTGACGGGCTCGCCGAGACCGTGGTGCACCAGCCGGAACGGCGGCGCGGTGTACACGAGGCTGAGAACGACGCCGACGGCTCCGATCGCCAGCAACCACCAACCGCGTTCGGCCGCGAGCACCAACCCGATCGCGATTGCCACGGCATAGAACGCGACACAGGCGCCGATCATGGCGCGCCGGCTCACGAGCCCGTACTGGATCACCCGTGACCCACCGCTGAACGGCGTGGGGGTGACGTTCGCGGCGTCCGCCCCGCTGAAGTCGTCGAAGATGTCGTTGGCCATGTTCAGGCCGAGGTGCACCGCGCACGCGGCCACGAGGGCCAGCAGCCACCACCCCCAGGTGAAGTCGCCGTGTGCGGCCGCGACCGCGCCTCCGAGGCCGACCGGCACGACGGTCGCGGTGAGGAACGGAAGCCGGGTCGCGAGGAAGAACGTCCACCAACGCGAGAGGTGGGGTCGCCCACCGACGTCCTCCATGTAGCCGTGGGCGACCGGCACGCTGCGTTCCGCGTACTCGAAGAACGGGATGTCGGCCTCGTCCCATCCGGTCGCGCGCTCGATGGTCGTACGGAGCAGGTTCCCGTCCAGCGCCGCCGTACCCCAGAGGTTCACGTACCGCCGCTCGTCGTACCCCACTCCGGACTGCGGCCGGATGTGGCTGAACGTGATGCAAACCTCGGTACCCGGCGTCGGCAGCACGTCGGCGGCCAGCGGGCCGACGGCGACTGAGGCATTGGCCGGGTCGGCTGTGCTCTCGCCCGCGACGCTCGTCGGGTATCCGTCGGTATCGACGAACGACACGACCGCATGGCTGTAGCCGTGCGACCGCTCGATGGCGTCGGTGACCTCGAGCGCGGACATCAGCGCATCTCCGCGAGCTCGAACACCTGCGGGGCGCGCGTCGTGTCGCCGGCTTCCCAGTACTGCACGCGTCGGGGCGTGATCTGGATGATCGAACGTTCGAAGAAGAGTGGGATCCCGAAGCGCTTCTTCAAGAAGCTGTCGATGACCGGCTCCTTGGCCCGCCACAGCGGGAGCAGGGTCTCCCAGCCCGAGTGCAGGTCGTCCTCGATCACGGTGGCGTCACCCTGGATCGTCGCCCGGGCGAACGGCTCGGCGGGAACCCCGACGGGGTCGGTCAGCGCCACCGCGACCTTCGGGTTCGCCTTGATGTGGCGGAGCTTGCGCGAGAACAGCACCGCGGACGTCATGAAGATGTGGCGACCGTCGTAGAGCGGGATCAGGGGATAGGTCACCGGCCGTCCGCCCGCGTCGACGACGGTCAGCTCGGCGACGAGGGCTACGTCGAGCAGCGCCTCGACCGGCGCCGGCAGCACCCCGCGTGAGTCGTGCATCTCTTGGCTCATGCCGGGACCGTACCCGCGGGACCGGTCCGAGCAGGGAACCGCGCCGTCACCGCAGCCGGGCCACCGCGGCGAGCAGTCGATCGACGTCCTCGGGGGTCGTGTAGCACGACACCCCGGCGCGGACCGCTCCGCCCGCCGCCGCGAGCCCGAGCGCGTCCATGACCTCGACGGCGTAGTAGTGGCCGCCCCACACCGCGACCTGTTCCCCGGCGAGCGCGTCTGCCACCTGGGTCGCGCTGTGCCCCTCTACCGTGAAGCACGCGGTCGGGGTCCGTTCCTCGAGGTCGTTCGGACCATGGATCCGGACGTGGGGGAGCGCGAGCAACCCGTCCAGGAGGGGCGCGAACACGGCCTGCTCGGCCCGGGCGATCTCGTCCATCCCCTCGCGGAGCAGGAAGTCGGCCGCGGCGGCGGTTGCTGCGACCGCTTCGTACGCGGGAGTCCCGGTCTCCCAGCGCTCCGGTGCCGTATCGGGCGCGGGCCGGACCTTGTACGGGGTGAGATCGTCACGGACGTCCGCGGCGAGCCAGAGCACGCCGGAATGCGGTCCGTACCATTTGTACGGCGAGCTCACGATCGCGTCACACCCGAGCGCCATCGTGTCGATCGCACGATGCGGGGCGAGGTGCACCGCGTCCACGAACACGCGGGCTCCGGCCCGGTGCGCGGCCTCGACGATCGCGGGGACGTCCGGCATCGTGCCGAGCGCGTTCGACGCGCCGGTCACGGTGACCCACCGCGTGTTCGGTCCGATCCGCTCCGCCACGGCGTCGACCGGCAGGCGGCCGGTGTCCAGGTCGAAGGGGACCAGCCGCATGGTGGCACCGACGTCGTCGGCGGCCAGCTTCCACGGCGTGATGTTGGCGTCGTGGTCGAGCCGGGTCCCGAGGATCTCGTCACCGGGCCCCAAGGTGCGCGCCACGGCGCGGCTGAAGGCCAAGGTGAGCGTCGTCATGTTCGCGCCGAAGACGATGCCGCCCGGGTCAGCTCCCAGCAGCTTCCCGACGGTTGCCCTCGCCGCGGTCACCATCGACCCGGTCGCCCGGCTCGCCGCGAAGCTCCCGCCACTGTTCGCGCTCGTTCCCTGCGTGAGGTAGTCGCGCATCGCCGCGATCGCGGTGTCGACCATCTGCGTGCCGGCCGGACCATCGAAGCGAGCCCAGCCGTCGGCCAGCCCCGGGAAGCGATCGCGCACGTTCGGACACTAGATCGCCTCCGCGGGCGCTCGGCCCGCTGGACCGGTCGAGAGCCGGTCCAGCAGGTCGAGTACGGACTCCGGTGTGCTCATCGAGGCGTGTACACGACGCCCGTCCCGAACCGGGTGTCGGCCACCCCCGCGGCGAATGCTCTGGTCGCGGCGCTGGACGACTCGATGCGCCAGTCGGTCCCGTTCACGCTGTGGTCGAACCACACGAACCCGATGATGTCGGGGTTGGCGGCCATCCCCTGGAACAGGCTCGTGATCCAGGCCGGCTTGTTGCCACCGATCTCGGTGGCGCCCACCTCGGTGAGCACGATCGGCTTCGATGCGACGCTGCGGAGCTCGGTCAGGGTGTCGCCGTAGGTGTTGTCGAAGGTCGCGGGCTTCGGGTTGCCGTAGGCGTCGGTGTAGACCCGCCGGTAGTAGCCGACGATGCCCATCCAGTCCACGTAGTCGTCGCCGGGGTAGAGCGGTGCGAGTTGCACGCTCGGCCGCGCGCTGACGACGTTCGGGCTCCAGATCCAGATGACGTTCGTCGCGCCGAGTGCCGCGAATCGGTCGTGCACATGACGCCACGCCTGGACGTACTCGCCGCGCGAGTTCCCATTCGTCTCCTCGGACCACGGGAACCAGTTGCCGTTCATCTCATGCGCGAACCGGATCGCGATCGGAAGGTTGAGGTCGCGCACCTTCGTCGCGAACTGGTCGATGTACGCGTCGTGGTCCCCGTTGATGATCGATGCGAGCGTGTAGCCGGCGGCGACGGTGTTGTCGCTGTCGGGTCCCTGCGGGGTCACCGTCGGGCGCGGCTCCCATGAGACGATCGGCAGGGCGCCGCGACGCCAGAGCGCCGTCACCTGGCTGGCCGGGAAGTCGTGATCCCAACCGACGAAGAACTCGTCCATGTTCGGGAGCTTCCCGGCCGCGGCCGCGAAGATCTGGTAGTCCTTGAAGTCGTACGGGGCCTGCGGAGTCGACACGCCGAAGTAATTGACCGGCGGGGCGAGCAGCGCTTGCATGGTCGGGGTCACCGGAGCCGGCTCGGGCGGCGGGGGCGGTGGGGGCGGCTTCGCCCCGACGGGCACCGAGGGCGGGCGCGCCGGATCCACCGGCAGCAACGAGCAGGCGATCCCGTCGTCGTTCAACCCGCCGGGCTCGCCGTCGAGGCCGTACGGGTCCGTCAGGTCCAAGAGGTAGGCGGCCTGGGCGTCCTGCTGCCATTTGAAGTCGGTGCAGGTCGGCTTGTGCGGGACCGGCGGGAGCGTCGGATCCGGCGGCGGGGTCGCCACCGCGGGAGCACCGGCAGTCGACGCGCCGGTACCGCCACTCGTAACGGTCTTCACGGTGCGCACGACCGTGCGCTCCTTCACCTTGGTGCTCGGGCGCGCGACGGCGACTCCGTCGAGCTTGTCGCGGGCTCGCGCCCGGGCCGACGCGCTGCGCGCCTTGCGCCGCGCGGCGCGCGCCTTCGCCGGGTTGTTGCGCGGCTGGGCTACCTCCGCGGCCCGCACCGCGGATGCGGCCGCGGAGTTGAGGGTGGTCGCGCGCACCCCCTCCGCGGTCAGCAGGGACTTGGCCGGCGGCTCCGGAGAGAGGTACACGAAGGTGCCGATGCCGATGAGGAACGCCATCATCACAGAGAAGATGCTGCGCTTACCCATGATATGCGACCCCTATCAAGACGAAGACGAAAGCAAGGACGTACGGAATGACGGCATAGGGATTCGGCCGCGCGCGTTGGCTATCACCCTCGAATGCGTTGCGACGCGTCCCCCAACCGTCGTTCTTGGCCATGCGCATGAAGCCGTAGATGCGGATCGGCATGAGCAGGAACGTGTTGAGCACGGTGAAGACGGGCAAGAGGAAGAGGTCCCGCGGCCGTTCGTCGAAGTGCCGGCTCTGGCGCACGTACGCCGAGATCCATGTGGCCATCAACGTGAGGACGACGATGATCGAAGTGCCGACGATCGGGCCGTACCCGAACGTGATCCCTTCGTAGAAGTTCGCGTTGTCGCCTTGGGTGGCCCGGTAGATGAAGCCGGTTGCGGCGGCGAGGAGCAGGAACGGCATGAGGATGTCCGACACGTAGAACAGCGCGAGCATCGGCGCGTTCTTCATCATCCAGGGCAGCATCCGCAGCGTGTTGTATTGGCTCCCGCGGGCCCATCGGAGCTGCTGCTTCGCCAGCTTGTGCATGCCGACCGGTGCATCCGTGTAGACGCAGCTCGTCGACTGGTACACGGTCCGGTAGCCCTGCTTCAGGCAGAGGTTCGTGAGCGTCCGGTCATCGCTGACCTCGAGGAAGATGCCCAGGAAGCGGTCGGTGAGGAATCCCGGCATCGCATCGTCGAGGATGAAGCGCCGGAAGGCGATCGTGCGCCCGGGCAGGCAGCCGACCTGGCCGAGGACGCTCATCGCGGGCATCGAGTAGCAGATCCGGATGCTCTCCAACCAGTCGGCCCAGCGCGTGAGCAGGTTGCGGTCGTAGTCCACGATGCGCTGGTTGGTGGTGACGCCGCCCACCTTGCGATTCGCGAACGGCTTGACGAGCTCGCGCAGTGTTTCGTCGGTCCACAGGGTGTCGCTGTCGACGAGCACCACGATGTCACCGGTGCAGCGCTTCAGCCCCTCGTCGATCGCGTTCCGCTTGCCCGGCACCGAGGTCCACGTCCAATCGACGTTCGGGTACGCCTCGCAGACGCGCTCGAGCTTCGTGTTGCGGGGTCCGTTGATCACGACGATGACCTGGTGCGGGTGCTGCTCGGTGATGAGGTCGAGGACTTCGTGGAAGAGGCCGACCGGCTCGTCGACGACCGGGATCACGACCGAGGCCGTGGTCTCGTAGTCCGCCGTCCACGGCACGTACCGCCGGGAGAGCCACGCCTTCAGGCACCACAACGCCCACGTGACGATGATGAGGATCGTGAACACGTAGACACGTCCTCCATGCAACGTCTCGCGAAGTTGCAGGAAGAAAATGAACACTCAGACTCCGCCTCCGCTCCCTGCTCCGCTGACTCCGATGGGAGATGCCCCCCGGCCCGACTCCGCTCGGGTCGATGGGGACTTTCGCTCCATCGGCAGAACGGCCCGCGTTTCTTGAACCGTGTGACCCGATTTCATGCGTGACGCACGACATGACCCTCGTCGGTTTGATCTGGCCCGAGCGAGGGAATGGGGCCCGCGCTCGCGGCTCTTGCGTAGGTGTGTGAAGATCTCGGGCTCTCATGTCGACACCCCAGCTGTGAACCGTTCGGTCCTTGCCGCCGTGGCCGCGGCGCTTCTCGTGGTGGTCGTCGGCGCCGCCGAGCCCTCCGTGGCGGCGCAGCCGGCCGCACCTGTCGCGCCTCCAGCCGTGGTCCGGCCCGACGCAGATCCGGTCGCGAGGGTCGCGTCGCTGTCGGCGCTGGTCGGCCAACGGGCTGGCGCGCTCCGATCCGCAATGGCCAAGCGTGACGACCTGGCGGCGCGACTCACCGCCGCGACAGGCCAGGAGGAGCAGGCACAAGCGCGCACCGACCAGATGAGCCGGCTCGCTACCGAAGCGGCCGTCCGGTATTCGAAGTCTCGGGCACGGCTCGCCCGGTTCGCGGCTGACGCCTACAAGGACGGCCCGTCCGTCACTCCGCTCACGCAGCTGTTCTCGTCGTCGAGCGCGGCGGACTACACGTACCGTCACGAGCTCGTACAGCGGGTAGGGGACCAGCAGCGCAACCTGCTCGCCGAGGCGAAGCACGACCGCGTCGCCGCGAAGCTCGCGGCCGACGCGGCCCGTGACGAGCGCAACCAGTTGCAGCAGCTCGTGAACGGACTCCGACGGGACCTGCCAGTGCGCGAAGCGAACGTCGCGAACGCGACCGCCGCGCGGGATCGGGCCCAGTTCTGGCTGGCGCGCTGGCAGGCGATCGTCGCCGGCCCGGCGACGTCGATCATCGGCCCCACGCTGCTCGGCGCGGACGAGCTCGCGGCATGGTTCAACGGCACCCGGCACCACGCGAACACGACCGTTCCGATCGAGGCGCTCACGAGCTACTACGTCCAGGAGGGGATCGCGGCCGGGGTACGTGGCGACATCGCCTTCGCCCAGACCATGCTCGAGACCGGCGGGCTCTCGTTCCCGGCCGGCGGTCAGGTTCGTGGGACCGACAACAACTTCGCGGGCATGGGCGCTTGTGACAGCTGCAACGGTGGGAACCGCTTCCCTGACGCGGAGACGGGAGTGCGCGCGCAGATGCAACAGCTCCGCGTCTACGCGGATGCCCGCCTCGCGATTGGCGCGCTGAACCCGCCGGCGGTCAACCCGAAGCTCGATCACAACCCGATGAGGGGCAGGGTCACGACCTGGGCCGGCCTCACCCACACGTGGGCGACGGCCGACACCTACGGCGATCGCATCCTGGGGATCTACGAGCAGATGCTCGCCTGGCTCACCGCCCGCGCCAAGGTCTGACCCGCGCCGACGACGACGCCGGGGCCCGGAGCGACCGGGAAAGCCCGCGCTACCGTCGGGCCATGACGACCATCGACTTCCCCCTCTTCGACGCGGACAACCACTACTACGAGGCCACCGACGCGTTCACCCGCCACCTCGATCCGAAGCTGGCGAAGCGCACGATGCAGTGGGCCGAGATCGACGGGAAGCAGCGGCTCCTCGTCGCCGGGCGGGTGAACCGCTTCATCCCGAACCCGACGTTCGACCCCGTCGCCCGGCCGGGTGCACTGGACGACTACTTCCGCGGCCAGAAGGCCGGCGACGACATCCGCGCCGCCTTCGGCGATCTCGAGCCCATCAGCGCGGCGTACCGTGAGCCGGCCGCCCGGCTCCGCGTGATGGACGAGCAGGGCCTCGAGGGCTGCTTCTTGTTCCCCACCCTCGGTGTCGGCATGGAGCAACCGCTCGCCTCGGACCCCGAGGCGGCGCACGGTGCCTTCCACGCGTTCAACCAGTGGCTGCTCGACGACTGGGGCTTCGACTACGAGGGCCGGATCTTCGCTGCGCCGTACTTCACCCTGCTCGATCCCGATCGCGCCGTGGCCGAGGTCGACTGGGTGCTCGAGCGGGGGGCGAAGGTCATCGTCATGCGCGCCGGCCCGATCCAGGCGCCGAGTGGCTTCCGTTCGCCGGGTGACCGCGTGTACGACCCGTTCTGGGCCCGCCTCGCCGAAGCCGGCATCGTGGTCGCGTACCACTCGGGCGAGAGCGGCTACGACCGGTACGCCGCGGAGTGGGGCGAGAGCAGCGAGATGGAGGCGTTCCGCCACAACCCGTTCAAGATCATCACGTCCGCGGACCGCCCGATCTACGACACGATGGCCGCGCTCGTGTGTCACGGGGTCTTGGCGCGTCACCCGAACCTGCGGGTCGCGACGATCGAGAGTGGCAGCGAGTGGGCGCCGCTGCTGGTCAAGAAGATGAAGAAGTCGTTCGCGCAGGCCCCGAACGCGTTCCCCGGCGGCGACCCGGTGCAGGAGCTGCGCGATCACGTGTGGGTTTCGCCGTACTACGAGGACGACCTGCTGGCTCTGCGCGACGCGATCGGGGCCGAGCGCATCATCTTCGGCTCGGACTACCCCCACGCGGAGGGGCTGGCGGACCCGGCGAGCTTCGTGAAGGACCTCGACGGCTTCTCCGCCGGCGAGGTGCGCTTGATCATGCGGGACAACGCGCTCGCGCTGTCGAGACCGCGGCGGGTCTAGCGGTTGCCGGAACGGCTCAGACGGGTTCGGGCACCCGGACCGTGCCCGGGGTCTCGGACGTCTCCGGGGGCACGAGCTCGCGGCAGGCGAGAACGACGAGAGTCGGCACCAGCACGGCGAGCATCATCCCCATGACCTGCACGCCCGAGTCGTTGAGCAGGGTGGCGAGCGCCGCCAGCACGGCGAACGAGATGAGCATGGCGCGCAGGGTCGGCACCGCATTGGCGAGCGCCCGCAGCCGATCCGTGCGCCAGGCGACATACCCGAGCGCGCCGAGCACGCCGACCACGAGCAGCACCCAACCCGTGTTGCGGAACGTCTGGAGCATGAGCGACAGCTTGCGCCCGACGACGGTCGTGAAGCCCGAGAGCCCTTGGTCACCCACCTTCTCGAAGAAGCGGCCGACGTGGGTGCGGCTGTCGGGTGGCCGCGCCAGGTCCACGAAGCCGACCACGAGTCCCGCGGCGACCAGCACGCCCGCGAGCAGCCCGACGGCGCGCGCCGTGATCCGGCGGTCGTAGAGGAGGAGCGCGAGGAGCAGGTAGGCAGGGGCAGCAGAGATCGCGCCGCCGAAGTCCTGGCCGAAGAACGGCGCGCCGACCACGACGACGGTGACCGCGAGCACCGAGACGGCGACGCGGCGGCCCGTCGCGGTGGGTACGCGCCACGCCAGCAACGCCGAGAACAACAAGGCGGCGGCGCAGACTTGGGCCGAGCCCGGATTGCCGAGCCCGGCCAACCGGATGCCGATCGTGGGTGTGTATCCGAAGACGGTGTTGAACTCGAGGCGGGCACCGGCGAGCGCGTCGATGAGGTGCACCACGACGATGCCGCCCAGCCCGAGCAGCAACGCGTCAGCCGGATGGCGCCGTCCGAACGTGCGGCAGATCAGGGCGTACGTGAGCGCGAAGACGATGAGGAAGCCCCAGTAGAGATCTCCGCCCAGCTTGTACCAGGGCAGGAATCCGGCGATGAAGGTCCCGATCAGGAAGCCGAGGACCGCGAGCGCGCCGACCTCGAGCGCCTGGGTCGCGCCGACGAGCCGGCGCCGAAAGATCAGGAGTGCGCCCGCGGCCAGAACGAGCGTGAGCACCACGAGCGCGGCGGTGGCCTTCCCGATCATCGCGTCGCGGAACACCGCCGCCCGGTTGGCCTTGATCAACGTCTTCACCCGAGCCTCGTAGGGCGAGGTGTTCGGCTCGATGTCGAAGGGTCGCCCTTCCATCTCCTGGGGCCGGTCGATCCCGACGAGCTGCAGGATCGTCGGCGCGACGTCGACGATCTGCACGAACCCGGTACGGCGCGTGGTGGCCGTCTTGAGGAATCCGACAGGTACTCCCGGTGCTCGGAGCGCCGCCACGGTGACCTCGCGGCGGAGCGAGCTGTGATACGGGCCGACGACGAGTACGGCGTCGCGCGCAGGGTCGACCTCGGCCAGCAGGCGCCCGACCAGCCGATCGGTCGCGTGCAGCGACTTCTTGCGCATCGCCGCCCGCTGCGCGGCCGCCGCGAGCCCCCGGTAGGCATTGGCACGAGCCACGTCTGACGCCTCGACCAGCACCACGTTCTTCTCGCGGGCGTTCCAGGCCTTCGTGAACGCCCTCATCACGGCGTCACGGTTGAGGCGAAGGCCGAACGGCGCGTCCGGGTCCTTCTGGAGCAGGTCGTCTCCGACGCTGCCGCCGGGGACGCGCCCGGTCGGGTCCATCAGCGAGAGCGCGGCCTCGCGGTGGTAGCGGGTGTCGAGCGGTTCCAGCTCGTCTTCGTCCGCGTTGGCGATCACGGCCCGACCGAAGCCGGCCTTGGTGAGGGACTGGCCGAGCGTTCCGGCCACGGCGTCGTAGGGGAGACCGTTGTTGGCGTCTCCGATCGACGAGATCGAGAGCGCCCCGACGTTGTCCCGCAGCGGGATTCCCGTCCGCCGCTTGAAGACCTCCGCTGCACTGCTGTCGCCGTACTGCTCTTCGGGCTCGAGGTTCTCACCCGGGTTACCGGCGGCCACGGCGCGTGCTCCCGCGCCGAGCGCGGCGTAGCCGTCACCGGGGCTCGTGCGCTGCCGTACCGACCGTGTCGCCATGTCCGCGATCGCGGACCCGGCGAGGAGGTGGCGCAGATGGGGGAGGCGCAGCGTGTTGATGTCGGCCCACGACACCGCGGGGATCGAGATGATGAGGACACGGCACACCGGTGGGCAGCCGGGGTGCGCCGATGACGCGGCGAGGGGGGCGGTGCGGTCGCGATTGGCCGCCCCGGCGATGTCGGCTCCGGGGCCGACCGCCGCGCCCACCGTCGTCACCGTGAGTGCCAGCGCGGCCACCAGGACGGCAGCGCGGAGGAAGCTCCTCATCTGCCGGGGATCATGCCACCCGGAGTGCTCCGGACCCCGGCACCCCGTCCCCCGTACCGCGGAACCACCGGGTCTGAGCCAGAATGGTGCCCCGTCTCCCCAAGGTCGGCACCGGTGGCTCTCGATCTCGCGTTCGACGAAGACATCGGCGTTCCGGCGCCGGTCGATCCACAGACGGCCCCGCATGCGGGGCGAGTGGGCTCCGGTCGCGGGCCGCGCCGAGGTGTCTGGTTCCTGTTCGGCGTCTTGCTGCTCCTCACGGTGGCGCTCCGGCTCCCGGGCTTCTTCGTCGAGGTCTTCAACTCCGACGAGACCTTCCTCGCGACGCAGGCGGAGGTCATCAACGAAGGCGGACGGCTCTACGAGGACGCCACGGACCGCAAGCCCCCGCTCGTCCCGTATCTCTACGCCGCAACCTTCAGCGTGCTCGGCACCACGGCGTTGTGGTCCGTGCGCGTCGTGGCGATGCTCGCGGCAGCACTGACCGCACTGCTCCTGGCGCTCGAGGCCCGGCGCCGCTATGGGCAACGAGCCGGGTGGATCGCGGGTTTGCTGTTCGTGCTGGGGTCGGTGGCGTTCGCGCCGCAGGACGGCCAAGCGGCGAATTTCGAAGTCTTCATGCTGCCCGCCATGACCGCGGCGGTGCTCTTGGCCGCGCGAGATCGCCCGCGCGCGTCGGGATTCGCGGTCGCAATCGCAACGCTCGCGAAGCAGACGGGCGCCGCGACGCTGCTCCCCGTCCTCTACCTGGTGTGGAAGGCGCGCGGCCGGCGCGGTGTCCTGGCCGCGGCCATCGGCTTCGCGATCCCGGTCGCGGTCGTCGCACTGCTCGTCGGTCCCGGAGAGCTCCTGTTCTGGGCGGTGATGGGGAACGGCTCGTACTTCGGGATCGGATCCGCATCCGCGTACGTGCTGGGCCTCTTCGCCGTGATGACGGTGGCGTTCGTCGGTGCCAACCTCCCGATCATCTTGTCGTTGCCGCGCGCCTGGCACGACCGCAAGCTCACGCGCACCGAGCGGGCGGCCATCGATCCCGGCGCCGAGATCGACGTCCGGGCCGACACCCAGACCGAGACGGACACCGACCTGTGGATCTGGTTGCTGTCGGCCGCCCTGTCCGTCGCGGTCGGTTTCCGGTTCTTCGGTCACTACTACCTGCAGCTGGTCCCGCCGCTGTGCCTCCTGAGTGCGGGTGTGCTCGCCCGGCGCAGCCGGATGGTGCTCCGGGCGACGGTCGCGCTCGCCGCGGTGATCGCGGTCGGGTTCTCGCTGATGGGGTTCTGGGTCCGGCCGTGGGCCGACACACCGAAGTACCAGGCGGTCAGCCGCTATCTGGACAAGCACACGTCGACCACCGACCGGATCTTCGTCTGGGGTCACATGCCGGAGATCTACTGGGCGTCGGACCGGCGCCCCGCAAGCCGGTTCATCACGAATGGCTTCGCCGTGGGGGACTGGGGGAGCCGGCCCAGTGGTGACACGTCGACGAACGTCCCGACCCCGGGTGCGTTCGAGCTGATGATGGACGACCTGCGGATGAACCCCCCGGCCGTCGTGCTCGACACCACGCCCGCGGCGTTCCGGGGGTCGCAGTACTCACCGATGTCGAAGTACCCCGAACTGCGCACGTTCGTCGACCGTCGCTACGAGTACGTGCGGACCATCGACGGGATCTCGATCTACGAGATCCATCCGACCCGCCAAGCCCTCGGCCGCCGCTGAGCGGAGGCCCTCGGCCGGGGGAGATCCTCAGACGGACGCCCTCGGCCGAGGGAGATCCTCAGAGAACCGAGCTGACGAGAGCTTGGCTGGCGTCCCAGAGCCGGCGGGCGGCGATGTCGTCCTGGCCGACCTTGGAAACCGCGGCGGGACGGCACTTCGCGAAGTACCCGCCGGTGACGCCCGCGACTGCGGGTGACGACGCGAGGTAGATCGAAGTGCGAGCGCCTTCCTCGGGGCTGACGGCGAAGAGCTTCGCGCCGAGCTTGATCACGGGCTCGAGGTAGAAGTCCCCGTCTCGCGCGAAGTGGCTGGCCACGTAGCCCGGATGGGCCGCGTTGGCGGTCGAGCCGGAGCCGCCGAGACGCCGCGCGAGCTCCCGGGTGAAGTACACGTTGGCCAGCTTCGACCGGCTGTAGGCATCGAAGGACCGGTAGCGCCGCGTGCTCTGCAGGTCGTCGAAGTCGAGACCTCGCCGCACCATCTTGTGGGCCGCCGAGGACACCACGACGACCCGGGACGGGTCGCCGGTGCGCAGCCGGTCGAAGAGCAGGCTGGTCAGGTAGAAGTGGCCGAGATGGTTGACGCCGAAGGTCGTCTCGAAGCCCTCGACCGTCTCGGTGCGCTTCGCCATCACGAGACCCGCGTTCGCCACGAGCACGTCGAGCCGGTCGTAGCGCTCCAGCAGGCCCGCCGCGCAGGCTCGGATGCTCGCGAAGTCGGCCAGGTCGAGTGGCATGAGCTCGACGGTGTCGCGGCCGCTCCGCCGTCGCACGTCCGCCAGTGCCTCGGCGCCCCGCACCGGGTCGCGGGCCGTCATGACGACCGTTGCGCCCATACGGGCCAGTGCGACCGCGGTCTCCTTGCCGATGCCGGCGTTCGCGCCCGTGATCGCCACCACCTGGCCGTCCAGCAGCAACATCGCCGGACTCTATTCCGGCCGGTGTCGCCCGCTGGACCTCCTGGTGCCGCGGTCGCGGCTACTTCGCCGCGCGAGCCGGACGCGTCGCGTTCACGAGCTTGGTCACCCGGTCTGTGAGGCGTTCCTTGATCGTGGCCGCGCGAGACGCGTCGATCTTCCCGTTGGTGACGGCTTCGTCGACCTTCTTGTCGCCCGCGGTGACGATCGCGTGGATCACGGCCTGCGGGTCCACGTTCTTGGTCCGGGCGACGTCGGCGACCGACTGACCGTCACGCAGCGCCGAGACGAGCTCCTTCGGCTTCACGTCGATCGTCCGGGCGGCGACCACCAACGCGCCGCGCCGAGCGTGGCGGCGGACATGGCGGACCTTGGACTGCGCCAGACGGTGGCGCGCCCGCGGGCCGAGCGTCGCGTCGACGAGCTTGGTCAACCGCGTTTCGAGGCGGTCCTTGATCGTCTTGGCGCGGGCGGCATCGATCTTGCCGTTCGCGACCGCTTCGTCGATCCTCTTGTCCGCGGCCGTGCGCACCGCGTCGATCACCGCTTGCGGCCCGACGTGATGCGCCCGAGCCACGTCGGCGACGGATCTCCCGTCGGCCAGGGCGTTGCGCAGAACCTTGGGCTCGACGCCGATGGCCGTGGCGGCCGAGTGGAGGGCGAGCGCCCGGCTGATCCGGTGCCCGGGTGAACCCACCGCCCCGGTCGACTTCGGGGACGACGATTCCGCCGCCCCGGCCAGGCCCGCGGCGGGGAGCACCAGGGCCGCCAGTGCGATCGTGACTACGGCAATCAGCTTCTTCTTCATGAGATCAACCCATCCGGCATTCGGCCTCGTACACGAGGCGCTCGAACATCATTGGACACGGTGCCCCACCGGTATGAGGCTTCTGTCAGGTTCCGGCGAGCACCTGGCCAATCGCCGGACTTCACTCCGGGGCTTGATGCGTCGATGAAGCTCTCAATGCGACTTGTCACCATCATTCTGCGCAGCCTTCTGCTCGTCGCGCTCATCGGCGCGGGCGTCCTCGTGGGCCCGGACCCGACCACCCCGCCCAAGCCGGCCGGGGCGGATGCTTTCGGCATTCCGGTCATGGGGCCGAGCATCCTGAACGCGAACCAGCTCACCGCGTGGTTCAACGCGCAGCACCGCACCCCCAACATCACGGTGTCGATGGCGCAGCTGGCCAACGACTACATCTGGGAAGGCGGCGTGGAGAACGTGCGCGGCGACATCGCGTTCGCCCAGTCGATCGTGGAGACGGGGTACTTCGGCTTCGTCGGCAGCATCGTGCATCCGGGCGACAACGACTTCGCCGGCATGGGTGCGTGCGACACCTGCTCGAGCGGCCGGCAATACCCGTCGGCCCAGATCGGCGTGCGAGCGCAGATACAGCACCTGAAGAACTACGCCGATCCCACCTCGCGCGCCGCCACCCTGAAGAACCCGCCCGTGGTCGAGTGGTACGGGCGGCGTTCGGACGGGACGCTCGATCCCGCACTCGCGATCTACAACTTCGACCACTTCTTCGCCAAGGGCCGCGCCCCGACCTGGAACCAGATGGGCAACGGCAACTGGGCGACCGCGCCGAACTACTCGACCGCCGTCCTTGCGGTCTACAACAAGATGCTCACGTTCAACGGGTTGCCCGGCAACTGCCCGCCGGACAACCTCGCGTACTCCGCGAGCTCGGCGTGCCCGGTGGCACTCCGCCAGCCCGGTCGTGCGATCGCGACCCGTGGCTCGGGCTACTACGTGATGTCCGGCACCGGGTACGTTGCCGCCTACAACGGCGCGCCGTCGTTCGGCTCCCCTTTGTTCCCCTTTGACATCGCGCGTGACATCGCGATGATGCCGGACGGCGCGGGCTACGTGGTCCTCGATGGCTACGGCGGCCTGCACAAGTACGGGTCGGCGCGTCAAGGTGCGATGAGGAACCTCCCTTCACCGGGGTACTGGCCCGGTTGGGACATCGCCCGCTCGCTCGCCATCACGCCCGATGGCAGGGGTCTGGTCGTGCTCGACGGCTTCGGCGGCATCCACGCGGTCGGCAGCGTGAAAGCGCCCGCCGGAGGGCCCTACTGGCCCGGCTGGGACATCGCCCGCTCGATCGGCGTGACCGCTGACCGCACGGGCTTCTACGTGCTCGACGGGTTCGGTGCCGTCTGGAACATCGGCACCGCGCCGCACCACGCGTCGGCGTTCTTCGGTTGGGACATCGCCCGTGACCTGGTCATCCTGCTGGACGGCAGCGGCTACACGGTGCTCGACGGCTTCGGTGGACTGCACAGCTTCGGCGCCATGCCGAACGGCAAGAACATCGGCTACGTGCAGGCCGACCGGTGGCGGTCACTCGCGATCAACGGCTCCGGCCATCTCTTCGCCGGCCGCAACGACGGCTACACCGCAACCGGGTAGGTCGCGACCAGCGCTAGTGCCCGCGCGCGATCCAGGTCTCGAGATCGGGGGCTTCCTCGCCGATCGTCGTCGTGTCGCCATGGCCGGTGTAGACGACCGTGTCGGCGGGCAGCGTGAGCAGCCGCGTGCGGATCGACTCGATGATCGTCGGGAAGTCGGAGAACGAGCGCCCCGTCGCGCCCGGACCACCCCGAAAGAGCGTGTCGCCGGCGTACACCCGGTGAGCGTCGGCGTCGTGGAGGCTCACACCGCCGGGTGAGTGGCCCGGTGTGTGGAGCGCCACCAGGGTCGTCAGCCCGACCTCGAAGCGGGTGCCGTCCTCGATCAGGAGATCGGGGGCGCGGTCGGGATGCACCGCATCCCAGAGCATCAGGTCGTCGGGGTGCAGTGCGATCGGCGCCCCTACCGCGTCGGCGACGTCGACGGCCGCGTTGATGTGGTCGTTGTGGCCGTGTGTGCACACGATGGCGACGACCCGCCGGCCGGCCACCGCGCCGATGATCGGCGCGGCCTCGTGCGCGGCGTCGATCACGAGGCACTCCTCGTCGTCACCCACGATCCAGATGTTGTTGTCGACGGCGAAGTCCTCACCGTCGATCGAGAACGTTCCGGACGTCACGACGTGCTGCGGCGCGGGGGAGGTGGTCATCCGGGAAACGTAGAGCACCGGCGCCGTTCAGAACGCCGCCGTTGCCGCGAGGCCGAGCGCGGCGGCGGCGAGCCCGGCCCCGACGCTGCCGAGCGCGTTCCCCGCCGCGAGGCCGACCGATCCCTCTTCCAAGAGCCGAACCGTCTCGTACGAGAACGTCGAGAAGGTTGTGTACGCCCCGCAGAATCCGACCCCGATCGCAGTCTTCGGGAGCGGACCGAGCCCGTGGTACAGGGCGAGTCCCGTCATGACGCCGAGAATCAAGGAACCGGAGACATTGATGACGAACGTCCCCCACGGGAACACGCCAGTGGCCCGGTCCTGGACGAACCCGTCGATCAGGTACCGGGCCGGTGCCCCGACGGCGCCGCCGACGAGGAGGCAGGCGATGAGCATCAGGAGTCGCGTCCCCGGTAGACGACGATCTCGATCTGCTCGCGGACGACCAGGCCCTCGCTGATGAGGTCGTCGAGCTGCGGCAGGAACGCGTCGATGCGATCCGGAAGGTCCACGATCACGATCACGACGGGAAGGTCCTCGGAGAGCCGGAGGATCCGCGTCGTATGGATGTGGCTGGAAGCGCCGAAGCCTTCCATGCCGCGCAACACCGTTGCGCCGGCGAGCCCGGCCTGCTGCGCGCGTTCGACGATCTCGGTGTAGAGCGGCCGGTGCCGGTGTTGGTCGGTCTCACCGATGTAGATCGTGAGACGTTCTCCAGGCCCTTCGAGCTTCATGAGTTCTCCTTGCTCAGCGGCCAGAGTCTCGCCGCGACGATGCCCGCGTACACCGCGACGAGGCCGCAAACGAGACTGGCGACGACGTAGATCGCCGCGATGTCCAGGTGGTGGTCCTTCGCGAGCACGCTCGCCTCGGTCATGTAGGTCGAGAACGTCGTGTAGGCGCCAAGGAACCCGATCGCCGCGAAGGGACGGAGGTAGCGGCTGGGCGGCCACCGTTCGATGATCAAGGTGATGAGCACACCGAGAACGAAGCTGCCGGTGACGTTGATCGTGAACGTCGCCCATGGGAACGATCCCGGCGACACGTGAATGATCCGGCCGACGCCGTACCGCGAGGCGGTCCCGGCTACACCACCGAGCGAGATCGCCGCGAGGATCCCCAGGCGCGCGCGCCGTCGCGGTCGGTGAAGCGTGCGGGCCAGCAGGTCGGGATCAACCTCCGCCTGGTGGAGGCGACGGATCTCGGCCGGCGGGTCGCGGCGATCCTGTCCTGGCATGCGCCTCCCCGGTTGTCCGTCCTCGTCAGAGGACGACCACCGACCGCAGCACCTCACCGCGCTCCATCTTCTCGAACGCCTCCTCGACCGCGTCGAGGCCGATCGTCTCGGAGACGAAGTCGTCGAGCGGCAGGCGACCCTCGAGGTAGAGGTCGATGAGCATCGGGAAGTCTCGGTTGGGCAGGCAATCGCCGTACCAGCTCGGCTTCAACGCGCCACCCCGGCCGAAGAACTCGATCATCGGCAGCTCGATCTTCATCGTCGGGTTCGGCACGCCGACCTGCACCAACGTCCCGGCGAGGTCGCGGGCGAAGAACGCCTGCTGCATGACGGCCGGGTTCCCGACCGCCTCGATGCACACGTCCGCCCCGTTCCCGTCCGTCAGTGCCTGGACGGCGGCAACGGGGTCGCCGCTCCCTGCGTTCACCGTGTGCGTCGCCCCGAACCCCTTGGCGAGCTCGAGCTTTCGATCGTCGAGATCCACGGCGATCACCTTGGTGGCACCGGCGAGCACCGCGCCCACGATCGCGGCGTCACCGACGCCGCCGCAGCCGAAGACCGCTACCGAGTCGCCGCGCTGGACGTTGCCGGTGAGCATCGCGGCGCCGAGGCCAGCCATCACGCCGCAACCGAGGAGCCCGGCGGCAGCCGGCGTTGCCCTCGGGTCGACCTTCGTGGCCTGACCGGCGGCGACGAGCGTCTTCTCCGCGAACGCACCGATGCCGAGCGCGGGGGAGAGCTCCGTCCCGTCGGGGAGCGTCATCTTCTGCGTCGCGTTGTGCGTGTTGAAGCAGTACCACGGCTTCCCGCGCCGGCACGACCGGCACTCACCGCACACCGCACGCCAGTTCAGGATCACGAAGTCTCCCGGCACGACGCTCGTCACGTCGGGCCCGACCGCCTCGACGATGCCGGCTGCCTCGTGGCCGAGGAGGAACGGGAAGTCGTCGTTGATCGCACCCTCGCGGTAGTGCAGGTCGGTGTGGCACACCCCGCACGCCTGCACCTGCACCAGTGCCTCGCCCGGTCCCGGGTCCGGTACCAGGATCGTCTCGGTCGTGACCGGCTGGCCCTTGGCCCGGGCGATCACGCCCCGTACTTCGTGCACTGCGAACCCCCCGTCGATCGACGCCCCTGTCTACTACTCGTCTACAGATCCCCGTCGGCCGATCGCCGTACCGCGATCAGCTGGTGGCCGACGGCGGTCGTCCACCGATCTCCGTCGACGGTCGTACTCGCAAACGCGCGCGCACGGGGCGGTGATCGGAGCCCGTCGCCGGCGCGATCCGGAAGTCGATGCCCTCGAGCCCGCCGTCGATCCAGATGTGGTCGATCTGGCTGTGCGGGTGCCCGGCGGGCCAGGTGCGTCCGCGCACGGCCCGGCGTCGATTCGGCACCGCCAGGCCGATCGGCGGACCCCACATGTTGAGGTCGCCCACGATCGCGCTCGGGTTCCCTCGCTCCCGCAGGTCCTGGTCCACCCGCCGGACCTGCGGCAGCGAGCCCCACAACCGGTGCGACGCGTGCATTCCGGCGATGCTGACCGCCCGGCCGTCGACCGAGACGGTCACCACGATGCTCGAGCGCTGGTCGATGACGTCACCCCGAGCGCGGGGAAGCATCACCTCCGCCACGTCGCACACCGGGAGGCGGCTCAAGACGGCGAGCCCACAGGTGCCGGCCGGTCCGGGCCGAACCGGCAGGTGGCGTGGGCGCGCGGGGTTCCGATCCGACATGAACGCGGTCTCGTGGACGACGGCGCCCGCCTGCTCGGCGATCTCGTCGACGTAGGACCGCGTACCGTGCGGGCGCCAAACCTCTTGCAGCACCAGCACGTCCGCGTCGAGGGCGAGACATGCGCTCGGGACGTCGAAGGGTTGGCCGCGGCGGTCGACGCCCCAGTGGGTGTTGAAGCTGGCGACGGTGAGCTCGGCCATGGCGGGTTGTGCAGGCTACCGGGCCATCTGCGTAGTCTCGGCGACTCGGACGAAAGACTCTTGGGGAGCGATTGATGACGAACGCAACAGCCGGCTACGACCTCACGGGCCGGGTGGCCGTGCTCACCGGGGCGGGGAGCGGGATCGGGAAGGCGACGGCGCTGACACTGGCCAGTGCCGGCGCCACCATCGTGGGTGGCGACATCGACGAGGCCGCGGTGCAGGCCACCGCCGCCGAGATCACGGCGGCAGGCGGAACCGCACGAGCGGTCCCCACCGACGTGACGTCGCGGGCACAGGTCGACGCGCTCGTCGACGGCGCCCAGGCCGAGTTCGGCCGGGTCGACATCATGGGCAACATCGCCGGGATCCCGCACAACAAAGCCGTCATGGAGTGCACCGACGAGGAGTTCGAGCGCATCCTCTCGATCAACCTCAAGAGCTGCTTCTACGGCTGCCAAGCGGCGATGCGGGTGATGGCGCCTCGGGAGTCCGGCAACATCATCAACATCTCGTCCGGCGCGATCGACACCCCGGCCCCGACCCTCGCCTGCTATGGGATGACGAAGGCCGCGGTCGCGATGCTCACGAAGACTCTGGCCTGCGAGGCCGGGCCGCTCGGGATCCGGGTCAACGCGCTGGCCCCCGGCGTGATCCACACGAACTTCTCGCGCCACAACTTCGTGGACGAGAACGGGAACGTGATCCCGGAGAAGGTCGAGAGCTACAAGAAGCGCTTCGGCGCCATGGCCCCGCTGCGGCGGGTGGGTGAGGCCCAGGACGTCGCCGACAGCATCCTCTTCCTGGTCTCGGACGCCGCATCGTTCATGACCGGCCAGATCCTGCGCCCCAACGGGGGCGTCGCGATGCCCTGGTAGCTACCCGTCTGGCATTCCCCGGGAATTCTTGGGGGTAGCATGGTGCCCACGAGCCCAGACCACGCTCGCGGGTCAACCTCACGCAGTTCGTACCGATCGTGCCCATCGTGGCGATCGCGGTCGTCGCGTCGCAGGAGGAAGACCCTCCGAACCTTCCGACGCATGACCGAAAGCGAGCTTTCCTGATGACCACGACCTTTGACGCGCTGGGCGTGTCGACCGAGCTGGTCGACGCCCTGGCGACCCAGGGTCTCACCGAGCCCTTCGCGATCCAGACGCTGACCATCGCCGACGCCCTCTCCGGGCGCGACGTGCTCGGCAAGGCGAAGACGGGCTCCGGCAAGACCCTGGCCTTCGGGCTCCCCCTGCTCGACCGCATCACCAAGGCCGAGCCCCGCCACCCCCACGGGCTCGTGCTCGTGCCGACCCGCGAGCTCGCCAACCAGGTGCGCGGCGTGCTCGCCCCGCTCGGCCGCGTGAAGGGCCTGAAGGTGAAGGCGTTCTACGGCGGGGTCGGCATGGAGCCGCAGATCGAGGCGCTCACCAAAGGCGTGGACGTCGTCATCGGCACGCCGGGCCGGCTGATCGACCTCATGGAGCGCCGGGAGCTCTCGGTCGCGGACGTGCAGGTGCTCGTGCTGGACGAAGCGGACCGCATGGCGGACATGGGCTTCATGCCCCAGGTCCAGAAGATCCTGCATCGCGTCGAAGGTGAGCACCAGTCGATGCTCTTCTCCGCCACGCTCGACCGTGGGGTGGACCGGCTCGTCGCGCGCTACCTCAAAGACCCGGTGTCACACGAGGTCGAGTCCGAGGACGACACGGTGGACGAGATGCGCCACCACTTCCTGCTCGTGCACCAGATGGACAAGGTCAAGGTCGTCGCGTCGATCGCCAGCGGGGTCGACCGCACGCTCGTCTTCTGCCGCACGAAGCGCGGTGCCGACCGCCTCGTCGAGCAGCTCCAGCGCGAAGGGGTGAAGGCCGGCGCGATCCACGGCGACCTGCGGCAGGCGGCCCGCGAGCGGGCGCTCGCGGACTTCATGAGCGGCAAGCTCCCCGTGCTCGTCGCGACGGACGTCGCGGCCCGGGGCATCCACGTCGACGGCGTGGACGTCGTCGTGCACTACGACCCGCCCGAGGACCACAAGGCGTACCTGCACCGCTCGGGCCGGACCGCTCGGGCCGGCGCGCTCGGTGTCGCGGTGATGCTGACGCTGTGGAACCAGGAGAACGACGCCCGTGTCATCCAGCGGCGGCTACGGCTCGACGGCCCGATCGTCGAGGTTTTCTCGAACGACCCCCGCCTGCGCGACCTCCGGAGCTGGGACCCGAACGCCGAAGAGGCCGTCGCCTAGCTTCCGCTCTTGGCCCTGCGGGCCGGGCCACTCGGGCCATGTTCGCCAGCGCAGCGGCGGCGAGCGCGGCCGGCTCCCGCTTCGCTCTTGATTCTCGTCCGCGTGCCGGTCAGCCGGTGTTGCTGCGGCGGCGCCGCTCGTGGAGCGGGACCACCTTCACGTGGCTGTTCTGCTCGGGCGGCTCCACGATGTCGATCATCCGTCGGCGCCGCACCTCGGCCATGCGCTGCTGGCGGGCGATGCGGCGCTTGCGCCGGCGGCGCACCGCGCGCCGTCGCATCACGAACAGCACCGCCAGGACGAGCACGAGCACGAGCAACAGGTTGCGCAGGTTGAAGACGCTGCTCCCGCCGCCGCTGCCTGACGACCGGGTGGCCGCCTGAAGCTCGGACGCGGCGCTCGAGCTTCCGGCACCTGAGGTCGAGCGGCGGGTCGCGGATGTGGTGTGTGCCGGGCGGGTCGCCGAGATCGGGACGCTCGCGCTGCCGTCGAGCGCGGGCCGGCCGAGCGCGGCCGGAAGCCCTTCGAAGGCCTCGCGCCGCATGTCGGCGGTCGCGACGCGGACCGGCGGGACGACCGCACCGGTTCCGGGCGCCGCCGGCGGGGTGGCGAAGCCCTGGTCGAGCAGGTAGCCGGCCCACCCGGTGTCGTCCCAGGTTCCGAGGACGATCGCGATCATCGTGCGGCCGTCGCGCGTCGCGGAGGTGACGAGGGTGCGGCTCGCGCGCTTGGTGAAGCCGGTCTTGAGTCCGGTGGCGCCGGGATAGGTGGTGAGGAACCCGTCGTTGTGGTTCCGGAGGTGGCGGCCGGCACCGGTCGGGTCGGTGAAGTCCCAGTCGAGGAGCTTGGCCGGGTTCGCGATCTCCGGCACTGCGAGCACGTTGCGCGCGACGACTGCCAGGTCGTAGGCGCTCATGTGCGTCCCGCCGGCGTACGAGCTCTTGTCGTCCAAGCCGGCCGGATCACCGAACGTGGTGTCGCGGGCCCCGAGCTGCTTGGCGGTCGCGTCGGCGTCCTTGGCGAACTGCTCGACGGTCCCGCTCGTGCGCTCGGCGATCGCGAACGCGGCGTCGTTGGCCGACACCATCATGAGGGCGTGGAGCACGTCGTCGAGCTTCCAGACCTCGCCCTCCTTCATGTTGATCCGCATCGCGGGCTGGCCGGCGGCGCGGGCACTGACGGGAACCGTGGTGTCGAGGGGGAGGCGCTCGAGCGCCGTCAGCGCGGTGAGCAGCTTGGCGGTGCTCGCGGTGAGCTGCGCCGCGTGCTCGTTGCGGGCGGCGAGGACCTTCCCGGTGTCCGCGTCCACGAGGATGTAGGCGATCGGCGGCTGGGACGCCGGCGGCGTCGCGGCGGCCGCGGCGCGCGGTGCGACCACGGAGGCGAGCGCGCAGAGCACGAACGCCAGCGGAAGGAGCCGCCGCCCCGAGCGGCCAGGCTGCGCCATGCGGCAACCAGGGTAGGGGAGACCGATGGGTCGCCGTCACATCAACCGTCCGAATGCGGGCTTCTGGGGCGCTTCGGGAAACGAGCCGGGCCGCTGCGGGTCGGCGTGTCACGATGGGCCCCGTGACCTCCCGACCACGTGTCTCGCGCCGCATCGCGGCCATTGCCGAATCCGCCACGCTGGCCGTCGACGCGAAGGCCAAGGCGCTCAAAGCCGCTGGTGAGCCGGTCATCGGCTTCGGCGCCGGTGAGCCCGACTTCCCGACGCCGGCCCACATCGTGGAGGCCGCGATCGCCGCCTGCCGCGACCCGGCGAACCACCACTACTCGCCGACCGCCGGCCTCCCCGACCTCCGCGCCGCAATTGCCGCGAAAACCGCGCGCGATTCCGGATACGAGTGCGAGGCCGCCCAGGTGCTCGTGACCAACGGCGGGAAGCACGCCGTCTACAACACGTTCCAGACGCTGCTCGACCCCGGCGACGAGGTGCTCGTGCCGGCCCCGTACTGGACCACCTACCCCGAAGCCATCGCGCTCGGCGGCGGGGTGCCGGTCGCACTCCCCACGAACGACACGACCGGCTTCCGGGTCAGCGTCGACCAGCTCGAAGCGGCGCGGACCCCGAACACGAAGGCACTGCTGTTCGTGTCGCCGTCGAACCCGACCGGGGCGGTCTACCCGCCGGCCGAGGTCGAGGCGATCGGCCGGTGGGCGGTCGAACGCGGCGTCTGGGTCGTGACCGACGAGATCTACGAGCACCTGACGTTCGGTGAGCACCGGTTCACCTCGATGCCCACGCTCGTGCCCGAGCTGGCCGACACCTGCGTGGTGCTGAACGGAGTCGCGAAGACCTACGCGATGACCGGTTGGCGCGTCGGTTGGATGATCGGTCCTCGGGACGTGATCGCCGCCGCGACGAACCTGCAGTCGCAATCGACATCGAACGTCGCGAACGTGTCCCAGCGGGCCACGCTCGCAGCCGTGAGTGGTGATCTCGCCGCGGTCGCGGAGATGCGGCACGCGTTCGAACGGCGCGGGAAGGTGATGCACAAGCTGCTCTCCGGCATTCCGGGCGTCACCTGCCTCGAGCCGCAGGGTGCGTTCTACTGCTTCCCGAACTTCGAAGCCCTCCTCGACCGCGAATGGGGGAACCGGAAGGTGACCACGTCGGCGGAGCTGGCCGAGGTCCTGCTCGAGGAGGTCAAGGTCGCGATCGTCCCCGGTGAGGCGTTCGGGGCGCCGGGCTACGGGCGCTTGTCGTTCGCGCTCAGCGACGACGACCTCGGCGAAGGCGTCCGCCGCATCGCGGACTTCCTCTCATGACCAAGCGCGTGTTGGTGGCGGAGGAGCTCGCCGAACGGGGCCTCGAGTCGATGCGCGCGGCCGGCCTCGAGGTCGACGTGCAGGTCGGGCTCTCACCCGAGGAGCTGATCCGGGCGGTGCCGGGCGCGGCCGCGCTCGTGATCCGGTCGGCGACCCAGGTGACCGCGGACGTCCTCGCCGCCGGAACGGATCTCGTGGTAGTGGGCCGCGCGGGCATCGGCCTCGACAACGTCGATGTCGCCGCCGCGACCAAGCGCGGCGTCATGGTCGTGAACGCGCCGCAGTCGAACGTGCTGTCCGCGGCCGAGCAGACGATCGCGTTGATGCTGGCCCAGGCGCGGAACATCCCCCAGGCGGACGCGGACCTCAAGGCGGGGCAATGGAACCGGTCACGTTGGGCCGGAGTCGAGCTCTACGGCAAGACCCTCGGCATCGTCGGGCTCGGTCGCGTCGGGGTGCTGGTCGCGCAGCGCGCCAACGCATTCGGCATGCGCCTCGTCGCGTACGACCCGTACGTCAGCGCGGACCGGGCGCACCAGCTCGGCATCGAGCTCGCGCCCACCCTCGAAGCGCTCGTGGCGACGGCGGACTTCCTCACGATCCACCTGCCGAAGACCAAGGAGACCATCGGGCTCATCGACGCCGAGCTGCTGGCCCGGGCCAAGCCCGGCATGCGCCTGATCAACACCGCCCGGGGCGGCATCGTCGACGAGGCGGTCCTCGCGCAGGCGATCGAGAAGGGGAACCTCGCCGGTGCGGCGATCGACGTGTTCGCCACCGAGCCCACCACGGAATCGCCGCTGTTCGGGCTGGCGAGCGTCGTCGTCACTCCACACCTCGGCGCATCGACCGTCGAGGCGCAGGACAAGGCCGGCCAGACGATCGCGGAGCAGGTCGTGCTCGCGCTCTCGGGCGAGTTCGTGCCGTTCGCGGTGAACCTCGCGGCGACCGAGGCCAATGCCACCGTCCAGCCGTTCCTCCCGCTGGTGGAGCGGCTCGGTCGCCTCTTCACCGCGCTCGCCGGCGGGGTCGTGGACACGCTCGAGGTCGGGTACGAGGGCCAGATCGCCGATTACGACTGCCGCGTCCTCACCCTCGGCGTGCTGAAGGGCGTGCTCGGCCCGGTGGTGGACGAACCCGTGACCTTCGTGAACGCGCCACAGCTCGCCGAAGACCGGGGCCTGAGCGTGCGGGAGACGAAGCAGTCATCCGTACGTGACTACGTGAACCTGGTCGAGCTGCGGGGGAGCTACGGCGGCCGCGAGACCCACGTCGCCGGGACGTTGTACGGCAAGCAGGCGGCGCCCCGCATCGTCGGCATCGACGATCACATCGTCGACCTGCCCCCCTCCAGCCACATGCTGGTGGTGCGCAACGCCGATGTGCCGGGCATGATCGGCAAGGTCGGGACGATCCTCGGCGACGCCGGTGTCAACGTCGACGACATGGACGTCGGCAAGACGGCCGAGGGGGAGGCCGCGCTGATGGCGATCTCCACCAAGTCACCGGTTCCCGCCGACGTCATCGAGGTGCTGCGCCGCCAAGCGGGCGTCAACGACGCCCGCGCCATCGAGCTCGAATAGTTCGCGCTGCCACGAGCTCAGGCCGAGCGCCCTGCCCGCGTCCGCCTGGCGCCTTCGAGGCCGGCGATCGGCCGAGGGAGATCAGCAGCTAGCGGTTCCGCAGGAGCTCGCGGATCTCGACCAGCACCTCGAGCTCGCTCGGGTCGGCTTGCTTCTCGGCCGGGCTGCGCATGCTCTTCAGCTTCTCGTACGTCTTCACGATGACGAACAACGTCGCACCGACGATCAGGAAGTTGATCAGCACGCTGATGAACGTCCCGATGCGGACGACGCCACTGCCGATCCCGATCGTCAGGTCGTCGAAGCTCGCTTTGCCCACGATCGCGCCGATGATCGGGTTGACGATGTCGTTCACGACGCTGTCGACGACCTGCTTGAACGCGAGGCCGAGGATGAAGGCGACGGCGATCGAGACGAGGTCGCCCTGCATGATGAACTTCTTGAAGTCGTTCCAGAGGGTGTGCATGGTTGCCCTTCGTTATGGGATGGAGCAGGGACCGAGCCGAGCGCTCAGCGCTCGGCACTCAGCGCTTGGCCGGGCGCAGGCCGTCGGACTCGGCGCTGGACGCATCGACGTAGCAGCGGTCGGCTCGGGTCCGCTCGTAGGACAAGCCGCCCGGCACGTGGAAGATCCCGCTCGCGATCTTCGCCTTGACCGGATGCGATATCGGGCAGGCGCCGTCGTCGGGCTCGACCCAGTTGGAGGCGGCGGTCGGATCCGGGGTCGGATCCGGGCTCCCCGCGCCGGCCGGCTCCGGGACCGCGACCCGCGGCACCGGTCGCGGCGGCGAGGGGAATGGGGCCGGAGCGAACGTCATCCCGTCCGTCTGCGGAGTGCGGGCGGCGAGCTTGCGCCAGACGACGAGGGCGACACCGGCGAGCAAGCCGGCGACCGCTCCCCGCCGCAACAGCTTCATCACGGCGGCAGTCTCGCGCACCGACGGCGCGAAGGCGTTGACGCACGTGGCCCGGCCTGGCACACTGTTGAGTCCTATGACTCTGGTGCCGCACTTCAACGGACTGCTCCTTACGTAGGGGCGGGCGCCTCCCGGTGCTCGCCGAAACCTCTCGTGCCTTCGGGCCGAGAGGTTTTTTGTATGCCGGAATTTCTCTCCTTCCGAAATAACAAGCCCGAGCGCAACACCCGAGACCAAACGAAAAGGATCCCCCGATGGACCAGGTGCTGATCTTCGACACGACACTCCGGGACGGCGAGCAGTCGCCCGGCATCTCGCTCGACGTGGGCGAGAAGCTGGAGATCGCAGAGCAGCTCGCGCGACTCGGCGTCGATGTCATCGAAGCGGGGTTCCCGATTGCCAGTGACGGCGACTTCGACGCGGTCGAGGCGATTGCCAAGTCGGTGAAGGGCCCGATCATCGCCGGGCTCTCCCGGACCGGGTTCAAGGACGTCGACCGGGCGTGGGAAGCAGTACGCCACGCCGAGCGCAACCGGATCCACGTCTTCCTGGCCACCTCCGAGCTGCACATGAAGAAGAAGCTCCGGATGACCCGCGACCAGGTGAAGAACGAGGTTGCGGCCAGCGTCGCCCGGGCCAAGGGCTACACCGCCGACGTCGAGTACTCGCCCGAAGACGGCTTCCGCTCCGATCCGGACTTCATGTGCGAGGTCTGCCAGATCGCGGTCGATAACGGCGCGACGACCCTGAACATCCCCGACACGGTGGGCTACGCCCTGCCGGAGGACTTCGGCGCGCTCATCGCTTACGTGATCGACACCGTGCGGGGAGAGTTCGTCGTCTCGACCCACTGCCACAACGACCTGGGTCTCGCGGTCGCGAACTCGCTGGCCGGGGTCGCGAACGGGGCGCGCCAGGTGGAGTGCGCGATCAACGGTCTCGGTGAGCGCGCCGGCAATGCCGCGCTCGAAGAGGTCGTGATGGCGATACGCACGCGCTCGGACTTCTTCGAGGGAATCACGACCGGCGTGCGCACCGAGGAGCTCGCCCGTGCGTCACGCATGGTCTCGCGCCTGACCGGATACCCGGTCCAGTACAACAAGGCGGTCGTCGGCCGGAACGCGTTCGCGCACGAGGCCGGCATCCACCAGCACGGCGTGCTCGAGGATCGCGAGACCTACGAGATCATGGATGCCGGTGAGGTCGGCCAGGAGGCGGCGCAGATCGTCCTCGGCAAGCATTCCGGCCGGCACGCGTTCGGCGACTCGCTCGAGAAGATGGGCCTGCGCCTGCAGGGCGACGCGCTGAACCAGGCGTTCGTGCGGTTCAAGGAGCTCGCGGACCGCAAGGTGCAGATCACCGAGGCCGACCTCGAAGCGATCGTGGCCGAGGAGCTCGGCACCGGCGTGGTGCACAAGTACTCGGTGGTGAGCCTCGACGTACGGGGCGGCACGCTGTCGACTCCGGAGGCGACCGTCGTGCTGACCGACGGTGAGGGAAAGGTGGAGGCGACCGCGCAGGGCAACGGCATGGTCGACGCGGCGATTGCCGCCATCGCGCAGGCCACCGGGGTCACCGGCACGGTGCTCGACTTCAACGTGTCGTCAGTGACGGGTGGTGGGGACGCGTTGGGTGATGTGGTGATCCAGCTCGACGCCGGCGGGCTCAAGGCGACGGGACGCGGCGTGGCCACCGACATCGTCGAGGCATCCGCCCGCGCGTACCTGGCCGCGGTGAACCGGATCGTGCGCATGCGTGAGCGACCGGTGACCCGAGACGTGATCGTCGGGCCATGACCGTCAACCTGTGGAGCGACGCTGCGCATGCCGAGTCGTACCTCGAGCATCGCAAGCGGATACCGCGCCGGGATGAGGGCTATGGCGCGCTGCTCGAGTTCGTGCCCGAGGCCGCGACCCGTGTGCTCGACCTCGGCTGTGGCGACGGGGAGGTCGTGGGACGGGTCCTGGCGGCGCGGCCCGGCGTCGAAGCGGTGGCCGCCGACTTCTCCGAGGAGATGCTGCGCCGGGTACGTGAGCGCTTCGCGGAGTCGTTGCACGTCACCGTGGTCGAGCACGACCTGGACGCGCCGCTGCCCGACGAATGGGGGACGTTCGACGTCGTGGTCTCGGCGTTCGCCATCCATCACGTCGTCGATGCGCGCAAGCGTGTGCTCTACGCGGAGGTGTACGACCGGCTCCGGCCGGGCGGCTCGTTCCTGAACCTCGAGCACGTCGCCTCGCCGACATCCGAGCTGCACGAGGCGTTCCTCGCGCAGCTCGGCACGGCCCCGGAGGACGACGACCCCTCGAATCAGCTGGCGGCGCTGGCGCTGCAGCTCGGCTGGCTCCGTGACATCGGATTCGGCCAGGTCGATTGCCACTGGAAGTGGCGGGAGCTCGCGCTCCTCGCGGGGGTCCGACCGGTCGAAACCGCCTATCCGGGTCGGTCCTGACCACAGATTTTAGTTCGCGCGGCCTATTGCCGAAACCGTAAGCGCAGCCGGGATGAAGGTCCCGGCGCACAGCGCCCTCGGGAGGCACACGTGACGTACCAGGAGTTCCTGACCTACCTGTTCGACCGTGACCAGACGAAAGAGCTCGCCGTCGAGCTTGCTTTCGTGATCGACGAGCACCTGGTGGCACAGCGCGAGATGCAGATGGCGTAAGGGTCGCGCCATCGTCCGGCGGGCCCGGTGCCACGATCTCTGCCGTGAGTGATCCCGTGACGACGACCCACGCGCCGCCGGGCTGGTACCCCGACCCGTGGCGCCAGTCGTGGTGGCGGTGGTGGGACGGGGTGGCCTGGACCGCCTACACCGACCGGACGATCACGCCGGCCGACCCCTCCGAGCAAGCGCCGCTGCGTGCCGGCGGCATCGCGGCGCTCGGCTTCCTCGTCGGGCTCGGGGTCTCGACGGTCATCGGCGTGCTCTTCCTGCTCGCGGGGTACAGCACGACCGACCCGGCCTTCCTGCTCGGTTCGACGCTCGGCCTCTGGTTCGGGCTCGGGGGATCGTGCGTCGTCGCCGTCCGGTACAAGGGATCCGGATCACTCAGCGATCTCGGTCTCGTCCCGCCCCGCTTCGTCGACGCGGCGCTCGGAGTGGCGTTCGCGATCGTCGGCATCATCGCGGTGTCGATCGCGGCGGCGGCGCTGCAGGCCATCGACAAGCAGCTGCTGCCGGGCGGGCGATCCGATCTCACCGGCCCCATCGAGCACGGCGGTGCGCTCGGGATCCTCGTCATCTATCTCATCGCCGTCGTCGGTGCCCCGTTCTTCGAGGAGCTGTACTTCCGCGGCCTGGTGCAGGGCACACTCACCGCGCGGTGGGGGGCGGTCGTCGGGATCGTCGTGCAGGCGATGCTGTTCGGGCTCGTGCACCTCGACCCGGGCAACGGTTGGGGCAACGTCGGCACGTTCGTGATCATCTCGATCGTGGGCCTCGGCCTGGGCACGATCCGGCGCTATTCGGGCCGGCTCCCACCCGGGATGTTCACGCACGCGGGCTACAACGCGCTCATCGTGACGATCTCGGTGCTGGCGAGATAGCCCCGAGCTCAGGCGGATGGAGCGGGCGCGCTGGGCATGAACGGCGCGCGGTGGCTCTCGTACGCGGTGATCTCGTCGCCTCGCTGCTCGGTGAGGCCGATGTCGTCGAGGCCGTTGAGCAGTCGGTGGTGCGTGTGGTCGTCCAGCTCGAAGGGCTCGTCGAGATCCAGCGCCGGCACCGCGACCCTTCGGTCCACCACGTCGATGACGATCTCGAGCGACGCATCGTCCTCGACCGCGCGCATGATGCGCGTCACCACCGCTTGCGGCAGCGTGACGGGCACCAGGCCGATCTTCAGGCAGTTGTTGCGGAAGATGTCGGCGAAGCGCGGCGAGATGATCGCCTGGAAGCCGTAGTCCTGCAGCGCCCACGGGGCGTGCTCGCGTGAGGACCCGGTCCCGAAGTTGTTGCCGGCGACGAGGATGCGCGCGCCGTCGTACCGCGATTGGTTGAGCACGAAGTCCGACCGCTCACGCCACTCCGAGAACAGGCCCTCGCCGAACCCGGTGCGCTCGACCCGCTTGAGCCAGTCGGAAGGGATGATCTGGTCGGTGTCCACGTCGGACCGGTCGAGCGGCACCGCCCGGGAGACGATCTCGCGCACTGCTTCCATGGCCTGCTCCTACCTTCCTGCTCGCGGGGACTTCGTCCCCGGTCCGACGACCATCCCGCAGCTCCTCTGTCCTACTCAGTCCAGGTCGGTCGGGGCCGCGAAGTGGCCCGCGATCGCGGTGGCGGCGGCGACGGCGGGGGAGACCAGGTGGGTGCGCCCGCCCTTGCCCTGGCGGCCCTCGAAGTTGCGGTTGCTCGTGCTCGCGGCGCGCTCGCCCGGCGCCAGCTTGTCCGGGTTCATCGCCAGGCACATCGAGCAGCCCGGCTCGCGCCACTCGAATCCGGCGGCGGTGAAGATCGCGTCCAGCCCCTCGGCTTCGGCGGCCTGCTTCACCGCGAACGAGCCGGGAACGACCATGGCCCGCATGCCCTCCTTGACCGTCCGGCCGCGCACGACAGCCGCGGCCGCGCGGAGATCCTCGACGCGCGAGTTGGTGCACGAGCCGATGAACACCGTGTCGACGTTGATGTCACGGATCGG
This sequence comes from Acidimicrobiia bacterium, assembly GCA_038252255.1. Taxonomy (GTDB): domain Bacteria; phylum Actinomycetota; class Acidimicrobiia; order IMCC26256; family JAENVU01; genus Chersky-806. The sequence continues at coordinate 22,923 of JBBSAM010000023.1, read as the reverse complement.
CGTACCCGCCTCGAGGCCCATGTATCGCAGCGCGCGCGTCGCCGACTCCTGCTCGCCCTCGTTCGTGAACGACGTGGGATCGGGGACCACGGCGTCGATCGTCGTGGTCTGCGCGGGGTTGGTCCCCCACGAGACGCTCGGCTTCAGGGTCGAAGCGTCGATGAGCACTTCCCGATCGAACACCGCGCCGAGGTCGGTGGGAAGGGCACGCCAGGCATCGAGCGCTTGCTCCCACGCGGCTCCCTTCGGCGCGAACGGCCGGCCTTCGAGGTAGGCGAACGTCGTGTCGTCGGGGGCGATGAGGCCCGCACGCGCGCCCGCTTCGATCGACATGTTGCAGATCGTCATCCGGCCTTCCATCGAGAGCGCCTGGATCGCGGAGCCCCGGTACTCGATGACCGAGCCGATGCCGCCGCCGGTTCCGATCTGGGCGATGATCGACAGGACGACGTCCTTCGCGGTGACGCCGGGCGGCAGGTCGCCTTCGACGGTGACCGCCATCGTCCCCGGCCGCTGCTGGGGGAGGGTCTGGGTCGCGAGCACGTGCTCGACCTCGCTCGTCCCGATCCCGAAGGCCAGCGCGCCGAACGCGCCGTGAGTCGACGTGTGGCTGTCGCCGCAGACGATGGTCATGCCGGGTTGGGTCAGGCCCTGCTCCGGGCCGATGATGTGCACGATGCCCTGGCCCGGATCGCCCATGCCGTAGAGCCGGATCCCGAATTCCGCGCAGTTCTCCGCGAGCACCTCGATCTGGCGCCGCGAGATCGGGTCGGTGATGCCGTGCTCGAGCCCGATGGTGGGCACGTTGTGGTCCATCGTCGCGACCGTGAGCTCGGGGCGCCGCACCCCGCGACCGTTCAGCCGCAAGCCGTCGAATGCCTGGGGTGACGTGACCTCGTGCACGAGGTGGAGATCGATGTACAGGAGATCGGGCTCGCCCGCCGCGTGGTGGACGACGTGCTGGTCCCACACCTTCTCGCTGAGTGTCTGTGCCATGTGACGTTCCCGGTTCCGGTGGATCTGCGACTATCTCAGTATATGGGATAGCATTTCTTGGTATATGGACAGCCTAAGTGGCGTGGGGGTCATCGACAAGTCGGCGACGATTCTCGCCGCACTGGCGGAGAGCGGTCCCGCGACCCTGGCGGATCTCGTGGAGGCGACCGGACTTTCCCGGGCCACGGCCCACCGGCTCGCACTGGCGCTCGAGGCGCACGGGCTGGTGGGACGGGACGAGCGCGGCCGGTTCCGCATCGGGGTCCGGCTCGCCGCTTGGGGCCGGCAGGCCGACGCGATCCCTTCGAGGTTGATCGAGGAGGCGCCGAGTGTGCTCTCCGGGCTGCACGACCGGACGGGGGAGAGCGCCCAGCTCTACGTGCGCGACGGTGACCACCGGGTCTGCGTCGCGGTCGCCGAGCGTCCGTCCGGCCTGCGCGACACCGTCCCCGTCGGGGCCCGGCTCTCCCTGCTGGCCGGCTCGGGGGCGAAGGTGCTGCTCGCGTGGACGGACCCGGAGAGCTGGCCCGCCGGCGCGGACGTGGCTGCACTCCGGGCGGTGCGCCGGCGCGGGTGGGCGGTCTCGATCGCGGAGCGGGAGCCTGGCGTGGGGAGTGTGAGCGCGCCGGTCCGCGACCCGGCCGGAACGGTCGTCGCCGCGCTGAGCGTCAGCGGGCCCCTCGACCGCCTGGGCCGGCGCCCGGGCCCGCGGTTCGGCCCGGCGCTCGTGCATGCCGCGGCGACTCTCGAAGCACGCCTTTCCTAGGAATTCGAGCGGCGCCGCCCGGGGCCGCCGACCGCGCTTCGTGGGCGATGGTCGAGCTCCTCTCCGCCGATCTCGGGCCGCGCGGCGCGCACCGGTGGGTTCGGTTCACCACTGCGAAACATTTCCGCAATCTTTGGTCTGTACCTTCCCCGCGATGGACGTGGTGCTGGTGCGCTGGCCCGAGGAGAACTTCCACCTGGGCGAGCTGCGTGGCGCGGGGACTCCCCGCCTCCTGCTCGTCGGCCCCGAGGCTCCACCTCCCGACTCGGTCGATCCGCTCGAGGACTGGATCCGCCTCCCGGCCGAGGACCGCGACGTCCGGGCCCGGGTCGCCACGCTCGAGGCCCGAGCCGCGAACGGGATGCCGACTCCCGAGATCGACGAGGACGGGCTGCTGCGCTACCGGGACCGGTGGGTCTCACTCTCACCGGTCGAGCGCGAGCTGGCGGGCGCGCTCGTCGAGCGGTTCGGTGCGGTCGTCGGTCGTGACCTGATGGCCCGCCGGGCCTGGCCGTCCGGCGCACCGACGCGCAACGCTCTCGACGTGCACATCCTGCGTCTACGGCGGCGCATCGCTCCGCTCGGGCTCGAGGTCCGCACCGTCCGCTCGCGGGGCTATCTGCTGCAGATCACCACGTCATAGTCCTGTGACCGTCGTCGAGATCCTCCGGGACATCCTCGTCCTGCTCGTCGCGGCCAAGATCGCCGCGGAGCTCGCCGAGCGCATCAAGGTGCCGGCCGTGGTCGGCGAGATCGTCGCCGGGATGATCATCGGCCCGTCGGTGCTCGGGCTCGTCGGGACGACCGAGGTCCTGGAGGTGCTGGCCGAGCTCGGGGTGATCCTGTTGCTGCTGCAGGTCGGCCTGGAGATGGACGTGCGCGATCTCGCCGCGGTCGGGCGCGCGTCGATGAGCGTCGCGGTCGTGGGTGTCGTTCTTCCGATGGTCGGGGGCTTCGGGGTCGGGCTGGCGTTCGGACACGACTCGAACACCGCGCTCTTTCTCGGCGCGGCGCTTGCCGCGACGAGCGTCGGGATCACGGCGCGGGTCTTCAGCGATCTGCGGGCGCTCACCTCGGTCGAGGCCCGGACCGTGCTCGGCGCTGCCGTCGCCGATGACGTGCTCGGACTGGTGATCCTGACCGTCGTCGTGCGGATCGTCACGGAAGGCACGGTCTCCTTGATGACCGTGGTCAGCATCGTCGGCGTCGCGATCGGGTTCCTCGTGCTCATGGCGTACCTCGGGGGCCGCTTCGGTCCGGCGCTGTTCCGGATCGTGCAGCGACACTCGCGTTCTGCCGGCACGCTGGTCGCGCTGGCACTTGCCTTCACCCTTCTCTTCGCCGAGCTGGCCGACGCGGCCAAGCTCGCGCCGATCATCGGCGCGTTCGTGGCCGGGCTCTCGCTGAGCCGCAGCGACCAACGCGAGCGGATCGAGCGCGACCTCACGCCGGTCGGGCACCTCTTCATTCCAGTCTTCTTCCTTGCGATCGGGATCGCAGTCGACGTCGGTTCGTTCGTGAAGCCGGAGGTTCTGGAGATCGCCTCGGCCCTTGCCGTCGTGGCGATCATCGGCAAGCTCCTGGCGGCGGTCGGCGCCTTCGGTTCACCGGGCGACAAGCCGTTGATCGGGCTGGGGATGCTGCCGCGTGGTGAAGTCGGTTTGATCTTCGCCACCATCGGCCTCAAGGAGGGTGTGCTCGGCGAGAACCTCTACGCCTCGCTGCTGCTCGTCGTGCTCGTCACCACGTTGATGGCTCCGCCCCTGCTGCGGTGGCGGCTGCAGGCGATGCGCGCCGATCGGAGAACACGAATCGGTGCGTCCGATCCGATGCCGGAGGGAGGTTGGCTCCGGGTCGAAGACGGCGTCGTCGATCTGGCGGGCGATCCACCGAGCCACGCCACCCTCACCATCGGGCTGGACGCCGCGCTGGTGATCGCGAACGGCGCGTCACCCGGCCCGAGGCTGCTCGACTGGCTGGGCTCGCTCGGTGACGAACAGCTCCGTTGGGACGGTAGCTCGACCCAAAAGCTCTTCGAGCTGCTGCTCCGGGGAAACGACCGCACCTGGCGCTTCCTCGAGGCGAACGGTGTCCTCGAACGCGCGCTGCCCGAGCTCGCACAAGCGGTGCACCGCCGGCGGGCGGACCCTCACCTGCTGGACTCGAGCTCGGTCTTGCGCTTCGAGCTGGTCGAACGTATCCGCGACCTCACACAGGAGGACGCCGCGGCCGGCGCCGAGCTCTCACGCCTCGAGCATCCGGAGTGGTTGCTGCTCGCCGCGCTGATCCTCGACACCGCCGGTGAGGATTCGGAACCGGTGGCATTGGCGCGGCGGCTCGTCCAGCGACTGGATCTCGGCGCCGCGGCGGAACAGGAGATCGCGCTCCTGGTCGGTGACTCCGGGCTGCTCCGGGCGGCCGCGGGCCGGGTGGAAGGTCTCGACGAGGAGTCGGTGCTCCAGGTCGCCTTGCACCTGGAACGGCCGGAGCGGGCCCGCGCGCTCTATCTCATGAGCCTCGCCCTCGGCGAGCTGGACACCGTCGAACGGGCGCGGCTCGACGAGCTGCTCGCGCTCGTGATCGCGAGCCTCGAGCGGCCGGGCGTGACGGGGCTCGACGCTCGCAACCTGGTCGAGCAACGACGATCCGAGGTGGTGCGGCTGGTGTCCGACCCGAGAGCCCAGGAACGGATCGCGCACGCGCCGCGGGCTTACCTGATCTCGCAGAACGCGACCAACGTCGCGCGCCAGGTCGTCCTGCTCAATCGGCTTCCCGGCCGCGGCGAAGCCCGCGTCGCGCTGTTCTCGCTGGGTCCGGAGGAGTGGGAGATCGACGTCGCCAGCCGGGATCGGCCCGGACTCCTGGCTCATGTCTCCGGAGTGCTCGCGGATCACGGCTTCAACGTCCGGAGCGCCGTCATCGCGACCTGGGGTGACGGGGCGGCACTCGAGAGCTTCCAGGTGCAACGGGTCGGGCCCGAGCTGCTGCAGCGCGATCAGCCGCTGGTCGACGCGACGACACCGCCCGATCCGGCCAAGCTGGAGCGGGCGATCGTGGAGTCATTCGGTGAGCCGATCATGTCCCCGCCGAATCCTGACGCGGAGGTCTCGTTCGATGATGCGGGCTCCCCGTGGTACACGATCGGCACGGTCCGCAGCATCGACCGCGGCGGTCTCCTCCACGCAATCACCGTCGGGATCGCGGCCGCGGGCGCCAGCGTCCATTCCGCTCGCCTCGAAACCGTCGACGGCCTCGCGGTCGACCGGTTCGAGCTGACGGACCCGAGCGGCCAGAAGCTCGGTCCCGAGACCAAAGCGGCGATCCGGGACGCGATCATCCGCGGCGTCACCCCGAAGCGGCGCCGGTTCCTTCGCCTCATGAGGGTCTGAGCTTCGCCGCTCTGACACGCTTCAAGGGTGCGGATCGGCGTGGACACCGGGGGAACGTTCACCGATGTCGTGGCGGACGACGGTCGGATCGTCAAGACCCCGTCTACGCCATCGGATCCCGGTGATGCCGTGCGCTCGGGCATCGCGGCACTCGGCACCGAGCGGCCGGAGCTGCTGGCCCACGGGACCACGGTCGCGACGAACGCACTGCTCGAGGGGAGCGGCGCGCGGGTCGCGCTGGTGACCACGCGGGGATTCGCCGACGTGATCGAGATCGCCCGACAGGTGCGGCCGTCGCTCTACGACCCTTTCGTCGACCGGCCCGAGCCACTCGTGCCCCGGGAGCTGCGCTTCGAGGTCGTGGGCCGTCTCGATGCGCACGGGCGGGAGCTGGAGGCCGTCGATCCCGCCGGCGTCCCGTCGATCCCGAAGGATGTCGGTGCCGTCGCGGTTTGCTTACTCCACGCCGATCTCGATCCACGTCACGAGCAGGAGATCGCGCACGCGCTGCGCACACAGGGCTTGGATGTCACGTGCTCGCACGAGGTCTCGCCGGAGTTCCGGGAATACGAGCGGATCGTGACGACGGTCGCGAACGCGACGCTGCGTCCGAGGTGCCGGCCGTACCTCCTGGGGATCGGGAGCGTCGCCGACACCGTGCTCGTCATGACGTCAGCCGGGGGCCTCGTGCCGGTCGGCGTCGCCGCCGACCTGCCGGTTGCATTGCTGTTGAGCGGGCCGGCCGGCGGGGTGCGCGCCGCCGCGGCGGTGGCGACGGCCTGTGGGTTCCCCGATGCGGTCTCGTTCGACATGGGTGGTACGAGCACCGACGTGTGTCTCGTTCGCGCCGGAGTGCCCGAGCCCGCCCCGATGCACGAAGTGGCGGGGCTCCCGGTTCGCTATCCCGCATTGGACATCCACACCATCGGCGCCGGCGGTGGGTCGATCGCGCGGCTCGACGCCGGCGGGGCGCTGGTCGTCGGGCCCGAGAGTGCCGGCGCCGTGCCCGGGCCGGCGTGCTACGGGCGGGGCGGGCGCGTGCCGACCGTCACGGACGCCGACCTGGTTCTCGGCCGCATCCCGGGCGGGGTCGCGTTTCCCGGCCTCGGCGTCCTGGATCGAGACGCGGCCCGGGCCGCATTGGACCGGGCATCCGTCTCGCCCCAAGGCGTCGTGCAGGTGGTGGACGCAGAGATGGAGCGGGCGGTGCGCGTCGTGACGGTCGAACGGGGCGTCGACGCCCGCGACCTCGCGCTCGTCGCGTTCGGCGGAGCCGGTCCGCTCCACGCGTGTGCCATCGCGACTGCGCTCGAGATGCGCGCGGTCATCGTTCCGGCGCGCGCCGGTGTCTTCTCCGCGGTCGGGTTGGTGTCGGCGCCCGTCCAGCGTGAGCTCGTGCGGTCCTGGCCCGACCCGACCGATCACACGGGTCTGCCCGCGGCTCGAGCCGCGTTGGGTCTGGCGGTGGCCGGGCTCGAAGGCCTGGACGGCCTGGACGCGTCCGGAGGCGAAGTCGCGCCAGAGATCGAGACGTTCCTGGACTGCCGGTATGCCGGTCAGAGTCACGAGCTGACGGTGGCCGAGGTCGACGACTTCCCGGCCGAGCACGAGCGGCGGAACGGCTACGCGCGGCCGGGAGTCCCGATCGAGGTGGTCGCGATCCGAGCCCGCGCTCGCCGCACCGCGCCGCTGGATCCGGCCGACCTTCCGGCGCCGGCGAGGGCGCGGGTCGTCGGCCCGACCGTGGCCAGCGAACCCGACTGCACGGTCTGGGTTCCCGACGGCTGGATCGCGGAGCCGGGACCGACCGGCGCGTGGATCCTGACTCGGGACCGCAGATGAGCGGGAAGCCGGCCGGGCTCGACCCGGCGGCGCTGCAGGTGTTGATCTCGCGCCTGACCGGGGTGGCCGAGGAGATGGGCGCGGTCCTGCGCCGCGCCGCCTTCAGCCCCAACATCAAGGAGCGGGCCGACTGCTCGGCCGCGCTCTTCACCGCGGGCGGCGAGCTGCTCGTGCAGGCGGAGCACATCCCCGTCCATCTCGGCTCGATGCCCGCGGCGGTGCGTGCGGCGATCGACGCGTGCGGTGAGCAGGTGGGGCCCGACGACCAGATCATCCTCAACGATCCCTACGCGGGAGGGACCCACCTCAACGACGTCACCCTCGTCGCTCCGTGCTTCGTCGAGCGCGCGATCGTGGGTTGGGCCGCGAACCGGGCGCACCACGCCGACCTCGGGGGCATGGCGCCGGGCTCGATGCCGCCGGACGCGGTGCACATCGCGCAGGAAGGGCTGCGCCTCCCGCCGGTCGTGCTCAGCGAAGGCGTGGCCGCGGTCATGGTCGCCGCCTCGCGGACGCCCGGCGAACGGCGTGGCGACCTGGATGCGCAGGTCGGTGCGAACCGCCTCGGCGTCGAGCGGCTCGCCGAGCTCGCCGGGGCCCCGTTCGAGCAGATCGTGGACTACGGCGAGCGGCGGATGCGAGCCGCGCTGCGGGCTCTCCCCGACGGCCGGTGGCGTGCGGCCGACGTCCTCGACTCCACCGGACCGCGGCCCGAGCAGCAGCGGCCGGCGCACATCGAGGTGGAGGTGGTGGTGGACGGCGACGAGATCACGTTCGACTTCGCCGGCACGGACGAGCAACGACCGGGAACGGTCAACGCGGTCGAGGCGGTGACCGTCAGCGCCGTCGCGTTCGCCCTACGCACCGCGACCGATCCGACGATCCCGGCGAACGGCGGTGCACTGCGCCCGGTGCACGTGCGCGCGCCGGAGGGGTCGATCGTCGCCGCGCGCTTCCCGGCCGCGGTCGGCGCGGGCAACGTGGAGGTGAGCCAGCGCGTCGCGGACGTCTGCCTCAGGGCGCTCGCGGGCGTCGCACCCGACCGGGTCGGGGCTGCGAGCCAGGGGACGATGAACAACCTGCTCATCGGCGGTTCGGGCTGGGTGTACTACGAGACGATCGGTGGGGGGCAGGGCGGCCGGCCCGGGCACGGCGGGATGAGCGGTGTGCATACGAACATGACCAATACGCGTGACACGCCCGTCGAAGCGTTCGAGCGCGCGTACCCGATGCGCGTGCTGCGGTACGCGATCCGGCGCGGGAGTGGCGGTGCCGGTGCGTACCCGGGCGGTGACGGGATCGAACGTGACCTCGAGGCACTCGAACCGGTCACGGTGTCGCTGGTCACCGAACGCCGCGTGAGCGCGCCGGCGGGACTCGCCGGGGGTGCACCCGGCGCGACGGGGGAGAATTGGCTGCTTCCCGGTGGCGACGAGTCCCGCGCCGAGATGCTGGGCGACAAGCTGACCATCGAGCTGCGTGCCGGTGACGTCCTGCGGGTACGCACCCCCGGCGGCGGCGGCTTCGGCCTACCTTCCGAAGATCTCCGTCGCTCGAATGAGTGAAGCGCGGTCGCTCGAGGAGCGACGGCGGTACCCGTCTGGCTAGACCCCCGGCGCTCGCCAGTCCATTCGTGCTGGAGCCGATTGAGCGCCGGAGATCTTCAGTCCACCGGTTTGATGTCGACGACCTGGACCGTCAACGGCTTGCCGCGAGGCGTGACGTAGGCCGCCTCCTCGCCCTTGCGCTTCCCGACGAGCTCCTGTCCCAGCGCCGACGAGGTCGAGAGCACCTCGTAGGTGTCGTTGCGCTCTTCGATGGAGCCGATGAGGTACTCCTGGGGGTCGTCGTCGCCTTCGATCAGGATGGTGACGATCGTCCCCGGGCTCACGGTCTCCGCGTCGGAGCTCTCGACGATGACGACGTCGCGCAGCATCTGCTCCAGCTGGCGGACCCGTGCCTCGTTCAGGCCCTGCTCGTTCTTGGCCGCGTCGTAGTCCGCGTTCTCCTTGATGTCGCCCATCTCGCGGGCCCGCTCGATCCGTTCCGAGATCTCGAGTCGGTGCGGTCCGGAGCGGTGCTCGAGCTCGGCCTGCAAGCGCTCGTGCGCGGAAGGGGAGAGGTGCGACTGCTCCATGCGGTGGAGCGTAGGCCGCAGCGGGCACGGAGTGTGGAAGCCGAAGCGACCCGGAGAGGCCGTTGGGTAGCGGCCGGAGCGCCGCGCTCAGGGCTTGACGAAGTACAGCTGGAACTCCATGCGCCCTCGGTCCGCCACCGTGACGAAACCGCCGATGTTGGGGGGTGAGATCCCGTATTCGGCGAACTGGATCGGGACTTTTCCGACGACTTGGACGGCTTCGCCGTCCCAGCGCCCCTCGAGCGGCAGGGTCACCCGCTTCGTGATGCCGTGCAACGTGAGGTCGCCCGTCGCGTCGGCAGAGACGTTCCGGCCCTTCTTCACGGACCCGAGCTCGATCGGCCCGGTGAGCACGAAGGTTGCGGTCGGGAATTGGTTCGTCTGCAGCCCATCGGTCTGGAGCTTCTCGTCCCGGCGGACCTTGTCGGACTCCAACGTCGACAGGTCGGCCGTGATCGAGACGGCGGAGATCGTCGAGCCGGTCACCTTCAGCCGGCCCGTCACGGACTCGGTCCGGCCGGTCGCCTCCGACTCGAGCGCCCCCGCGAATTGCTCCTTCACCCGGTACTGCACGAACGAGCCGAGGTGCGGCTGGATCTCCCACGTCCCGTCGAGCGTCCCGCCCGGGACCGTCTTCGTCGTCTCGATCTTGGGCTCGGGCGCGGCGTCCGACCGGATGACGAACCACCAGAACGCGCCGAAGCCGAGCACGACGACCACGACGGCGAGCACGATGAAGCTGAGAACGCCTCCGTGCTCGGTCGCTGTGGCCTCCGCACTGCGTGCCCGTTCCTTCATCGGCTCAGCCTGCCACGTCCCCTCGAGCGGCCGGTTGCACATGGGCAATCTGGTTGACAGCCATGGAGCCGGGTGCCATCCTGTTTGGTTCATGCGCCACGACTCTGTCATCGTCATTTCGTAAGCGGGCGCCGCTGTCGGCGTTCGCCCTCGACCGTCCACCTCGGTGGGCGGTTTTTCATTGTCGCAACACTTCGCTGGAGGAGCTCAGCCCCGTGAGCCACCGGATCGGGATCATCGCCGGCGACGGCATCGGCCCCGAAGTCGTCGCGGAAGCACTGAAGGTCGTCGACGCCACCGGCGTGCCGTACGAGGCGGTGGCGTACGACCTGAGCGGCGCCAATTACCTCCGCACGGGCGAGGTGCTCCCGGATTCCGTCCTCGACGAGCTGCGCGGGCTCGACGCGATCTTCCTCGGCGCCGTGGGCACTCCCGACGTGCCGCCGGGCGTCCTCGAGCGCGGCCTGCTCCTGCGGCTGCGCTTCGAGCTGGATCTCTACGTGAACCTGCGGCCGTTCACCGCCCCGGCGAGCGAGCTGAACGGCGGCGTCGACATGGTGGTCATCCGCGAGAACACCGAAGGCACCTACGCGGGCGAGGGCGGGTTCCTGCGGAAAGGCACACCCAACGAGATCGCTACCCAGGGCTCGGTGAACACGCGCCTGGGCGTGGAGCGCTGCATCCGCTTCGCCTTCGAGCTGGCCCAGTCCCGCCCGCGCCGACTGCTCACCCTGGTCCACAAGACGAACGTGCTGACGTTCGCCGGAGACCTGTGGCAGCGGGCGTTCGACGAGGTGGCCGGCGAGCACCCCGACGTGTCCACCGGCTACGACCACATCGACGCCGCGTGCATCCACTTCGTCCAACGGCCGGAGCGCTACGACGTGATCGTCACCGACAACCTCTTCGGCGACATCCTCACCGACCTCGGCGGCGCGATCGCCGGGGGAATCGGTCGGGCGGCGTCGGCCAATCTGAATCCCGCCCGCACCGGGCCATCCCTGTTCGAGCCGGTCCACGGCTCGGCGCCGGACATCGCGGGCCAGGGGATCGCGGATCCCCGGGCCGCGGTCATCAGCGCGGGGATGATGTTGGAGTTCCTGGGCGAGGCCGAGGCGGCCGCCAGGATCAAGAAGGCCGTCGAGAGCTCCGACGATGTGTCGGGGTCCACGGCGGAGATCGGTTCACGGATTGCGGAAAGGGTCTGAGCCATGCCCATCGAGAAGACCGAGAAGATCTGGATGGACGGCCAGCTCGTCCCGTGGGACCAGGCCCAGATCCACGTCCTCACACACTCGCTGCACTACGGCATGGGCGTCTTCGAGGGCATCCGCGCGTACGAGACGAGCAAGGGGCCGGCGATCTTCCGGCTCACCGAGCACATCGAGCGGCTGTTCGACTCGGCCAAGATCATGATGATGGACATCCCGTTCACCGTGGACGAGATCGTCCACGGCTGCAAGGACGTCGTGCGCGCCAGCGGGCTCCCGTCCTGCTACGTGCGCCCGATCGCGTTCTTCGGGTACGGCGAGATGGGGCTCAACACCCTGCCGTGCACGGTGACCGTCGCGATCGCGTGCTGGCCATGGGGTGCGTACCTCGGCGCCGACGCGGTCACCAAAGGCGTGCGCATGAAGGTCAGCTCGTGGACGCGTCACGACCACAACACGATGCCGCCGGCCGCCAAGACCACGGGCAACTACGTCAACTCGTCGCTGGCGAAGGTCGAGGCACTGAAGGCCGGTTACGACGAAGCCGTCATGCTCAACCCGCAGGGGTTCGTGAGCGAGTGCACGGGTGAGAACATCTTTGCCTCTCGCAACGGTGTGCTCGTCACCCCGCCGGTGGCGGCCGGTGCGCTGGCAGGCATCACGCAGGACTCGGTGATGACGATCGCCCGTGACCTCGGCTACGACACGCGGATCGACTACCTCGCGCGCAGTGACCTGTACATCTGCGACGAGATGTTCGTGTGCGGCACTGCCGCCGAGGTGAGCGCCGTGAACTCGGTCGACGACCGGCAGATCCCGTGCCCCGGCGAGAAGACCGTGGCGATCGCGGCCGAGTACGCCAAGGCCGTGCGGGGTCAGACCGACCGATACAAGAACTGGTGTGAGCATGTCGACGAATAAGCCGCTGCCCGAGCGAGTAGAGATCTACGACACGACGCTGCGCGACGGCGCACAGCTCGAAGGCATCTCGCTCACCGTCGACGACAAGCTGCGCATCGCGGAGCAGCTCGACTGGCTCGGTGTCGACTACATCGAAGCCGGTTGGCCCGGGTCCAACCCGAAGGACGACGAGCTCTTCCGGCGTGCACCCGCCGAGCTGAACCTCGAGACGAGCAAGCTCGTGGCGTTCGGCATGACGCGCCGGGTGAAGGGCAAGGTCGACTCCGACGACACGCTGCGACACCTGGTCGAAGCGAACACTGCGACCGTGTGCATCGTCGGGAAGTGCTGGGACTACCACGTGCTCGAGGCGCTCGGTACGACGCTGGACGAAGGCGTCGCGATGGTCACGGACTCGATCGAGTACCTGAAGGGGCGCGGGCTCGAGGTGCTCTTCGACGCCGAGCACTTCTTCGACGGGTACAAGCGCAATCCCGAGTTCAGCCTCCGGGTGCTGGAAGGTGCTGCGCAGGTGGGTGCGAACCGCCTGGTCCTGTGCGACACGAACGGCGGCGCGCTCCCGCACGAGGTCGAGCACATCGTCAACGAGGTCGTGGACTACCTCGGCCCCGATGTCGCGATCGGAGTGCACCTCCACGACGACACCGGCTGTGGCGTGGCCAACGCGCTGGCCGGCGTGCGCGGCGGCGCGACCCAGGTTCAAGGGACGATCAATGGTTACGGCGAACGCACCGGGAACTGCAACCTCACCACGATCATCCCGAACCTCTCGGTGAAGATGGGGATCGAGACGCTTCCGCCGGGCCGCCTCGAGCGGCTGACTCCGGTGGCTCATCACGTGGCGGAGCTCGTGAACATGGCGCTGAACCCGCAGGCCGCGTACGTGGGCTCGTCTGCCTTCGCCCACAAAGCCGGTTTGCACGTGAGCGCCATCGCGAAGCGCCCGGATGCGTACGAGCACGTGGTGCCGGACTCGGTCGGCAACGGCACGCGCTTCGTGATGTCGGAGATGGCGGGAAAGTCGACCATCGTGCTGAAGGCGAAGGAGCTCGGCATCGAGCTCGACGGCCCCACGATCAACGAGGTCGTCGACACGCTGAAGCACCTCGAGCACGAGGGCTATCACTTCGAAGTCGCCGATGCCTCGCTCGAGCTGCTCATGCGCCGGGCGTCCGGTTGGCACCAGGACTACTTCCGGGTCGAGAGCTTCCGGGTGATCACCGACGACCTCGCGGCCGAGGAGACGCCGGGAGGAGTCACGACCGAGGCCACCATCAAGGTGCACGTCAACAACGAGCGCCTGATCGCCACTGCCGAGGGCAATGGACCCATCAACGCGCTGGACCGTGCGTTGCGTGACGCGCTCGAGGGGCGCTACCCGGCGCTCGACCGCGTGCACCTCACCGACTACAAGGTCCGGGTCCTCGACACCCAGCGCGGGACGGGCGCGGTGACCCGGGTGCTCCTCGACACCACCGACGGCGAGGAGTCCTGGACCACCATCGGGGTCAGCGAGAACATCATCGAGGCGAGCTGGCAGGCCCTGTCCGACTCACTTATCTACGGCTTGCTCCGCGCCTCGGCGCGCGGATAGCAAACTAGGCACGATGCCGATTGACCCGTACGTGCCCGCCGCGCTCGACGAGGCACCCCGCCAAGAGCCCAACCTGGCGCCCGGTTCGCACATGCCGCCGTCGCGCTCTTGGAAGGCGGACCGGCCCGGCGACCTCGGCGCGATGCAACCGAAGGGCGCCCTGCTCGGCTCGCCCGGACCGAACGTCGGGTACGCGTTGCGGTTGGCGAACCGGGTCCGCGACCGGATGACGCTCGAGCCGCACGAAGAAGCGGACGACGCGATTGCCGTCGTGGCGGCCATCGCGATGAAGCGGGCGGCCACCTTCGGGCGGGCGCCGACCGTGAACGACGTCGACTTCGCGATGGAGCTGCTGGGCTATCGCGGCGACGCGCCGGAGGACGTGCGGAGCTGGCGTCCCGACGTCATCCGGGCCGCGGCGCACGACTACACGGTCCGGCGGGCCGTCGTCGACACGGTCAGCACGGGCTTGTTGCGCTTGCCGATCTCGGAGCTTCCCGAGCATCTCGCGATCGTGCGGGAAGCGATGGCGCGAGCCGCCGAGGAGGCCGAAGCCGCCGAAGCCGGTGAGGACGTCGACGTGGGTGAGCTCGAGGCCGAAGTAGAAGCCGAGGTCGACGGCGCCGCCACCGCGGTCGACGCGCCCGCGCCGGAGCCGGCCGCTTCCACGGATTGAGTGTCCGTGCCCTTCACGCTGCCGGATGAATACGAGGAGTTCCGCGCGGCCGCCCGCCGGCTCGCGGACACCGGCATCGCCCCGAACGCGGCCGCCGCGGACGAGCTCGCCGAGTTCCCGCGGGCATCGTTCGCGGCGTACCGCGACTCCGGGCTGGTGCGCTCCCTCTACCCGGAGCATCTCGGGGGCGATGGCGGCAACACCCTGACCTACGCGATCCTCGTCGAGGAGACGGCCCGCGCCTGTGGGGCCTCTTCGCTCTTCGTGCTGATCTCCCGGCTCGGTGTCACCCCGATCGTGAAGTACGCGACGGACGACCTCGCGAAGCGGACCGTCCCGAAGGTCGCCACGGGGGAATGGCAGGCGAGCTACTGCCTCTCCGAGCCCGAGGCCGGGAGTGACGTCGCGTCGATGACGACCCGAGCCGTACGCGACGGCGACCACTACGTCCTCAACGGCCGCAAGGCCTGGATCACGAATGCCGGCGTCTCGGACCTCTACACGGTGTTCGCGAAGACGGATCCCGACGCCGGGAGTCGAGGCATCAGCGCGTTCGTCGTGCTGCGCGACACACCGGGCTTCTCGGTAGGCAAGCTCGAGCACAAGATGGGGATGCGCGGCTCGCCGACGGGTGAGCTCGTGCTCGAGGACGCGGTGGTCCCGGCCGACCAGCTGATCGGCGAGGAGAACCGCGGCTTCGAGTACGCGATGGGTGCCCTCGACACGTCCCGGCCGATCGTGGGTGCACAAGCCGTCGGGCTGGCCCAGGGAGCACTCGAGGTCGCCACCCGTTACGTCCAGGAGCGACGGCAGTTCGGGCGCGCCATCGCCGAGTTCCAGGGCTTGCAGTTCATGCTGGCGGACATGGCCACCCGGGTCGAAGCGGCGCGCACGCTCGTCTACCGGGCGTGCTCGATGGTTGATGCGGGAGCGACCGGAGTGTCGAAGATCTCCTCGATGGCGAAGCTCTTCGCCTCGGACACCGCGATGCAGGTCACGACGGACGCGGTGCAGCTCCTCGGTGGTGCGGGATACACAACCGACTTCCCGGTCGAGCGGATGATGCGCGATGCAAAGGTGACCCAGATCTACGAGGGCACGAACCAGATCCAACGCGTGGTCGTCGCGCGCCGCCTCCTCGAGGAAGGACGTCCATGACGGACGCCAAGCCCGTGCGCGTGCGATTCGCGCCCGCTCCGACCGGATCGCTGCACGTCGGCTCGGCCCGGACCGCCCTGTTCAATTGGCTGTACGCCCGCCACCACGGCGGGACGTTCGTGCTGCGGATCGAGGACACGGATGCCGAACGGTCACGTGGTGAGTGGATCGTCGGGATTCAGGAAGCAATGCGCTGGCTCGGGCTCGACTGGGACGAGGGGCCGTACCTGCAGAGCGACCGCCTGGACCAGTACGCCGCGGCCGCGGGTCGGTTGCTCGCGGCCGGCCGCGCGTATGAGTGCTTCTGCACGCCGGAAGAGGTCAAGGCTCGCAGCGACGAGGCGATGAAGGCGGGCCGCCCTCCGGGCTACGACGGTCGCTGCCGTGACCTGACGGACGCCGAGCGGGCCGAGCACCGCGCCGAGGGCCGGCTCCCGTCCGTGCGGTTCCGTACGCCTGACAGCGGCTCGAGCTCGTTCGTGGATCTCGTACGCGGCGAAGTCAGCGTCGAGTGGTCGACCGTCTCGGACTTCGTGATCCTGCGCACGGACGCCAGCCCCGTCTTCTTCCTCGCGAACGCGGTGGACGACGTCGAGATGGGGATCACCCACATCATCCGGGGAGAGGACCTGATCGATTCGACCCACCGCGTGCTCGCCCTGCGGGCCGCGCTGGGTGGTTCCGATGCGCCGCACTACGCCCACCTGCCGCTGCTCGTGGGCGCCGACCGGGCGAAGCTGTCCAAGCGGCACGGCGCAGTGGCGCTCGAGGACTTTCGCGACCGCGGCTACCTGCCCGACGCGCTCGTGAACTATCTGGCCCTGCTCGGTTGGGCGCCCGCCGACGGTCGTGAGCTGCTCACCCGGGACGAGATCGTGGCGGACTTCGATCTGGACCGGGTCACGCATTCGGCGGCGTTCTTCGACTACAAGAAGCTCGACTGGCTCAACGGTGAGTACATCCGTGCGCTCCCGCTCGACGAGCTGGCCGAGTGCGTGCAAGCGGAGTCGGTGCTCCGCTTCGGTGACCGCGTCGACGCGGCAACCGTGCACGAGGTTGCCCGAATCGGACAGGAGCGATCATCCACGATCGCCGCGCTCGTCGACCAGGCGGCGTTTCTCTTCGTGGCCGACGACGACTTCACCGTCGCGGAGGCGTGGGACAAGGTCGTCGCGAAGACGGAACGGCCGGCCGAAGTGCTCGACGCGGCGATCGCGCACCTCCGGGACTGCGACTGGTCGATCGAAGCGATGGACGTTCGCGGCGCGCTCGAAGCGATCGGGATCGAGAAGACCCGCAAGGTCATGCCGCTCCTCTACGTCGCGGTCGAAGGGCGCGCCGCGGGCCTGCCACTGTTCGACGCGATGCATCTGCTCGGACGCGAGCGGACCCTCGCTCGCCTCGCTGCGGCCCGCCGGCGCATCGGATCGGCCCCGGGAGAGAGTGCAAGCTAAGATCGCCTCTCCCATTCGGGGGTGGTGTAATCGGTAACACAACAGGTTCTGGTCCTGTATTTGGGGGTTCGAGTCCTCCCCCCCGAGCGACCCGAAGGCAACCCGTCGTACTGATCGACGAGAAGCCTGAAGGCATTTCCGGCCCCGTCGTCTAGTGGCCTAGGACGCCGCCCTCTCAAGGCGGTAACGGCAGTTCGAATCTGCTCGGGGCTACGAGCAAGCGAGCAACGCTGAGCGACCCGAGGTGATCGGGCCGCTCAGCGCCGATATCGGCACCGGGCTGTGCCTCTGCCGCTGCGTTGTGCCGCTCAGTCCATCTCGAGCGTGGGTGTGCCGTTCTCCACGCGCAGCGTGCACGGCAGTCCTACGAGTGTGATCGGGTCGCCGCGTGGGGGACCGATCACGGTGATGACGTCGCCGCGGTTGTTGCCTGTGGTGATGGTGAGGTCGAACGCGACCGCGCCGTCTTCGCGCGCTTCGGCCCACAGGATGAACGCGTCATACCGACCGTCGACCAGCTGCGCGTCGTCCATGTGCATGCCTCGCTCACTCGTGCCGCGTGCGTCCGCGCACGCGCGCATCGCGGTGCTCGACGCAAGTATCCGCCACAATTTCGCGAAGTTGTGTCACGCTTCTTGCGCGGAGTAGTTAGCGGACGTCATAGGACGTCATCGTTCGTTGCCACAAGAGCGGGTACGTCGCAGCAATTCCGTGCAAAACCGCAGGTGGTGGACCAGATGTGCGAAGTAACCGAGCATCGAGATGCAGTGACCGACGACGCGATGCAACACGTGGTGTTGCACGCGACGCGTAGTGCATCGCGTGTCGCGCAACGCAGCGCGCGCAGGAAATGCTTGACCTTCGCTCATGAATACGATCGAATGCTCGTTGAACGACGAGCGGCGGAGGTGACATGAACAGGTCCGAACTCGTCGAGCACATCGCGGAAGCAACCTCTCAGACGAAGAAGGATGTCGACAACGTGCTCAACCAGATGATGGAGAGCATCAAGTCGGCGGTCGCACAGGGCGACGAGGTGAAGCTTCCAGGTTTCGGTTCGTTCAAGCGAACGGACCGGAAGGCCCGCACCGGGCGCAACCCGCAAACCGGTGAGGCCATCGAGATCGCGGCATCCAAGGGCGTGAAGTTCACGGCAGGCGCCGGCTTCAAGTCCGCCGTGAGCTGAGGAGCCTGGCACTCCAAGCCAGTCAGGCGTTCTCCGACCGAGAAACATCCCAAGAAAGGTGGTAACCGTGCCTCCCGCAAAGAAGAGCACGCGCAAGGCAGCGAAGCGCAAGGCCCCGGCCAAGCGCAAGGCAGCCCGCAAGTCCCCGGCGAAGCGCAAGGCGCCGGCGAAGCGCAAGGCAGCCAAGAAGGCGACCAAGCGCAAGGCTCCGGCCAAGCGCAAGGCAGCCAAGAAGGCGACCAAGCGCAAGGCCACGAAGCGCAAGGCACCGGCGAAGCGCAAGGCAGCCAAGAAGGCGACCAAGCGCAAGGCCACGAAGCGCAAGGCTCCGGCGAAGCGCAAGGCAGCCAAGAAGGCGACCAAGCGCAAGGCCACGAAGCGCAAGGCTCCGGCCAAGCGCAAGGCGGCCAAGCGGCGCTGACGAGCTTCGGCTCGATGAGACTGGATTCGGGGAGGCCTTCGGGCCTCCCCGAATCGCGTCCGGGTTAGATCTCGTTCAGATAGCGGAACGCCTCGGCGAGCACGTCGGCTTCCGGCACGAGCGCGCCGTCAGCTCGCGCCTGCGCATGGATGCGCGTGGCGAATGCGTCGCGGCCGGCACCCTCATCGGGTGCACCCACATTGATGTTCATCGTCGAGCGCCATTGACTCCGGTGCGCGAGCAGTGCCGCCACCTTGGCGTCCACGAACTGGTCGACCCGCTCGATGTGATTGGGCTCGTCGGCTTCGAACAGCAGCAGCGCGTCGGGCCGGTGGTGGGAACCGCCGAGCCCGGGGAAGAAGTGCGGATCGCGGGCCGCCACGATGCCGTCGACGGTCAGAAAACCGGCGTGGCGATGGTCGGGATGCAGCCGGTAGCGCTTCCACGGGTCGTGCCCGAGCACCACGTTGGGCCGTACCTCGCGTATCGCCTCGCAGACGAGGGCGCGCTCGCGCGCGCCACTCTCGAGCTCGCCGTCGATCATCGCGAGAAAGCGCACGGATTGCGCGCCCAGAGCGTGAGCGGCATCGCGCGCTTCGTGTTGGCGGTGCGCGACGAGCGCGGGGAGGTCATCCGCCTCGTCCCAGCTGCCCTTCGAGCCGTCGGTCAGGATCAGGAGATGGGTCGCCGCGCCGGCCGCCGCCCACTTGGCGAGCGTGGCGCCACAGCCGAACTCGATGTCGTCGGGATGCGCGCCGATCGCCAGCGCGACCGGCGGCACGGAGAGCCCTTCGCTGACGGCGGGCTCGCTCACGCGCGCGACTCGGCCAGCGTGACGAGGTCCGACGGCAGGTCCACGTCGAATCCGAGCTCCGGGTCGCGTACGACCCGCGTCGCGAGTCCCGCGGCGCGAGCGAGAGCCACATGACGGCGGAAGGATCCCGGTCCGTACGCGAACTGGAACTGCGCTCGTACCGGAACCGCGAGCACCGGTGTGCCGTCGTCACGGTGACAGGGCACCACGCTCACGATGGGCCGGCCGGCATCGGCGGCGAACCGTACGAGGCTCGCGACGGGTGCGCGCGGAAGATCGGCGTGCGCCACGATCGCCCGCAGCAGGCCCTGCCCGGCGCACCACGCGACGCCCGCGGCGGCGGCCCGGTCGAGGTCGCCGGGGTCGGGAAGGACCACGACGCCGTGGGCCGTGCCCCAGGCACGGACCTCGTCCGCCGACGACACGACCACGACCGGGAGGGGTCCCGCAGCAGCGAGCACGTGCTCGGCCATCCGCTGCGCGAGCTCGGCTCGCGAGATGGCGTCGAGGGTGGCCGCGAGTCGCGCCTTGCCCACCGCGAAGGCCCGGATCGGTATCACGACGCCCGCGCTCGCGAGTCGGGGCGGGTCGGGAACCATGGGTCTGCGTATGCTACCGAGCGTGGACGCAACGTACGTCCTGGCCCGCACGGCGTTGTACCCGCCCCTCCGCTTCGGCATTCAGTGGACGATCGAGGGCGCGCAGATGATCCCGGCGCGCGGTCCGGCGATTCTGGCGAGCAATCACGTCTCGTATCTCGACCCCCTGGTGCTCGCGTATCTCGCCGATCGCCGGCACCGGCGCGTCCGGTTCCTGGCCAAGGCCGAGCTGTTCGACAAGGGGTTGCTCGGGCCGTTCCTACGGACCGCCCATCAGATCCCCGTGCGCCGCGGTACGACCGACGCGTCGGCGTCGCTCGATGCGGCGGTCGAAGCGCTCCGTGGGGGCGAGTGCGTGACGGTCTTCCCCGAGGGGACGATCTCACTGGACCTCGATCCGATGGTGGGCAAGTCCGGCACCGCGCGCCTGGCTCAGGCCAGCGGGGTTCCGGTGACTCCCATCGGTCTCTGGGGGTTGCAGCGCGTCCTGTTCAAGGGGCGCAAGCCCTCGTGGCGCACCGGCGTCGCGGAGGCGGTGGCGATCGGAGCGCCGGTGCGGATCGGACCCGACGAGGACGTGCGCGAGGCGACCGACCGGATCATGAGTGCGATCTGTGTCCAGGTCGCGAGGGCGCGCGAGATCTACCCGCAGTCGCCGGAGCCGGGGGACGACGGCTGGTGGGTACGGCCACCCGAGACCGCAAAGCTGCGGAGCTGCATCGTGCCGAGCGGCACCACGTGAGAGTCGCCGTCATCGGCGCCGGCTCGTGGGGCACGACCTTCGCGGCGCTCGTCTCCGGCAACGCGCCGACGGTTCTGTGGTCTCGTGACCTCGACGTCCTCGCACACATCAACGACGAGCACCGCAACCCGGACTACCTCCCCGACATCGAGCTGCCGCCGTCACTCGAAGCAACGGCGTCACTCGAGACCGCGTGCACGGGCGCGGATGTGGTCGTCATGGCGGTGCCGTCACACGGATTCCGCGCCGTGCTGACCGCCGCGGGACCGGCGATCTCGCCGGACGCCGCGGTGATCAGCCTCTCGAAGGGCCTCGAGCAGGACCGCTACCTACGGATGACCGAGGTCGTCGCCGATGTGCTGCCCGACCATCCGAGGGAGCGCATCGGCGTGCTGACCGGGCCCAACCTGGCCCGCGAGGTGGCACTCGGCCAGCCGACGGCCTCCGTCGTCGCGGTGACCGATGCCGCGACAGGCGAAGCGCTCCAGCGCCTGTTCATGACCCGGACGTTCCGGGTGTACACGAACCCGGATGTCGTCGGCTGTGAGATCGCCGGGGTGCTGAAGAACGTGATCGCGATCGCCGCGGGCGTCGCGGCCGGGCTCGGGTACGGGGACAACACCAAGGCGGCATTGATCACCCGCGGGCTGGCCGAGCTCGCCCGGTTGGGGATGGCGCTCGGCGGCGACCCCCTGACGTTCTCCGGCCTGGCCGGTATGGGCGACCTCGTCGCGACGTGCACGAGTGACAAGAGCCGGAACCGGACGGTCGGGGTGGCGCTCGGACAAGGACGGCACCTCGACGAGATCGTGGCCGAGATGAAGATGGTGGCCGAGGGAGTGAAGAGCACCGAGGCCGTGCTCGCGCTGGGAAAGCGCGAGAAGCTCGAGCTGCCGATCGCGGAGCAGGTCGGTGCGGTGCTGTACGAGGGGAGGGCCGCGGCGGACATCGTGCCCGCGCTCATGCTCCGGGAGGCGAAGCCCGAGCTGCGCGGGATGCGCTGACGGTGACGCTGGTGGGCGCGCTCGGTACGCGCGGACGGGCTCGAGTCGATACCCGCGGCCGGGTGGACGTGGTCGGGGAATCGTGGTCCTTCGACTGGTGGATCGGCGCGGACGACCGGTGGCGGATCCCGGCCTGTGAGCCGGCCGTGCGCCAGCGGGCCATCGATCACGCGCCCGTGCTCGAGACCGCGCTCCGGGTACCGGGCGGTGACGCCGTGCAGCGGGTGTACGGGATCGGCGGTCCGGGTGGCATCGTCGTCGTCGAGATCGAGAACGCATCCCCGGCCGCGTTCGTTGCTGCCTTCACGGTCCACGGCGCGCGATCGGTCGATGGGGCAGGCTCCGGTGTCGAGATCGACGGGCGCCCCGCACTCATCGTTCCCTCGGCCCCGGCGCGCTTCACCGTGGGCACGGAACCGCTGGCCGTCGAGACCATCGGCGCGCAGACCGGGCCGCTCCCCGACGCTCGCGACCGCCGCGGCCGCCTCGAAGCGGCCTTCCTGTACCCGCTGAGCCACCGCAACCGCATTCGGGTCGCCATTGCCACGAGCGGCGACGATCCCGGCCCGGTCGCGCTCGCTCGGGCGGCGGACGCGATCGATGCCGCGAGTGGCTGGCGCGCGGTGCTCGAGCACGGGATGCGGGTCACGTTGCCCGATCCGCAGATGGTGGCGGCCGTCGACCTGGCGCGCACGCAGGTGTTGCTCGACCCGGACCCGGACGCGGTGACGACGGCGGCATTGGAGGACTGGGGTCACGACGCGGAAGCGGCCTGGGCCTGGCGCGGGCTGTCGCTCGCGGCGCGCCGGTCGGCCCGGCGCCGGCGCGCTCCCGTGGACGAGACCACGCCCGGTGGACTGCTGGTTTCCGTCCGTCGCCGATTGCTGGAAGAGCGGTCGGGAGCCGGTCACCCGGTCGTCGAGCTCGCCCGCGCGTTGCCGTCGGAGTGGTGGGGCCAGGATCTCGAGGTGCACGGCGCCCCGACGCGCGCCGGGCGGGTGTCCTACGCGATCCGGTGGCACGGGCCGCGGCCCGCGCTGCTCTGGGAGGTCACCGACGCTGCGCCGGGCCTCGTCCTGCGCGCGCCGGCGCTCGACCCCACTTGGTCGAGCGCCGAACCCGCGGGCGAGACCCTCCTGCACGAGCCCGCACGCGCCAACCAGGCCCCATGACGCCCCCTCTCCCCGTTTCGGCGTCGTTTCTTCACCTCCAGGG
>JBBSAM010000022.1:0-67770 GCA_038252255.1 Acidimicrobiia bacterium | reverse complement strand
TCTTCACCGCCGAGGTGAAGAAACGACGCCAAAACGGCGGGGGGGGGTCAGCTCCCGTTCTCGGCTTTGGCGCGGAGGCGGTCGAGGTTGGCGCGCCAGATGCGGGTGAGCACTGGCCGGCTCGCCTGCTCGCCGGCCGGTCCGCCCATCCACCACGGGTAGCGGAGCTCCTCGTCCCAGCACAGCTCGGTGAGCCCGCCGGGGAGCGAGTGCAGCGTGAACGATCCGCGCCCGGTGACGACGCCGCGATGCTCGATCCCCATCTCCACGCCGGGTCGCCATGCGGTGACGGTCATCACGTCGGTCGTGGTGAACGGACCGACGCGGGTGAGGCACTCGAACGCGGTGCCGACGCCCGTCCGTTGCTCGGTGCGAAACGTGATCGACACCGCGTCGGCCATCCACTCGGTGTGCGTCTCGATGTCCTCCATCGCAGCCCACACCGCTTCCGGCGGCACGCCGATCGTGGTGCAGAGGCGGATCCTCATGCTCATGACGCCGATGCGTCGCGCAGCTGCGTCGCGGCCTGCTCGGGCGGCACGACGTTCACGAGAATACCGGTGCCCTGCTCGAAGCCGGCGACGACCCCGGTGCGGGGCAGCACGTCCAGGTACCAGTGGAACTCGCCGGCCGGCCGATCTGGTGGCGCACTGCGGAGGACCACGTTGTACGCCGGCTCACCGAGGAGCGCGTGCAGGGCGGAGAGGGCGTCGCGCAGTGCCACCGCGACGACGCCGACCTCCGCGTCGGTGGCCTCGTCGAAGCGGGCTCGGGTCGAGCGGTGGGCGACCCGCATCCCGTACGGCGTACCCGAGGCGAACGGGCTCCACGCGAGCGCCGGGCCGTCGACCACGACGAGTCCGTCGCGCCGGGCGTCGGAGAGCTCGCGCGCGACGAGGTCGGCGCGGGCGGCGAGGAATCGCTCCACGCCGGTCTCGACGGCCGGCGGGACGAGATCGAGGGCGACGAGCTGCGCATGGGGGTGGGCGATCGAAGCGCCGGCGGCGCGGCCCTGATTGACGAAGGCCTGCACGTACGAGTGGCCCGACGCGAGGTGATGGCGGACCCGGTCGCGGATGACGGTGAGCACTTCCGTCGCCCCACGATCGTCCAAGCGCCCGAACGACGCGTGATGATCGGGCGAGAGGACGACGACCTCGTGCGCGCCGGTCGCGGGTGTCACCGTGCCGTGCCGCGAGTGATCGCCATCCGGCGCTCCGCGAGCGATCGCGTCGGCCGCGGGTCCCACGATCGGATAGAGGTTGGGTACGACGCGGACGCGCCAACCGAGCGTGTCGGCCGACCCGTCGCCGGTCCGATGCACCTCGGGCGGCGTCATGGCCTCGCTCCCGGAGCAGAACGGACAGTCTGACGGGACGCTGAGCGTGTCGTCGGCCGGGGCGACGGTGAACGGCCGCGCCGCTCGCTCGACCGCGACGATGACCGCCTGTCCGCTGATCGCGTCGTAGCGGAGCTCGGGCATCCGAGGGACGTTACCGAACAGTGCGTCACGTAGCCTGGGTCGATGCCCGTACGCCTCGTCATCATTGGTGGTGGCCCCGGTGGCAACACCGCCGCGACCGTTGCGGCCACGCTCGGCGCCGACGTCACCCTGATCGAGCGCGACATCATCGGTGGCGCGGCTCACCTCTGGGACTGCATCCCGTCGAAGGCGATGATCGCTACGGGAGGCGAGCTCTCGGAGCTCACCCGCGCCAGGTCGATGGGTCTCGTCGCGGAAGGCCGGCTCGACGTCGACGCGCTGCGCGAGCGGGTCGCATCCATCGAGGGCCACCTCAACACACAGCTGTGCACCCTGCTCGCGTCGCAAGGCGTCCGAATGCTGCGCGGCACCGGCAGGCTCGCCGGTCCGCACGAAGTCGTCGCCACCACCGATACCGGCACCGAGCACCTCGAAGCCGACTTCGTCGTGCTCGCCACGGGTTCGCGCCCGCGCATCCCCGACTGGGCCGTGGTCGACGGCGAGCGGATCCTCACGACCCGCGAGGCGTACCCCCCGGCGGAGATTCCCGACCACCTGTGCGTGATCGGCTCCGGGGTCACCGGCGTGGAGTTCACGCACATGTTCAGCGCGCTCGGTTCGCAGGTGTCGTTGGTCGTGTCGCGCCAGCAGGTGCTTCCGTTGAAGGACGCGGAGGTCGCGGCGGTGCTCGAGGACGAGTTCCTGTCGCGCGGAGTGAAGCTGCTGAAGGGCGCGCGCGCGAAGTCGGCGACCCGGGAAGGCGGCCGGGTGCTCGTGTCGTGTGACGACGGCCGCAGCGTCGACGCGTCGCATGTGGTGCTGGCGATCGGCTCCGTCCCGAACTCCGAAGGCCTGGGCCTCGAGGAGGTGGGCATCGAGGTGGACGGCTCCGGCTACGTGGTGGTGAACCACAACTGCCTCACCACCGCCGGCAACGTCTACGCCGCCGGTGACCTCTCGGGGAAGCTCCCGTTGTCCTCGGTCGCGGCGATGCAGGGCCGCAAGATCGCCGAGCACCTGATGGGGATGCACGCCCGGGCGCACCGCCACCTCGACTACGAGAAGGCGTCGTCGGCGATCTTCACCGAGCCCGAGATCGCGGACGTCGGGTTGGCCGAGGCCGAGGCGTTCGCCTCGGGGCGCAAGATCCGCGTGACCAAGGTTCCGTTCTCGGCCAACGCGAAGGCGCTCATCGTGGGCGACGCGCGCGGCTTCGTGAAGATCATCTCGGACCCGGCGACTGGCGTCGTGCTCGGCGGATCGATCGTCGGGCGCAACGCGGCCGAGCTGATCTCCGTGATCGCGGTCGCGGTCACGAACGGCCTGAAGGTGGCCGACATCGTCGACTCGCTCCTGGTGCACCCGGCGATGGCAGAGTCGCTGGCCGAAGCGGCGTGGTAGCCGGCTCGGGGCGGTACGTTGCACGGACAGCCGCGGAAGGGGCCACGATGAGCGGGGAGCCACGCAGGTACCGGCGGCGCATCGCGATCGCCGGGGTGGTTGCCGTCCCGCTGCTGATCGCCGCACCGGTCGGCGCCGCGGAGCGTCACCACGGGCCGGTTCGGGTCGTGTCGCGCGGCCGAGTCCTCCGGCAGAGCTCGCTGGCCGCGCTCGCCACGGACACTCCGTACGTGATCAAGAACGTGCACTGTGGATCGTCAGGCCTCGAGCGCGTCCGCGCGCCGAGCCTCACG
This sequence comes from Acidimicrobiia bacterium, assembly GCA_038252255.1. GTDB lineage: Bacteria > Actinomycetota > Acidimicrobiia > IMCC26256 > JAENVU01 > Chersky-806. The sequence continues at coordinate 64,593 of JBBSAM010000022.1, read as the reverse complement.
TTCTACGCGTACGGCGGCGATGGTGGAGACAACGCGGTCGGGCGGAAGGGCGGCGCGGGCTCGATCGCGGTCGGCTCGTACGTGCTGCCCGTCGGCACGACGGTCGAGCCGATGGTCGGATGCAAGGGTGAGAGCGCACGCGCGGACAGATCGACCACCACGGCCGGCGGCGCGACGTCGAACGGGTGGCCCGGTGGCAACGGTGGCTCGGGCATCGTCAACGGTGAGAGCGGTGGTGCGGGCGGCGGGATGAGCGCCTGGTACTTCAACGACGAGCCACTGGTCGAAGCCGCGGGTGGCGGCGGCGCGGGCGGGGCCGCCGGTGGCGGCGCCGGCGGTGACGGCGACCGGTCCGGTACGAACGCCAGGACCGGTGGCGCGACCGGCGGGAGGAAGGGCACGTTCGACGCGCGCGGTGCCGGCGGCTCACCGGGCGGCAAGGCAGGTTCGTTCGCGACCAGCGGTGGTTGGGGCGCGCTGGGCGGCGGCCGGATCGGCGGGGGTGGTGGCGGCGCCGGGGTGCTGGGCGGCGGCGGGGGTGGCGCCGGGAGCCATGCACAGCTCACACCCGGAGCCGGTGGGGGCGGCGGGGGAAGCGCGTATTACACCGACGCGGGCTATGTCGCGTTCTTCGGCGGCGCGGGTCACGGGACCCAGCTCGACGGCTTGAGCCAGATCGTGCGCGTGCGCCCGATCGTGAGTGGTCCGTACTGGCCCGGGTGGGACATCGTGCGCGGCGTCGCGCAGGACGGCACGAAGAGCGGCGGCTACGTCGTCGACGCGTTCGGTGGGCTGCACCCGTGGTCGCAAGGCACGAAGCCGCCGCCGACGAGTGGTGGGCCGTACTGGCCGGGCTGGGACATCGTGCGCGGCGTCGCCGTCATGCCCGACGGCAGCGGCGGCTACGTCCTCGACGGGTTCGGTGGCCTGCACTCGTTCAAGATCGGCAGCAGCCCACGTCCGCCGGCCGTCACGAACGGGCCCTACTGGGCCGGCCGGGACATCGCTCGCGGCGTCACGATCCTCCCGGACGGCAGCGGTGGTTACGTCGTCGACGGGTTCGGTGGCCTGCACCCGTTCTCGATCGGTGCGGGACCGAAGCCGCCCGCGGCCCGGGGTGGCCCGTACTGGCCCGGCTTCGACATCGCCCGCGGCGTGACGTCACCGTTCGTGCTGGACGGGAAGGTCGCCGGCGGTTGGATCGCGGACAGCTTCGGCGGTCTCCACCCCTGGGGACAGCTCCTCGGGGCTCCGACCCCGGAGGCGGCCGGCGCGCCGAAGTTCTCGACGCCGCTCGTGCGCGGGGTGACGAGCTTCTTCGTCGGCGCCGGCGGGGTCGAGGTGGACGCCTACGGTGGCCTGCACCCGTTCTCGACCCCCGGTCTCCCGTAGCGACCGGTCAGGCAGCGACGAGCTCGCCGCGCGTCACGGTGACCGCGTGGCCGCCGAGCACGACCCGGTCGCCGGCAACTCGGCACCGGACGGTGCCACCACGGGCGGAGGCCTGGTAGCCGACCAGCTCGTCGCGGCCGAGCCGGGCCGCCCAGAACGGCGCGAGCGCGCAATGCGCCGCACCGGTGACCGGGTCTTCGTCGATGCCCACCGCGGGGGCGAAGTAACGGGAGACGAAATCCACCTCGGGCTCGTCGGACCTCGCCGTCACGATGACCCCGGCCGCATCCAGCTCGAGCAACAACCCGAAGTCGGGCTCCAGCGAGCGAACCGTTGCCGCGCCGGTGACCGCAACGATCTTGCCCACCCGGTTCTGAGCGGTCTCCACGATGTCCGCCGCCGCGACGCCGAGCGCCGCCGCGAGCGGATCCGGGGTCGGAATCGGCGCGGGCTCGTCGGCCGGGAGGTCCATCTCGATCAGGTCCCCGGCCCGGGTGCAGGTGAGCCGGCCGCTCGCGGTCTGAAAGCGCACGTCCACCTCGAGCGGGACCCAGCCGCCCCAGAGCACATGCGCGCTGGCCAGGGTCGCATGACCGCAGAGCGGCACCTCGACCGCCGGCGTGAACCAGCGCAACCCGAACTCCGCGCCGGCCGGCACGACGAACGCCGTCTCGGCCAGGTTCATCTCGGCCGCGACGGCCTGCATCCACGCAGGATCGGCCGGCGAGTCGAGGAGGCACACCGCGGCCGGGTTGCCCGCGAACGGAGCGTCGGTGAACGCGTCGACGACGAACAGCGGAGCGCCCAACGACGGTGAACCTACCGTCCGGGTCGTTGCGGCGTACGCACTTCGTGCCCGCTCCCGCGTGCGCTCGTCACTCGATGATGACGAGCACGTCGCCCGTGCCGACACCCTCGCCGGCACTCACGCGCACCTCGGCGACGGTTCCACCGGACTCGCTGCTGATCTGGTTCTCCATCTTCATGGCTTCGAGCACGAGGAGCGCCTGCCCCGGCGCCACCGTCTCGCCCGCGCTCACGAGCACCTTGACGATCGTGCCCTGCATGGGCGCGATCACGGTGCCGTTGCCACCGCCACTGGTCGAGCCGGCCGCCTTGGGCTTCGGCGCACGCTTCCCGCGCGCCGGTCCTCCACTGCCGCCGGCGACCGGGGCGTCGGGAAGCCAGACCCGGACGTTGAAGCGCTTGCCGTCGACCTCGACGGGCACGGTGCGCTCGACGAGCGCGTCGGGATCCGTGGCCGCGGTGGTGCCGCCGGGACTCGCTTCCGAGGTCAGGCCGGAGAGGTCGACCTCGTTCTCGAGCCAGTTCGTCGCGTGGCGCCCCGCGGCGAAGTCCGGGTGGGCGAGCACGAGCTCGTGTGCCGGGACCGTGGTGTGGATCCCGTCGACGACGAGCTCCCGCAACGCCCGCAGCATCCGGTGCCGGGCCCGGTCGCGGTCGGGCGCCCACACGATGAGCTTGGCGAGCAGGTTGTCGTAGTACTGCGAGATCGTGTCGCCCTCTTCGTACCCGCCGTCCCAGCGCACACCGGGCCCGGACGGGATGCGCAGCTTGGCGACCGTGCCGGGTGACGGCAGGAAGCCCTTGGCCGCGTTCTCGGCGTTGATCCGCACCTCGATCGCGTGCCCGCGGCGCTCCACGGAGTCCTGGGTGAACGACAGGGGCTCGCCGCTCGCGACACGGATCTGCTCGGCTACGAGGTCGAGTGCCGTGACCATCTCGGTGACGCAGTGCTCGACCTGGAGCCGGGTGTTCATCTCGAGGAAGTAGAACTCGCCGTCCTCGGAGCCGTCGCCGCTCTGGGTCGATCCGGTCCCCGCACTTCGTGCCTGCACCGAGGTGCTCTCGGCCGGTTGGTAGAGCATCTCCACCGTGCCGGCGTTCACGTAGCCGCACGCCTTCGCGACCTTCACCGCGGCCTCGCCCATCGCCGCGCGCATCGTGTCGCTCAGCCCGGGCGCCGGCGACTCCTCGACCAGCTTCTGGTGACGGCGCTGCACCGAGCAGTCCCGCTCGCCGAGCCACACCGCGTTGCCGTGGGTGTCGGCGAAGACCTGCATCTCGATGTGGCGCGGCCGGGGGAGGTACTTCTCGAGATACGCCTCGGGCCGGCCGAAGTACGCCTGGGCCTCACGCTGCGCAGAATCGAGCGCCGACTGGGCGTGCGCCGCGTCGTGCACGACCTTCATGCCGCGCCCGCCGCCGCCGTACGCAGCCTTGATCGCGACCGGCCACCCGACCTTCTCGCCGAACGCGATGACGTCGTCGGCGCTCTCGATCGGGTCGAGGGTGCCGGGGACGCTCGCGACACCGCCCCGGTCCGCGGCGCGGCGAGCGGAGATCTTGTCGCCCATGACGTCGATCGCCTCGGGTGGCGGGCCGATCCAGGTGACGCCACGGTCGCCGATGACGCGGGCGAACTCGGCGTTCTCGGCGTAGAAGCCGTAGCCGGGATGGACGCCGTCCGCACCGGATCGCTCGATCACACCGAGGATCGCGTCGGTGTTCAGGTAGCTCTCGGCCGCGGTCTGGCCGCCGAGCGCGTACGCCTCGTCGGCGTAGCGGACGTGGAGCGCGTCACGGTCCAGCTCGGAGTAGACGGCGACCGTGGGGATTCCCAGCTCGCGACAGGTCCGCATGACGCGGACAGCGATCTCGCCACGGTTGGCGATCAGGATCTTCTGGAGCACGAGCACCTCTGCCAGGGGGACGGGGTCGCCGTATCCTACGGGCCGTGCCGGATCCCGAAGCCAGTCCGCGCTTCGGTGAGCTGCGCTGGCTCGCGGAGACGGACTCGACGAACCAGTACGTGCTCGATGCGGCGGGATCGGGTGCGCCCGACGGCCTGGTGGTCGTCGCCGATCACCAGCGGGCCGGGCGAGGCCGGCTCGGCCGGACCTGGAGCGCCCCGCCCGGCGCATCGTTGCTCGTCTCCGTGCTCCTCCGTCCCCGCCTCCCGGCGGACGAGCGTCACGTCGTCGTGGTCGCGGCGGCCGTCGCGATGGCGGAAGCCATCGCGACGACGACCGGCGTCGTCGCCGAGCTGAAGTGGCCGAACGACCTGCTCGTCCACGACCGCAAGCTCGCCGGGATCCTCGCCGAGACGGCGGGCGATGCGGTGGTCGTCGGCATCGGGGTGAACCTCGACTGGCCCGAGATCCCCGCCGAGCTCGAAGGGATCGCCACCGCGTGCAACCTGGAGGGGGGCAACCCGGTCGCCCGCGAGGAGCTGCTCGCCGCCTTCCTCGCGCGCTACGAGGCGCGGCTCGCCGATCTCGACGAGACCCGGCGTGAGTACCGCGAGCGGCTCGGCACCCTCGGCCGCGTGGTGCGGGTCGAGCGCGCGGCCGACACTCTTGTCGGAACGGCGATCGACGTGGACACCGGCGGTCGCCTGCTCGTCGACGTGAACGGCGCGATCGAGACCATCGCCGCAGGGGACGTCGTCCACTTGAGGTAGTCGTTCTCGGCACGCTCTAGGGGGTTCAGGGCCCACTCAGCGTGCCGAGAAGCATCTGTCAGGGGTCGGGGTTGCCGGCGACCAATTCCGTGAACGCGTCTGCGAGCCGGGTGGTCAGCGGGCCCGGGGCGATCGGGAGGGTCTGACCGTCCACCCGTCCGATCGCCTGGACCTCCCGCGTCGTGGACGAGAGGAACGCCTCGTCCGCGCGGTGCAGGGCGTCGAGCGGGAGCGCGGCTTCCTCGATCGCGATCCCCATGCCGGCCGCGAGCTCGAGCACCAGCGCGCGGGTGACCCCCAGGAGGCAGCCGGCCTCCGCGGGAGGAGTGTGCAGCACGCCGGCGAAGACGAGGAACACGTTCGATCCGGTCGCCTCGCAGAGCTCGCCCCGCGTGTTCGGGAAGACCGCTTCGCCCGCGCCGTGCTCCCGGGCGTAGGCCAGGGCCCGCACGTTCTCGGCGTACGAGATCGTCTTCAGGCCCGAGATCGCGCCGCGCTCGTTCCGGGCCCAGGGGACCGTCACGACGTCCGCCACCTCGGATCGGGGTGCCAGCTCGCTGGCCGCCACGATGACGGTGGGCGCAGCCTCGCCGCGTTCGGAGCCCAACGGTGCCTCGCCTCCGGTGACGGTGATCCGCAGCCGGGCTTCGCGCAGCTGGTTCGCGTCGAGGACGGCGTCGGCGGCGGCCCTGAGGTCGGTCGACGGGGGAGCGGGGAGGCCGATCCCGCCGGCACTGTGCGCCAGCCGCTCGTAGTGGCGCCTCCACGCGAACGGCGTGCCGCCGTAGACCCGCAACGTCTCGAACACCCCGTCGCCGACGAGCAGGCCGTGGTCGAGCGGCGAGATCCGCAGTTTTGACAGGTCGTCGAGCCGGCCGTTGACCCAGAGCTTCACGGCACCCGCTTCGTCATCGTCCGGCCAGGGACACCGCGGCGTCGTCACGCGTGCCCGCGACGGTGAGCAGGCGCGCGGCCTTGAGCTCGGTCTCCCGCCATTCCGCCGCCGGGTCCGAGTCCGCAGTGATGCCACCACCGACGCCGAGCCGGGTCGAGCCGGGTGTCACCACGAAGCTGCGAATCGCGACCGAGAGATCCGCACGGTCGGTGACGGTGTCGATCCAGCCGACGGCGCCGCAGTAGATCCCGCGCCGCACGGGCTCGAGCTCCTCGATCTCCTGCAGCACGCGCGGCTTGGGTGCACCCGTCACCGACGCGGGCGGGAACGTCGCCCGCAGCAGATCGCCGAGCCCGACGTCGTCGCGCAACGAGCCCCGCACGGTGCTCACGAGATGGACGAGGCCGGGGTGGGCCTCGAGCTCGCACAAGCCGGGCACGCGCACCGACCCGGGTTCGCAGACGCGCCCGAGGTCGTTGCGGGCGAGGTCCACGATCATCACGTTCTCGGCTCGGTCCTTCGCGCTCGCACGCAGCCGGGCCGGCGAGGTGTCGGTTCCCTTGATCGGGCGCGTCTCGACGGCGCGCCCGTCGACGCGCAGGAAGCGCTCCGGCGAGGCCGAGACGATGGCGAGCTCGATCCCGGTGTCGGCCCCCGTGCGCAGGAAGGATCCGTGCGGGGCGGGGTTGCCGCTCTCCAGCGCGCTCCAGAGCGCGACGGGGTCGGCCTCGACGTCGCAGCCGAGCTGGCGGGTCAGGTTCACCTGGTAGCAGTCGCCCGCTTCGATGTGCTCGACGATGGTGCGCACACCGGCTTCGAATTCGGGGCGGGCGAGGCTCGTGGACCACGGCCCGAGCGCCACCGGGGCACTGTCCCCGGGTGCGTCGAGCGCAGCTTCGAGGAACCGGCGGGCCCCGCCCCGGCCCACCAGCCGGGTGCAGCGGCCATCGCGCCGGTCAAGCTGCGCATGGGCCGCGAATCGTATGAACAGCGCATCAGGTAGGGATGGTGCGATGTGCGCCGGAATCCGGGGACTCACCTGCTCGACGCTGCGACCCAGGTCGTACGCGAGGAATCCGGCCCACCAGCCCGGACCGAGCCCGTCGATGCGGGCGAATGCGGCGGGCCCGTCCGCCAGCACGATCTCCTCGGCGCCGCAGGCGACGACGACCGTCGAGCCGTCGAAGCCGACCGCGGCCGGCAGCTCGGCCGGCAGTGCCGCCAGGATCGGCCCGACCTCCATCTCCTGCAGGGTACCGGGCCTCCCGGTGCGGCTCCCTGCCCTCACTTTTCGGAGGCTCTTCGGTACCATCGACGCACCGTGGCTCTCTCTCCGTCGTCCTGGCGCGCCTTCGGCCGTCGATACGTGATCGCGCTCGGCGTGACGTTCGTCCTCGTGACGGGCGGGATCGTCGGCGCGAACCAGGTCATCAACAGCCGCTTCGACGACATCCCCCGCATCGGGAACCTCAAGCTCCCCTCGGGTCCGGGCCAGGCCGGCAACTTCCTCGTGATCGGCTCGGACACCCGCGACTTCGTGCAGAGCGCGGGCGAGCAGCAGGCGTTCGGAACCTCCGCGGAGACGGGCCCGGCGCGTTCCGACACGTTGATGGTGGTGCACATCGACCCCGAAGCGAAGACGAGCCTGCTCGTCTCGTTCCCCCGGGACCTGCTCGTCAACATCGCCGGTCACGGCCGGGAGAAGATCAACGCCGCGTTCAACGACGGGCCGCAGAAGGTGATCGACACGATCAGGGACAACTTCGACATCCAGATCAACCACTACGTCGAGGTGAACTTCAAGGCCTTCGTCGGGATCGTGAACGCGATCGGCAAGATCCCCGTCTTCTTCCCCGCGCCGGCGCGTGACAGCTATTCGGGGCTCGACATCCCGAACGCCGGCTGTGTGCAGCTCGACGGCGACCAGGCGCTCGAGTACGTCCGCGCCCGCCACCTCGAGACCTACGACGCGCAGGCCGGGAAGTGGGTGGACGCGAGCCCGCGGGCCGACCTCGACCGCATCACCCGCCAGCAGAACTTCATCCGCCGCCTCGCCGCGGCCGCGGCGGCGAAGGGGGCCTCCAACCCGCTCACCGCGTACGACATCGCGGACGCGACGATTCCGAAGCTCAAGATCGACGCGCAGCTCGGGAAGTCCGACATCTTCCGGCTCGTCAACACGTTCCGAAAGGTCAACCCGAACGACAACAGCGCGATCGAGATGATCACCCTGCCGGTCCAACCGGCCTCCGATGGCGCCAGTGTCATCGTCAAGCAGCCTGATGCCAACGAGGTGCTGGCCCGGTTGCGGACGTTCGGCGCGTCCAACAGCAGCAACATCAATCCGAAGCTCCTGCCCTCTCAGGTCCGGGTCCGGGTGCTCAACGGCTCCGGGGTCGAGGGCGCAGCCGGCGAGGCGATCGCCGGCCTCCAGAGGTACAGCTTCGCCCCCGCCGGAGTCGGCAACACCAAGTCGCTCCCGGCGACCGAGATCCACTACCGGCCCGGCAACGAGGACAAGGCCAAGCTCGTGGCCGTCTACCTCGGCGGTGTCGGCCGGCTGGTGTCCGACTCCCGGATCTCCGACGCGGACGTCGTCGTCATGCTGGCCAAGGACTACCAGGGCATCACCGCGCCGGCCGGGGCCAAGACCTCGATCACCACGACGACGACGAAGAAGAGCTCGTCCGGGTCGAGCGCCACCACCAAGCCGGCTGCGCCCGCCGGCCCGACCTGTTAGCCGGCCTGCCCGGGTCCGCCTTTTCGACTCCCGTCCGGGGTCTCGGTTCCCCTGCCCTAGAATTCCCTGATGCCCACGTTGCTCGTGACCGGCGCGGCCGGCTTCATCGGGTCGAATTTCGTGCGCTACTGGACCGAATCGCACCCCGCCGACGGCCTCGTGGCGCTCGACCTCCTGACCTACGCGGGCAACCGGCCGAACCTCGCCGACGTCGAGGACCGGATCACCTTCGTCCAGGCTGACATCGCCGACCTCCCGGTCCTCGAGGCGCTCCTGGCGGACCTCGAGGTGGACGTCGTCGTGAACTTCGCCGCCGAGTCCCACAACAGCCTGGCCGTGCTCGATCCCGGCCGGTTCGTGCGGACCAACGTGCTGGGTACCCAGAGCCTGCTGGAGGCGGCCCGGCGCGTGGGCGTGAGCCGCTTCCACCACGTCTCGACCTGCGAGGTCTACGGCGATCTCGCCCTCGACGATCCCGGAGCCTTCTCGGAGGACTCTCCGTACCGGCCGCGCACGCCGTACAACGCCTCGAAGGCCGCGGCGGACCACATCGTGCGCGCCTACCACGAGACCTACGGGTTGCCGGTCACGATCTCGAACTGCTCCAACAACTACGGCCCGTACCAGTTCCCCGAGAAGGTGATCCCGCTGTTCACGTCGCGAGCGCTCGACGACGTCCCGCTCCCGCTCTACGCCTCCACCGCGCACCGTCGGGAGTGGCTCCACGCGCTCGACCACTGCTCCGCGATCGACCTCATCCTCGGCCGCGGCCGGGAAGGCGAGACCTACAACGTGGGGAGCGGGATCGAGGCGAGCATCGAGGAGATCGCCGACGTCGTCCTCGAGGTGCTCGGCAAGCCGTCGTCGTTGAAGACGATCGTCCCCGACCGCCCGGGCCATGATCGCCGGTACCTGCTCGACAGTGCGAAGATCCGCCGCGAGCTGGGATGGGAGCCCGAGGTGGACTTCGACACCGGGGTTCGCGCCACGGTCGAGTGGTACGCGAAGCACCGCTCGTGGTGGGAACCCCTCAGGGACCGGGCACCGGTCGCCGAGGATGCCTGGACCGAGAGCGCACACCGGTGATCTCGAACGCACGAAAGGCCGATGAGGATGTCTGAGGTTGCAGTTATCGGCGCCGGGTACGTCGGCCTGACCACCGCCGCGTGCCTGGCCCGCATGGGTCACCGGGTCACGGGCGCCGACATCAACGTCGAGCGGGTCACCGCCCTCCTGAAGGGCGAGGTCCCGATCCTCGAGGACGGCCTGCCCGAGCTGCTCAACGAGGGCCTGACCTCGCGCCGGCTCAACTTCGTCGTGGGCGCGGCCAACGCCGCCGGGGCCGCAGAGTTCGTCTTCCTGTGCGTGCCCACGCCCCAGGGGGACGACGGCGCCGCCGACCTGTCGTTCGTCGAGGACGTCACGCGCGAGATCGCACCGGTGCTACGCCCGAACGCGGTCGTGATCAACAAGTCGACCATGCCGGTGGGCTCGACCCGGCTCGTGCAGAGGATCCTCGCCGAGTCCGGTGCGGCGGAGGAGATCGGCGTGGCCTCGAACCCCGAGTTCCTGCGCGAAGGATCGTCCGTACGCGACTTCCTGCACCCGAACCGGGTGGTGATCGGCTGCGACGACCCCGCGGTCGCGGTCCGGGTGAGCGGGCTCTACCGCTCGTTGAACGCACCGATCCTCGTGACGGACCCGGCGTCGGCCGAGATGATCAAGTACGCGTCCAACGCGTTCCTGGCGACCAAGATCTCGTTCGTGAACGCGATCGCCAACCTCTGCGAGTCCGTCGACGCCGACGTCCGCGAGGTTGCGCTCGGCATGGGCTACGACCAGCGGATCGGATTCGAGTTCCTGCACCCGGGTCCGGGTTACGGCGGATCCTGCTTCCCGAAGGACACTGCCGCGCTGCTGCACACGGCCCGCCGCTTCGGGTACGACTTCTCGCTGCTCGAGGGTGTCATCGAGGTGAACCGACGCCAGCACGAGCGGATGGTCGAGAAGCTGCGCGGTCTGGCGGGTGGATCGCTCGAGGGTGCGGTCATCGCGCTGTGGGGGCTCACCTTCAAGGCGAACACGGACGACCTCCGTGACTCGCCCGCACTCGTGATCGCCCGCCGGCTGATCGAGGAAGGCGCGATCGTGCGCGCGTACGACCCGGAGGCGGGGGAGCGCGCCGCCACGCTGGTCCCGGGGCTCGAGGTCGTCCCCGACCCCTACGACGCGTGCGATGGTGCTGCAGTGCTCGCGGTGCTCACCGAGTGGGACGAGTTCCGTTGGCTGGACTTCGATCGTGTGCTCGCGGCGCTGGCCCAGCCCCGGGTGCTCGACGCCCGCAACCTGCTCGACCCCGTGGCGCTGCGGCGCCGTGGCTTCCTCTACGAAGGAGTGGGCCGGTAGTGGATGGTCAGCCTCGGAGACGAGCCACGGACCGTCCACGCCCGCGCGCGGTCGTCACGGGTGCAGCCGGATTTCTCGCGTCACATCTCACCGAGCGTCTCATCGACGGTGGCTGGGACGTGGTGGGGCTCGACAACCTGCTCACCGGCCGGATGGAGAACCTGGACAACCTGCTCGGCCGCCCCGAGTTCACCTTCGAGCTTCACGACGTCACGAACTTCATCCACGTCACCGGCTCGGTCGACGCGGTGCTGCACTTCGCCAGTCCGGCGAGCCCCGAGGACTACCTCGAGCACCCCATCAAGACGATGAAGGTCGGCGCGCTGGGTACCCACAACACCCTCGGGCTCGCGCTGGCCAAGGACGCGCGCTACCTGCTCGCCTCCACGAGCGAGGTGTACGGCGATCCACTGGTGCACCCGCAGCCCGAGTCGTACTGGGGCAACGTCAACCCGATCGGCCCTCGAGGTGTCTACGACGAAGCGAAGCGCTTCGCGGAGGCGCTCACGCTCGCGTATCACCGCACCCACGGGCTCGACGTCCGCATCGTGCGCATCTTCAACACCTACGGGCCGCGCCTGCGGCCGGCGGACGGGCGGGTGGTGTCCAACTTCCTCGTCCAGGCCATGGAGGGCAAGCCGCTCACCGTGTACGGCGCGGGTGACCAGACCCGGTCGTTCTGCTACGTCGACGACCTGATCAGCGGGATCCTCGGCCTGCTCGGCTCGGACCACATCGGGCCGATGAACATCGGGAACCCCAACGAGTTCACGATCCTCGAGCTGGCCCGAACGGTGCTCGAGGTCACGGGCTCGTCGTCCGAGATCTCGTTCGAGCCGTTGCCCGAAGACGATCCGACCCAACGGCAGCCCGACATCAGCCTGGCGCGTGAGGTGCTCGGCTGGGAGCCACACGTCCAGCTGCACGAAGGCCTCACCCGCACCTACGAGTGGTACCGGAAGGAGCGCGAGCAGTGACGGCGAGCGGCACAGAAGGCAACACCTCTCCGGTGCGCGGACCGCATGATCCGGTTCCGTACCGGAAGCTCTCGGTCATCGTGCCCGTGTTCAACGAGCGGAACACCGTCGTCGAGATCCTGCGGCGCATGCGGCTGGTCGAGCTGCCGCTCGACCGCGAGTTCATCGTCGTGGACGACGGGAGCGACGACGGCACCCACTCGGTGCTCACCCAGCTCGGTGACAGCACCGTCAAGGTCATCACGCACGCCGAGAACCGTGGCAAGGGCGCGGCGATCCGCACCGGGCTCGAGCACGTCACCGGCGACCTGGTGCTCATCCAGGACGCGGACCTCGAGTACGACCCGGAGGACTGGCCGCGGCTCATCGCGCCGATGCTGAAGGGCCGGGCGAAGGTGGTCTACGGGTCCCGGATCACCGGTGAGCGCCGCAACATGCTCTACCTGCACTGGGTCGGCAACAAGATGCTGTCGCTCACCACCAACCTGCTCTACAACACGACGCTCTCGGACATGGAGACGTGTTACAAGCTCTTCGACCGCGAGGTGCTGCGCGGGATCAAGGTGCGCTCCGACCGCTTCGACTTCGAGCCCGAGATCACGGCCAAGGTGTTGCGCCAGGGCATCCGCATCTACGAGGTGCCGATCTCCTACGCAGGTCGCGAGTTCGACGAAGGCAAGAAGATCACCTGGCGTGACGGGTTCGCCGCGATGTTCGCGCTCGTCAAGTACCGAATCGTCAAGTAGGTCGCGCGTGTCTTCGGGAGAAGCGAGTCCGGCGTGGGCCGCGGTCGTCGTCAACTACGAGGCCGGGCCGTCGCTCACCGCGTGCGTGGACTCGCTGCTCGCCGACGACTCGGCCGGTGGCTCGCCCGAGGTGGTCGTGGTCGACAACGGATCGGCCGACGGGTCGGTTGCCGAGCTCCAGGCCGCGTTCCCCGAGGTGACGGTCATCCGGCCGGGCGCGAACCTCGGCTATGGCCGAGCCGCGAATCTCGGGGCGGCCGCAACGCGTGCGCCGATCGTCGCGGTGCTGAACCCCGACGCCGAGATCGAGCCGGGCACGGCCGGTGCGCTCCTGGGTCGGTTCGACCTCGAAGGGCGGCTCGGCGCGGTGGGGCCGCAGCTGCAGAACCCGGACGGCACGCGCTACCCGTCGGCCCGCTCGGCGCCGTCACTCGGTGACGCGATCGGCCACGCCCTGCTGGGAGTCGTCGCGCCGGGCAACCGATTCACGCGCTCGTACCGCCAGCTCGACGCCGACCCGGACGTCCCGCGCACCGTCGAATGGATCTCGGGCGCGGCGGTCTGGTTCCGCCGCGAGGCGCTCGATCGGGTGGGCGGCTGGGACGAACGGTTCTTCCTGTTCTTCGAAGACGTGGACCTGTGCCGGCGGCTCGGGGCCGCCGGCTGGCAGATCGCCTACGAGCCCAGTGGCCACGTGGTCCATGCGGTCGGCGCGAGCCGGGCTCGGCGGCCCATGCGGTCGATTCTCGACCATCACTTCGCCGCGTACCGGTATGCGTCGAAGTGGTGGCACGGCCCGCGACGGCTGCTCCTCCCCCTGGTCGGGGTCTTTCTGGCCGCTCGCGGCCTGGTCGTGGGGACCCTCGCGGCAACCCGCACGCGGCCCGAATCTCCGGTAGTGACCGAGTAACCTGGCCCCCGTCATGGCCAAAGCGAGCAAGTACAACCGCGCCCGGATCCGGTCGCGAGTCCGGCGCCCGAAGCGACGCAGCGGCTCGATGGTGTGGACCGTGATGACCGTCGCGGTGGTGCTGATCGGCGTGCTGCTCGTCGTCGTCACGAAGATGGGCAACGACCAGAAGGCCGATGCCGCGCCGACGGTCGGCATGCACTGGCACGCCTTTCTCGGCGTGAACGTGTGCGGCACCTGGCTGCCCAACGCCCCGTCGTTCGAGCCCCGGGCGAACGAGCCCGGTGTCCGGGCGGGCCTCCACTCGCACGGCGACGGCCTCATGCACATCCACCCCTTCTCGAGTGACGAAGCGGGGAAGGAGGCGACGGTCGGCCGGTTCTTCTCCTACGGTGGCTGGAACCTCTCCGACTCGTCGATCAAGGCGTGGGACGGGCTCGAGCACTCGAACGGCCAGAAGTGCGGCAAGGGCTCGGCCGCCAAGACCGCAGACGTCCAGTGGGTCATCGGCCACCAGGGCAAGGCGTGGACGGGGAAGGCCCGCACCGGCAACCCGGCCGACTACCACCCGAAGAACGGCGACATCGTGGCGATCTACTTCCTCCCGAAGGGCCAGCCGCTCCCCGAGCCGCCGGCCGCCGAGTCGGCCCTGGCGAACATCGAGGACCTCGGCGGTCAGCCGGCCACCGGCGTCACCACCACGACCATCCCGGGTGCGACGGGTGCGACGGGGGCCACCGGCGCGACCGACAGCACGACGACCCTGCCGTCAGGCACGACGACCGCCCCATGAAAGCGGTCGTGCTCGTCGGGGGCGAAGGCACTCGTCTCCGTCCCCTCACGCTCACGACGCCGAAGCCGCTCCTGCCGATCGCCAACGTCCCCTTCATCGAGCGTCAGCTCACCTGGCTGGGTGCGCACGGCGTGGACGAGGTCGTGCTGTCGCTCGGCTATCTCCCCGACGCGTTCACGCAGCACTTCCCCGATGACATGTTCGGCGACATCAAGCTCCGCTTCGTCGTCGAGCACGAGCCGCTCGGCACGGCCGGTGGCATCCGCTTCGCGGCCGAGGGCATCGACGAGCGCGTGCTCGTCTGCAACGGCGACGTGCTGACCGATCTCGATCTGGACCAGCTGTTGCGCTTCCACGCCGAACGAGGCGCCCAAGCGACGATTGCGCTCACTCGCGTCGGAGACCCTTCGGCCTTCGGCGTAGTCCCCACGAGAGACGACGGCGAGGTGGTCGCGTTCGTCGAGAAGCCGCCGCGCGGGCAGGCCCCGACGAGCTGGATCAACGCCGGGACGTACGTGCTCGAACCAGAGGTGTTCGACCGCATCCCGCCGCGCTTCACGGTGTCGATCGAGCGGGAGACGTTCCCGCGCATGCTCGACGCGCCCGGCCAGCTCTACGCGATGCAGTCCGACGCGTACTGGCTCGACATCGGGACACCCGGGAAGTATCTCGAAGCGCAGATCGACGTCGCGTCGGGCCGCCTCGGCACACCGCCGGCCCCCGATGCCACCGAGCACAGCCCGGGCGTGTGGACCCAGCCCGGGGCGCAGATCGACGCCGGCGCGACCGTCGTCGGGCCTTCGGTCATCGGTCGGGAAGCCCGCATCGAAGCCGGCGCGCGGGTCGAGGCCTCCGTGCTCGGACCCGGGACGGTCGTGGGGAAGGACGCTACGGTTCTCCGCTCAGTCCTGTTGCCCGGCGGCTCGATCGCCGCCGGCACCTCGGTGGCCGATGTCGTGGTCGGTCCCGACGCCGTACTGCCCTGCGCGTAGGAGAGAATGTGAAGGCGCTCGTAACTGGCGGAGCCGGGTTCATCGGTTCCACGCTCGCTGACCGGCTGCTCGCCGAGGGCTGGGAGGTCGACGTCGTCGACGACCTGTCGACCGGATCGCTCGCCAACCTGGCCGACGCTCGCTCGCTCGGGAGCCGCAAGTTCTCGTTCCACCGGCTGGACGTCCGGTCGCCGGCCATCACCGACTTCATCACGCACCGCAAGCCCGACGTCATCTTCCACCTCGCCGCGCAGGCCGACGTGCGCGTGAGCGTCGCGCGTCCGGTCTTCGACGCCGAGGTGAACATCCTCGGCACCCTCAACATCTGCCAGGGTGCCATCGGCGCGGGTACGAGCAAGGTGGTCTTCGCCGCCTCCGGCGGCACGCTCTACGGGACCCCCGAGCACCTTCCGGTCCGGGAAGGGCACCCGCAGCGACCGGAGTCGCCGTACGGCGTGGCCAAGAAGGCGGCCGCGGACTACCTGCACTACTACCGGGAGATCCACGGCCTCGAGTACAGCGCGCTCGCTTTCGCGAACGTGTACGGACCGCGCCAGGACCCGCACGGCGAGGCCGGCGTCGTCTCGATCTTCACCGGCCTGATGCTCGACCGGACCCGCCCCACCATCTTCGGCGACGGCAAGCAGACCCGTGACTTCGTGTTCGTGGACGATGTGGTGGATGCGCTCGTGCGCGCGGCCGACAAAGGTGGCGGGCTCATCATCAACATCGGGACCGGTGTCGAGACCAGCGTGCAGGAGCTGTACGACGCCATCGCGCGCGGGGTCGGGTTCACCGAAGAGCCGAATCACGCGCCGGCCCGTCAGGGTGAGGTCGCGCGGTCCTCGCTCGACCCGGGTCGCGCCGAGATCCATCTCGGATGGAAGCCGTGGACCGACCTGGACGACGGCGTCGGCCGCACCCTGGACTGGTTCCGGGCCCAGCGCGGCCTCACCGCGTAGCCGGTTACCGGAACTGGCGGAGCTGATCGAGCGGGATCGGCGGGCGGGCGCGCCCGACGTAGCGCGGATCGGGATGGCCGAGGAGCACCAGCGCGTGCGGTAGCCACTCGTCCGGGAGCTCGAGCGCGTCCCGCGCCGCTTCCGGGCAGAAGATCGGCGCCGCGACCCAGCAGGACGCCAGCCCATCGGCGCTCGCCGCGAGCATCAGGTTCTCGACCGCGGCACCGAGCGACAGGAGCGCCATGCCCCATTCGGCCCGCTGCCGGGTGGCGTCCGGATAGCGGTCGAGGCCGTCCCAGGTGAGGCACCCGAGCACGAGCGCGGGCGCGTCGGCGAGCTTCCGGTGGGAGGCGCCGACCAGCTCGTCGATGCGCTCCGGCTCCACGCCGTCGGCCTCGAGATCCGCCCGCCAACGGTCGCCCATTCCCGTGGCGAGCGCCTGCTTCGCCGAGCTCGAGTCGACCACCACGAAGCGCCATGGCCGTGAGTGATGCGGTGCGGGCGCGACGCACGCCGCTTCGACCAGTGCGTCGAGCGCGCCGCGGGGCACCGGCTCGCCGGTGAACGCCCGGATCGACCGCCGCGCCTCGAGAAACGCCGGCAGGCTCACGCGCTCACCGGAACAGGTCGTCGCGGGGCGCGCGGACGAGCTCGCGCACCGAGCCGTCGCGGAACCACTCGGCTTCGAGCCCGCGGACGATGGCGGCGGGGACGGCCGCGGCTTTGCCCATGACGAGCTCGGCCGCGCCCGCGACCTCGTCGGCCAACGCCACCTCGGTGACGTGCAGCTCGCGGCCCCGTGAGTCCCGCTCGCCGCGGAGGTCCACCACCGCGGCCAGCCCGGCCACGCCGATCGCGACATCGGTGAGCCCGTGACGCCACGCGCGACCGAACGTGTCGGAGACGACGACCGCGAGCTCGATGCCGTCGGCGGCGCGAATGGCGTTGCGGATCCGGTGCGCGGAGCGATCGGCGTCCAGGGGGAGCAGCGCGGCAACTCCGCGGTCGACGTTGGAGAGGTCGACGCCCGCGTTCGCGCAGACGAAGCCGTGTCGCGTCTCGCTGATGACGAGGTCTCCCCGCCGCCGGATGATGCGCACCGACTCCTGCTCGACCAGCGCGGTGCGCGCGGCGAGATCGTCGTGGTCGAGCGGTACCAGCCGGTCCTCCGCCTTCGACACGACCTTCTGGGTGACGACGAGGCAGTCGTGCGCGACCAACGGTGTGTCCTGTGCGCTCGCGGCGCGAACGATGAGCTCACCGAGCGAGTCCCCGGGGCGTACCTCGGGGATCCCGGCGATCGGGATGATCGTGAGCGCGCTCACCGATCAGGCGACAGCGTCGAGTGTGTGCCGCGCGAGCGCTGCGGCGACGCGAGCGTCCGTCATGAGCGTGTCCGCGACCACCGCGCGCACTCCGGCGGCCTCGACCTCGCGAGCGCGCTGCGCGTCGCCGGAGTCGATCACGAGGGTGCCGCAGAAATCGGCGTACGCGCGCGCGACGCCGACGCAGCTGACCTCGATCCCGAGCGGACCCATGAGGCGGTCGGCCGGACCCTTCACCGGGGCGCCGGCGATGATCGGGCTGACGCCGACCACCCGGTCCCGGCGCCGGGTCAGCACCTCACGGATGCCCGGCACTGCGAGGATCGGGCCGATCGATATCACGGGGTTGGACGGGCACACCAGCACCGTTTCGGCCGTGTCGAGGGCCTCGAGCACGCCCGGGGCCGGGCGTGAGGACTCGGCACCGTCGAAGTCCACCGCGACGACCGCAGAGGCGGCCCGCTCGCGGACGAACCACTCCTGCATCGCGAGCACCTCGCGACGCCCTCCTTCTCGGGACACGGTGACGCGGGTCGCCACCCGGTCGTCCGACATCGGGAGCAGGCGGGGCACGACACCCCACGCGGCCGCGATCTCGGTCGCGACCTCCGTCAACGTCGCGCCCGCCGCGAGCCGTTCGGTGCGGTACAGGTGCGTGGCGAGATCGCGGTCGCCGAGGCGGAACCAGGTGTCCTGCCCGTAGCGGTCGAGGGCGTCCATGACGCCGAACGTCTCGCCCGCGAGCCCCCAGCCCTGCTCGGGGTGCTCGGCGCCTGCGAGCGTGTACGTGACGGTGTCGAGATCGGGACACACCCAGAGACCGTGGAACGCGTCGTCATCCGCCGTGTTCACGACGACGGTCACCTCGCTCGGCGGGACAACCCGCACGAGGCCGCGCAAGAAGCGGGCGGCCCCGACTCCACCTGCGAGCGCTACCAGCATCTCCCGAGCGTATGCCCTCGCGCGCGATGACATCCCCTCCGGGGAGGGGATGTCATCACAACGCTCGTGACGCGGCGGGGGGACACCGCGCCCGAGGGGTTGCTTCAGGCGCTGCCGTTCGCGGCGGTCCGGGCGGGGATGGTGCCTTCGCTCCCGCCGCCGAACCGACCCTGGACCCGGTTGCGTCCGACCTCGATGACCTTCGAGACCTGATCGGGTAGCGCGGAGACGGTGCCCGGCAGTGCGATCGTGCGGAGCTGCTCGACGACGGGCTCGACGCGCAGGCGGATGTCGCCGACCACCGGGTCGACCCACACCCGCGGGTCCGCGGTGCCCATGCGATCGGCACCGGCCTTCACCTGGGTGGTGACGGCGTCGGTGCCGGCCTTGACCTGCGAGCTCACCGCGCCGGCGCCGGCCTTGACCTGCGACCCGACGAGGTCCACACCCGACTTCACCTGGGAGCCGACGGCCTCGACCGTGTTGGTGACGGTCCCGCTCACCGTGTCACCGACGGTGGAGCCGATGCTGGTCCCGAGGTTGGCGAGGTTCGCCGCGCAGCCCTCGGCGCGGGTCCTGATGTTGTCGCTCTGCTGCTTGAGGGTGCCGCGAGCGTCGCGGCGCAGGGTGGCGGCGCGGGCAATGGCGTCGCGCCGGCGCAACTGGGCCTGCTGGAAGCCGAGCACACCGACCCCGACGACGATGTAGGCCGTGTCCGTGGCGGTCTTGCGGAGGTTGACGTCCATGGGAGGTGCACTCGCTTTCCTGGGGGCCAAGCGGTTGGATCGGACGGCGCCGCGGTCCCGCCGCGCCAGTGCATGCAGCATAACGCAGAGTGCTAACTTCTGCAAGCAGCGCGCCCGGAGACCGGGCCCCGGGTGACGGCAGTCACCGTGCCGGGCTCGGACGGGGGGCCGGCAGTAGCCTGGTCCGGCCCATGGACAGCGCCCCGCCCCCCTCCGACGGGCCGATACGCGACTCGGAGACTCCCGGGGAGGTGTCGGAGCCCCTTGCCGTCCCCCCGGTCGTCGCGGTGGTCGTCACGAAGGACCCCGGGCCGTGGCTCGAGGAGACACTCGAGTCGCTCGGCGCCTCCGACTACCCGGCCCTGACGGTCCTCGTGCTCGATGCCGGCTCGACCGTGGATCCCACGGCTCGGGTCGCCGGCGCGCTCCCCGGAGCCTTCGTCCGCCGGCTCCGCCAGGAACAGGGATTCGCGGCCGTCGCCAACGACGCGCTCGAGGTCGTGAAGGGCGCGACCTTCCTGCTCTTCTGCCACGACGACGTGGTCCTCGACCGCTCGGCGGTCCGGCTGCTGGTCGAGGAGGGCTACCGGTCGAACGCAGCCATCCTCGGGCCGAAGATCGTGGATTACGACCGGCCCGAGGTCCTGCTCGAAGTCGGTCTCGCGATCGACCGGCTCGGCGTGCCGCACTCGGGCATCGAGCCCGGCGAGCTCGACCAGGAGCAGCATGACGCCGTACGCGACGTGTTCTTCGTTTCGAGCCCGGTCATGTTGGTGCGATCCGATCTGTTCGCCGAGCTCGGTGGGTTCGACCCTCACACGTTCCCGGGCGCGGAGGATCTGGACCTGTGCTGGCGTGCCCGCATCGCCGGCGCGCGCGTGTTGGTCGTGCCCGACGCGCGGGTCCGGCACCGGCGTGAAGACACGATGCACGATCAGTCCCAGGCGGTCTCGCCGGCGGCGGCGCAACGCAGCCGCCTGCGCGCACTGCTGAAATCGGCGTCGGGCTGGTCGCTCCTGTACCTCGTTCCGATCGCGCTCTTCCTCGCGGTCGTCGAAGTCATCGCGTTCCTCGTCACCCGGCGCCGTGATCGTGCGAGCGCGCTGATCGGCGCCTGGACGTGGAACCTGCGCAACCTCCGGGAGCTTCGGAAGTCGCGCCGGGCCGCGCAGGCACTCCGGCGCGTTCCGGACGTCGATCTCCGCTCCCTCCAGGTTCGGGGCAGCGCGCGTGTGAGCGGCTACCTGGTCGGCTCGCTGCGAGCCGAGGATCGCATGAGGTCCTTGTCCGAGCGGAGCCGGTCGGCGGCCGGCAATGCCTCGACCCGGCTACGGGGCCCGGCCGCCATCGCGGCCCTGGTCTTCGCCTTCCTGCTGCTCGTCGGCTCCCGGTCCCTGATCCTCGGTCGGGTCGCCGTGGTGGGCCAGCTCCCGCGCTGGCCCGGGGTGAGTGGGCTGCTCGCGAGCTTCACGTCGGCTTGGCGCTACGTCGACCTCGGTTCGGCGACTCAGGCGCCGACGCAGCTCGGCGTGTTCTCGGTCCTGGGCACGCTCACCCTCGGAGCCACCGGGCTGGCGCGGACGATCGTCGTGGTCGGTGCACTGCCCTTCGGTGTCTTCGGGGCGTGGCGGCTGGCTCGCCGCATCACCGGGCCCGGCAGCGCGGCCGTGGTGTCGGCGCTCGCATACGGGATCAACCCGCTGCCGCGCAACGCGCTCGCCGCGGGTCGCTTCGGTGCCCTGGTCCTGTACGCACTCCTTCCGTTCATCGTCTCGGGGCTCCTCCGGCTCGGGGGATATCTGCCGGACTCGCCGGTGCGGCGATGGTGGCGCACGGTGATCGTTACGAGCGCGCTCGTGGCGCTCACCACGGCGGCGTGGCCGCCGGCGTTGCTGCTCCCGATCGTGGTGGCGCTCGCGCTCGCGCTCGCGCAGCTGATCGCAAAGGGCGCGGGCAGCCTGGGCCGCTTGTGGAAGGCGACGCTCGCGGTCACCGGTGTGGGTCTCGTGCTGTTGTTGCCGTGGCCGCTCGTCTACCTCCGAGCCGGTGACCGGCTGGCCGCGCTCGGGTTCGCCTTCCGCAACGACCTGGACTTCTCCCAGGTCTTGCGCTTCCAGACCGGGCCCAACGGTGCCGGGGCCGGTGGTTGGGTCATTGCCGGTGCCGCCCTGCTCGTGTTGGTCCTCGCGTCCGGTCCGCGCCTGGTGTGGGCGACGCGCGCGTGGGTGCTGGCCCTCCTGTCCATCGCCTTCGTCTGGGTCCCGGCCCGCTTCTACCCGGACTCGCTCATGCCGGCGGTGGAAGGCCTGCTGGTGCCGGCGGCGCTCGGCATCTCACTGGCCGTGGGTCTCGGGGTCGCGGCGTTCATCGAAGATGTCCGTCGCTTCCACTTCGGGTGGCGCCAGGTCGCCGCGGTCGGCGGCGCGATCGCGCTCTCCTTCCCGATCCTGGCGTTCGCGGTCGACGCGACCGGCGGCCGGTGGCACATGCCGGCCTCGGACTGGAACCAGAACCTCTCGTGGATGCGGTCCGAGGACGCGAGCGGGCAATTCCGGGTCCTCTGGCTCGGCAACCCGCAGGTGCTCCCGGTCGACCCCATCGTCCACGGCGATGTCGGGTACGGGATCACGAACGACGGTCCCGGTGATGTCCGGACGAGCCTGCCGCCCCCGTCCGCGGGAGCCGCGACCCGCGTCGGGGCTGCGGTCGATCTCCTGCGGGAGCGCGCCAGCAACCGCGTCGGCGCGCTGCTCGGCCCGATGGGCGTGCGGTACCTCGCGGTCCCCGAGCGGCCGGGTCCCGGAATCGAGCGCACCGAGCCGGCGCCGGCCGCGCTGCTCGTCGCGCTCACCGAGCAGCTCGACCTCGTGCGCCTCGAAGGCCCACCGGGAATGGCGATCTACGAGAACCGGGCCTGGATCCCCGGTGCCGCCGTGCTGCCCAAGGCCGCGATCACGAGTGCTGTGGCGGATCCGCTCGGGCCGTTGAGCGCGTCGGCCGTGGCGAAACCCGTGCTCGAAGGCACTCCGGTGAGGCGCGGCTCGATCTTGTGGAGCCAGTCGTACGACAGCGCGTGGAAGGCCACCTCGGGCGCCGCGACCCTGCCGCACCGTCGCGTGTTCGGCTGGGCGAACGGCTATGACCTCGAGCGGCGGGGCACCGTCTCGTTCGCATACACGAACCAGTGGCTGCGCTACCCACTGGTGGTGCTCGAGCTCGTGCTGATCGTCGGCGCATGGTTGCTGTGGCGGGGGAGCGCGCGCTTCAACTGGAGGCGGCGCCGCCCGGCACGCGCCGATTCCGAGACGGGGAACCCGTGAGCATGAGCAGCGCCCGCCGGGGGCGCATCATCGTGATCGTCGTGGTGCTCGGGTGCCTGCTCCTGGCCGCCTTCCTGGATCGCAGCGGCGCGAGCAATCCGACGCGGGCTGCGACGTTCGTCGCGCTCGGGCCCCGCGTCCCGGCGCCGGATGCGGCCGAAGCCGCGTGGTACTGCGCCGAGGGAACCTCAGACCCAGGCGGGCGGGCGGACGAGCGCCTGTTCATCGGGAACATCGGCCACCGCACTGCGCACGCGCGCATCACCGTGATGTCCGGGCCGGACGCCGTTCCGACGGTCCGGGCGCTGGATGTCGGCGCCGGGTCGCTTGCCACCGTGCGCGTCGCGGACATCCTGGCCGTCCCCGAACCGGGCGTGCTCGTCGAAGTCACCGGGGCTCAGGCGGTCGTGACGCACTCGATCATCAGCAACGGCGACGCGGGCATTGGCCCGTGCGCGCGTGACGCCGCGCCCGAGTGGCACTTCGCCGCGGGAACGACCGTCCGCGGCGCGCAGGTCTGGCTCGCTCTGTTCAACCCCTTCGCCGACGACGCGATCGTGGACATCGCGTTCCTCACCGACGGCGGCCCGTTGGCTCCCGGCGAGCTCCAGGGCTTCGTCGTGCCGGGTCACAGCCGCGTCACGGTGCCAGTCCACGACCAGGCCCGGCGAGACGCTCTCGTCGGGACCGAGGTCACGGCGCGCCGCGGGCGCGTCGTCGCGGAGCAGTCGGAGGTGCTCGACGGCACCGACGGCCGGCAGGGCCTGGCGCTCTCGATCGGCGCGCCGGAGCTCGCTCGCCACTGGGAGTTCCCCAACGGCACGATCGTCGCCGGCCGCACCGAGACGCTCGTCGTCGCCAACCCGCAGGACACCCCCACCACCGCGACGGTGCGGACCCGGCTCGACGGTGGTGCGCTCGAGCCGGAGATCGTGAACGTTCCGGCCCGGACTGCCGTGTCCGTGGACCTGGGCCGCCGGGTCCCACCGGGCATCGGGTTCTCGGTCGCGGTGCAGTCGCGTGCACCGGTGGTGGCGGAGACGCTCACGGCCCTCGTGGCGCCGGTACCGGCCAACGCTCGCGGCATCGCGACCACGGTCGGGGAGACCCGCGCGGCCCGGCGGTGGGTGCTCGCACCCTCCCGCGTGTCGGCGACATCGATCGATCTCGTAGCGGTGCTCAATAACGGGCGCACGCCGGCGACGTTCCGGCTCCGTGTGCTGCGCGGCGGCAAGGAGTCGGTCCCGCCGGACACGCGGAAGGTTCTCGTCGCGCCGGGCAAGCGGGTCGTGCTCGACCTGGGCCGGCGCCAGGTCCCGCCCGACGGCGTGGTCGTCGTCGACTCGACCGCGCCGGTCATCGTCGAGCGTGAGTCATCGGCGATCCCGGGCATCTCCGTCTCCTCCGCGATCCCCGACCTCGCGTGGCCGTCCTCGCCGTGATGCTCCGGATCGCGATCGGTGTCGCGCTGCTCGGCGTCGCGATCATCGTTGCGGTCGTGCTGGAGCGCCGGCGCAAGCTCGACGCACCGATTCGCGACGCGTACCCGGTGCCACGCCAGGTCTCCCGAGCCGATTTTCCACGCCCGGATGTGCCCTGGCTCGTCGCGCTGTTCTCCTCGCAGACGTGCGACTCCTGCGCGTGGATGCGAGAACGGGTGCGGGCGCTCGGTGCTGGCGACGTGGCGGTCTGCGACCTCGAGTTCAGCGCAACACGCGCGATCCATGAGCGCTATGAGATCTCCGGCGTTCCGATGGTGCTGATCGTCGATGACGAAGGCGTGGTCAGGGAGTCCTTCGTCGGCCCCGCCACCGCCCAGGAGCTCCGCGACGCATTGGCACGGGCAAGAGTCTGAGATTTCGCTGGTACGCGGGAACGGACTACCCCGGGCCGCGGCGCCAGCAGCATTCGGGGCGCGTACGCGTCGCTCTGGCGACGGCCTCGCGCCCCGAATGCTGCTCTTATCGCCTAGATGGCTTGGACGGGGTGGCCGTCTTCGTCGATGGCTTGACCGTCGTCGTCGACCGTCTCGATGCTTCCGTCCGCCAGCACGACCTTGCGCGGTCCACCCGCGCGGTAGCCCATCGCGTCGTCCACCAGCCGCTCGACCTCGAGCCCGTCGAGGGTCTCGTGCTCGAGAAGGGCCCTCGCCACCGCGTCGAGACCCGGGCGGTATCGCGTCAGCAGCTCCTTGGTGCGCTCCTCCTGCGTCCGCAGGATGCGCTCCACCTCTTCGTCGATCACGCGGGCGGTCTCGTCCGAGTAGTCACGCGTGTGGACCAGGTCCTCGCCGAGGAACACCGCGCCCTGGGAGCCCCAGGCCATCGGGCCGATGCGATCGGACATGCCCCATTCCCGCACCATCCGGCGGGCGATCTCGGTGCCGCGCACCAGGTCGTTCTGCGCGCCCGTCGACTGTGATCCGAACACGGTCTCCTCGGCGACGCGACCGCCCAGCAGCACGCTGAGCATGTCGTCGAGGAAGTCCTTGTCGTGCGAGTACTTCTCTTCCTCGGGCAGCTGCTGGGTCATGCCGAGCGCCATGCCCGTCGGCAGGATCGTGACCTTGTGCACCGGATCGGCGTGCTCGAGAACGTAGGCCGCGACCGCGTGGCCACCTTCGTGGAACGCGGTGTGCTCCTTCTCTTCCTCGTTCATCACCACGGTCGGCCGCTTGAGACCCATGAGCACGCGGTCACGCGCGTCCTCGAAGTCCTCCCGGTGCACCGACGTCTCGCCGCGCCGTACCGCGAACAACGCGGCTTCGTTCACGAGGTTGGCGAGGTCGGCGCCGGACATGCCGGGCGTGCCGCGCGCGACGACTGCGATGTCCACGTCGTCGGAGATCTTCTTGTCCCGGAAGTGCACCTTCAGGATCTCGATCCGCTCTTCCTGCGTGGGGAGCGGCACCATGATCTGGCGGTCGAATCGGCCCGGCCGGAGCAGGGCGGAGTCGAGGATGTCGGGACGGTTGGTGGCCGCGATCATCACGATCCCGACGCTCGTCTCGAAGCCGTCCATCTCGGCGAGCATCTGGTTGAGCGTCTGCTCGCGCTCGTCGTGGCCACCGCCGAGACCCGCACCGCGCTTGCGCCCGATGGAGTCGATCTCGTCGATGAAGATGATCGCGGGAGCCTGCTTGCGCGCGGTCTGGAACAGGTCACGCACGCGCGCCGCGCCGACACCGACGAACATCTCCATGAAGTCCGAGCCGGTGATCGCGACGAACGGCACACCTGCTTCGCCCGCGACCGCGCGCGCGAGCAGGGTCTTGCCGGTGCCGGGAGGGCCGACGAGCAGCACGCCCCGCGGGATGCGCGCGCCGATCTCCTTGAACTTGCCCGGGTTCTTCAGGAAGTCGACGACCTCGGTGATCTCCTGCTTCACGGGTTCGTAACCCGCGACATCGGAGAACGTGGTCTTCGGCTTCTCGGCGTCGTAGACCTTGGCGCGGCTTCGACCGATGTTCATCACCGCGCCCATCTGTCCCTGGGCGCGTCGGTTCATCCAGATGAAGAAGCCGATGATGAGCACGAGCGGCAGCACCCACAGCAGGATGCCGACGAGCGGGTTCGATCCCTCGCGCACGTACTTGACGTCGACGCCCGCCTTCTGCAGGTTCTTGAGCTGGTTCTCCTGCAGGTCGTTGTTCGGCCCGGACGACGTGAACTGGGTCTTGCCGTCGTGCGCGCTCTTGAACTCGCCGGTGAGCTTGCCGTTCGACGGGTCATAGCTGACGCTCTTGATCTCGCGGGCCGCGACGGCGTCGGTGAACTGGCTGTAGGTGAGCGAGGCCTTGTCCGTGTTGCTCGTGCGGACGCTCGTGAAGAGGAAGATCGCGACGACGACGCCGAGCACGACCAGCGGGAGCCAGCGTGGCCACGGTCGGGGAGTCGAGGGCTGGGAGCCCGCCGGCTTACCGGGCCCGGGCGGACGATCGGGTGGGCGACTGCTCAATCGGAGTCGGGCTCCTCGTTCATGCGGGCTCGACGCCCGTCGGGGCACCATCGTAGAGCCGGTGGGCCCTCGTGGCGGTCTCACGACGTCAAACGACGCCCACGGTCACAAGATTCCCGGGCCCGGTGCGCGACCGCCTCGGCCGCCCGAGATCTCCCCTTTTCGGCGTCCGGCCGAGGGAGATCTCCGGAAAGGGAGCTGGCATTAGCGTGCGGTTCGTGGGCGCAGCGCGCAATCCGACCCGGCGGGCCGTGCGGTGGGGGCTCGGTGACGTGGTCTGGGTCTGGTTCGCCGGCCTGGTCGTCGGCGCGATCGCGGCATCGATCGCCGCCGCGGTGCGGGGTCGCACCGGGGTCAGCCACACGGACGGCATCGACCTCGTCGTCGGCCTGTTCGCGCAGAACGGGGCCATCCTGATCGCCCTGCTCGTGGTGAGCCGGCTCAAGGGCCGCGGCACGCTGCGGGGCGATTTCGGGCTGGTGGTCCGGGGCCGGGACTGGCCCTGGCTCGCCGGCGGGGTCCTGCTCCAGCTCGTCTCCCTGGGGCTCGTAGGGCTGCTCGACCAGGTCTCGGGGGGCGTCGACCAGCAGGAGGCCGTGAAGACGCTGGAGAGGAGCCACGGCCCGGAGCTGGTGCTCGTCATCCTCGGGGTGGCCCTGGTGGCCCCGTTGGTCGAAGAGCTCCTGTTCCGGGGCCTGCTCCTCCGGGCGCTGCTCCGCCGCACGACGCCGCTCGCGGCGGTGCTGATCTCGTCCGTGGTCTTCGCCGCCGCGCACCTCCTGGACCCGAGCACGCTGCCGCTCATGGCACCGTTGCTCCTGCTCGCGGTGATCAGCGCGACCCGAGCGGTTCGTACCGGCGAGCTCTCCGAGTCGGTCCTGCTGCACGTCGGCTTCAACCTGTTGTCGGCCGTCGTCCTGCTCGTCTCGTGACTCCATTCCCCGGCGGCCGAAGGGTTGAGCATCGTGCTCGCCGGCCGCCGCCGGTCGCGGCGGGTAGCGCCCTGACCAGGGAGAACGCAGCTCATCATTCTCTCAATCATCCCTCTCATCCCTCGATCATCCTCCAGAAAATTCGGGCGAATCGTCGACACCAGAAGCACAGAGCAACTCCAGTAGAGGAGCGGGTCGAATGCAGTGCAGCCGGTGTGCGAACGGTGGAGTCGTCGAGATCAGGATGAAGATCGCGGGCGAGGACGTCATGTTCCGCCAGTGCGGTCGCTGCGAGGCGAAGAGCTGGCTCTCGGTCGACGGGCCCCTCTCGCTGACCCGGGTCCTCGAGATGGCCCGGGTCGCCCGCTGACCAAGCTCGTCACCGAGGCTGACCCGGTTCGCCCTTCGCGCTCCGGAGAACCTCCGACAGCCGCGCCGGCGCGCCAACGCCCGGCTGCCATGCTGAGGGAATGTCGGTGCGCACGCTTCCGCCGCCCGCGGTCGCGCCCGATCCGGAGCCGCCCCGAGAGGTGCCGGCGTTCTCCGACACCGAGCTTCCCCCACCCGACCGGGACCTGAGCCTGGTCTGGCGGATCCTCGGGATCCTCGTCGTCCTCAGCTGCAGCCTGGTGGTCTTCTTCCAGCTGGACCCGGCGCTGCTGCTGCGCGACACCACCGCCAACGGCGGGGACATGGGAGCCCACGTGTGGTTCCCGGCCTACCTCCGGGACCACCTGCTGCCCTCGTTCCGGGTCGCCGGCTGGTCCCCGGACTGGTTCGCGGGGTTCCCCGCCGGCCAGTTCTACTTCCCGTTCCCGGCCGTGCTCGTCGTCGTGGCCGACCTGGTCCTGCCGTACAACATCGCGTTCAAGCTCGTGACCGCGCTCGGGCCGGTGCTGCTCCCGGCGAGCGCGTACTTCCTCGGACGCGGTCTGCGCGTGCGGCGCCCCGGTCCCGAGCTGTTCGCCATCGGCACGACGCTGTTCCTGTTCTTCAAGGGTGTCGCCGCGGCGCCCGGAACCCACAACGCGACGATCCAGTTCAACCAGCGCATCATGGGTGGGCCGATCGTGAGCGCGTTGGCGGGGGAGTACTCCTTCACGCTGGCGCTGGTGTTCGGAGTCTCGTTCCTCGGCGCGTTCGCGTTCTCGCTCCGGACTGGTCGCCGCATCTGGCTCCCGGCGCTGCTGCTCGCGGTCACGATCCTGAGCCATGTGGTCGTGGGCATCTTCGTCGTCGTGGGCGCCGTGGTCGTCTGGTTGTTCTACCGACCGCTCCGCAACCTGCGGGTGGCGGTCGCGGTCGCGGCAGTCGGCGCGTTGCTCACCGCGTTCTGGACCGTCCCGCTGCTCGCCACGTTCGGGTACACGGCGAACATGCGCTACGAGAAGCTCACCTGGTACATCGACTACCTCTTCCCGGGTGAGCTCTGGTGGGTCATCGGCCTCGCGGGGATCGGCGCGCTCATCGGGCTCGTGCGCCGCGATCGGGCCATCCTCACGATCCTGACGCTCTCGCTGACGTTCGCGCTCGTGTTCCGCGTCTGGCCCGAGCTGCACGCGTGGAACCTGCGCTTCCTGCCGTTCTGGTACCTCGGCCTCTACCTGCTCGCCGCCGCGGGTGTGGCCGAGATGGCCCGTGGCGTGTCGCAGCAGCTCGCGCTCGTCTGGCTCGGCCCGCCGCCCGGGCCGAGCGAGGAATGGGAGCTGGACCCCGTCATCGACGGTCGGCGCTTCCGGCTGGTCAAGAGCGTCACCGCGGTCGTGCTCGTCGTGCTGGTGAGCGGGGGCGCGCTGTGGTCCGCGCACATCTCCCGCGGGTTCCTCGACTTCTGGGCCCAGTGGAACTACTCGGGGTACCAGGATGCGTCACCCTCGAGCACGAAGCCCAAGCCGTACCGCGAGTACAAGCGGCTCATCGACACGATGAACCGGCTACCACCGGGCCGCGCGATGTGGGAGGGCGGGCAGGCCATCGACACCTACGGAACGTCGCTCGCGCTGATGCTCCTGCCGTACTGGACGCACGGGCGCATCGCGTCGATGGAAGGTCTCTACTACGAGTCCGCGGCTACGACTCCGTACCACTTCATGGCGGTCGCGCCACTGTCCGGTCCGGGTAACGCATCGAATCCGGTGCGTGGGTTGGACTACCGCTCGATCGACGACTTCAACCTCGGTGTCCGCTACATGCGGCTCCTCGGTGTCCGCTACTACATGGCGTACTCGACCGAGGCGAAGCAGCACGCGGCCGCGAACCCGGGCCTACGACTCGTCGCGCAGGTTCCGGACCTCGACGGAGCGCCGCCGAGCGGCTGGGACATCTACGCGGTGCGCGACGCCGCCACCGTCGCGCCGTTGCGCTACGAGCCGGTCGTCGTCGACGCGCGGGCCGGCACGCAGTCGGAGTGCTTCGGCCGGAAGCCGATCGCGGGCCAGAAGGATCCGGAGCTCGGCGCGTGGGAGTGCCTCGCCGCGGGCTGGTGGAACGATCCGGCCGCGCTCGACCGTCCGCTCGCCGCCGGCGGCCCCGCGAGCTGGGCGCGGGTGCAGCCCGCCCGGGCGGACACCGCACCGCGCCGGCGCCTGCCGTCGGTGAAGGTCTCGGCGGTCCGCCAGAGCGACGACTCCGTCTCGTTCCATGTGTCGCGCACCGGCGTGCCCGTCGTGGTCCGCACCTCCTACTTCCCCAACTGGGAGGCGAGCGGGGCGAACGGGCCGTGGCGCCTGACGCCGAACCTCATGGTGGTGGTGCCGACGTCACGCTCGGTGAGCCTCCACTACGCCCGCAGCGGTCCGGAGTGGATCGGCATCTTCCTCACGATCGTGGGGGTGGCCGGCCTCGTCGGCCTCGTGCGGTGGCGGCCGCGCGCCGCGGACCGGGGCACCGATCCCGACCCCGGCCCGGGGGCCGATCCGCCTTCACCCGCCGTCGAAGACGGGCTCGACGAGCTCGACGAGCCGGAACCCCGGGACAACTCCCCGGGGCGACCCGAGGAGCCGGCGCTACCATGATCGTCCCGCCTTCCCGGCGGTGAGGACTCTCGGGGCCCCCGCATCGTGGCCGACTCGCTCGACATCATCTTCAAGGCGTACGACGTCCGAGGCCTCTATCCCGAGGAGCTCGACGAGTCCGTCGCGAAGAAGATCGGCAATGCCTTCGCCCGGTTCACCGCGGCTTCGACCGTGATCGTCGGGCGCGACATGCGCCCGTCGTCGGTCCCGCTCAGCCAAGCGTTCATCGAAGGCGCGACCCTCGCCGGCGCCGACGTGGTGGATGTCGGCCTGGCCTCGACCGACCTCGTCTACTTCGCCTCGGGCAAGCTCGACGCGCCGGCCGCGATGTTCACCGCGAGCCACAACCCGGCCCAGTACAACGGCATCAAGATGTGCCGGGCCTCGGCGGCCCCGGTCGGCGAGGCGACAGGTCTCGTACAGATCAAGGAAGCGGTCGCGGCCGGGCTGGTCGAACGAGCCGAGGAGGCGGGCCGGGTCGAGCACCGGGACCTGCTGGCCGAGTTCGCCGACCACGTGCGCTCGTTCGCCGACACCGGCGCCCTGCGGCCGCTCCGCGTCGTCGCCGACACCGCGAACGGCATGGGTGGCCTGGTGGTACCCGCGGTGTTCGATGCCCTGCCGTTCGACCTGGACATCCTGTTCGGCGAGCTCGACGGCACCTTCCCGAACCACCCGGCCGACCCGATCCAGCCCGAGAACCTCGTGTCGTTGCAGAAGGCCGTGCTCGAGGCCGGGGCCGACGTGGGGCTCGCGTTCGACGGCGACGCGGACCGCGTGTTCCTCGTGGACGACCAGGCGCAGCCGATCTCCGGTTCCATCACGACCGCGATCGTGGCCAAGGGGATCCTCGAGAAGACCGGCCCGGGCGAGACCGTGGTCTACAACCTGATCTGCTCGAAGGTCGTGCCCGAGGTCATCCGCGAGATGGGTGGGACACCGATCCGGTCCCGGGTGGGGCACTCGTTCATCAAGCAGGTCATGGCCGAGACGAAGGCGGTCTTCGGCGGCGAGCACTCAGGGCACTACTACTTCCGCGACAACTGGCGCGCGGACTCCGGGCTCATCGCCGCGATGGTCGTGCTGGAGCAGCTGAGCCGAGCCGCCGCGCCGCTCTCCGAGCTGCGCAAGCCGTTCGAGCGCTACGCCCAGTCCGGCGAGATCAACACCACCGTCGGCGACCCCCTGGCCGTGATCGAGCGCGTCGCCGGGGCGTACCGCGGGGCCGAGCAGGACCGGCTCGACGGCCTCACCGTGGATCTCGGGGACTGGTGGTTCAACCTCCGGCCGAGCAACACCGAGCCGCTGCTGCGGCTGAACGTCGAGGCAGCCGACCGGCTCGCGTGCGATGCTCACACCGAAGAGGTGCTGGACCTCATCCGAGCCGAGGCGTGAGACCGCACCACCGGCGAGCCCGCACGACCTAGAGGAGACATCCACGTGGCACTCGACCCCCAGCTGCTCGAGATCCTGGCCTGCCCCGAGGACAAGGGCCCACTGCTCTACTTCGTGGACGAGTCCTCGTTGTACAACCCGCGACTGAAGCGGCGGTACGCAGTGCGTGACGACATCCCGATCATGCTTATCGACGAGGCCGAATCGGTGAACGAGACCGAGCACGAACGCCTGCTCGCCAAGGCCGAGGCCGACGGAATCCACCCGACCTTCGCGAGCTAGTGGCGTGAGCGACGCGGCGGATTCGCTGGGATTCCTCGACCAGGTTGCGGGACTGCCCGAGCAGCTCGCGGCCGCCCACGAGGCCGCGGGGGAGGCGATCCACGCGAGCGACCTTCCCGAGCCGGAGACGCTGAAGAACATCGTCGTGCTCGGCATGGGTGGATCGGGAATCGCCGGCGACGTCTTCAACGTCGTGAACAACGCCCAGCTCCCCGTACCCGTGGCGGTCCTGAAGCAGTACCGCACCCCCGGTTACGTCGGCCCCGGGACGTTGGCGTTCGCGGTGTCGTACTCCGGGAACACCGAAGAGACGCTGTCGATGGCGGAGGGTGCCCTCGGTGCGGGGGCGACGCTCGTCACGGTGTCGAGTGGGGGTGAGCTCGCCAATCTCCGCAGCGCGCTGCACGTCGAGTGCATGCCGGGATACATGCCGCGCTCCGCGCTCGGCACGCTCGTCGCGCCACTGTTCGTCACCCTGTTCAAGATGGGAGTGCTGCCCGACGCGCACGCGCTGCTCGTGAAGGCGCAGGAGCAGCTGGCGCACCGGCGCGATCGCTGCCGGCAGGAGGTGTCCGGCGTCGCGAACCCGGCCAGGGAGCTCGCCCGCAAGATCGACCGGACGATCCCGCTCGTCTACGGGGGAGGGGCGATCGGCGCGGTCGCGGCGATGCGCTGGAAGTGCGACGTGAACGAGAACGCGAAAGCGCCGGCGTTCTTCGCCGCGTATCCCGAGCTCGATCACAACGAGATCTGCGGTTGGGGCCAGAACGGCGACGTCACCCGCCAGGTCTTCACGCTCGTCGAGCTGCGCCACGGGAGCGAGCACGAGCGGCTCTCGCCGCGCTTCGCGGCGACGCGCGCGCTCATGGAGGAGTGCGTCGGGCAGGTGCTCGAGGTGCAGGCGGAAGGGGAGGGGCGCCTGGCCCAGCTCCTCGATCTCATGTACGTCGGCGACTGGACCAGCTGCTACCTCGCGTTGCAGAACGACGTGGACCCGGGACCGGTCGATGCGATCGCGCAGCTGAAGCGGGCGCTCGCATGACGGATGCCGCTGCGACCGAACCCGTCGGCACGCTTGCCGCCGTTGAATCCAGGGAGCAGAGATCGTGAGTGGTGAAGGAATCTCGGTCGAGGGGTTCGCGAGCCGGACCGAGAAGCCGTGGGGCTACGAGGTCCTCTGGACGCCCCGGGACCGGCCGTACGTGGGCAAGGTGTTGCACATCGACGCAGGGAAGCGCCTCTCGCTCCAGGTGCACGACGCCAAGACCGAGTCCTGGTTCCTCCTGAACGGCCGGGCGCTCGTGGTGTGGGACGACGGCGGCGGCGAGCTCGTCGAGACCGAGCTGCAGCCCGGGGTGGGCTACACGGTGGCGATCGGCCAGCGCCACCGGCTCGTCGGAGTCACGGATTGCGACGTGCTCGAGGTCTCCACCCCCGAGATCGGGACCACGCACCGGCTCGAGGACGACTACGCCCGCCCCGACGAGACCGAGGCCGTCCGGGCCAGCGCCGGCCGCGGCTGGCAGGCCCCGGCCACCTGATCACCTGCTCCTGGTCCGGTGGCCCGGGGACGGTTTCATACTGGGGCCATGGGCAGCGCCGAACGCGGGGGCCGCGACGAGCTCGGCTCGCGAAAACCCGCGCTCATCCGAACCCGGACCGCTGGTCGGGGCCCTGCGTCACCTGCGGACAGACCCCGGCCACAGCACGTCCAGCTCGTGAACGCCGCGCACCGCGATTTTGGTAGCGGCTCAGTTTGGATCGAGGTCCCCGAGATTGGTCGCAATGGGTGTCGACGCGGACCTAGCCTCTCGTTTCTCGGCCCTGTCGCAACCCCGCAGGCCGATGATCACCCTTGGTTCAGGTCTGGACCCCGCCGACCAAGTGGCTTCGGGCTACTGCTCCGCCTCGTCATCGAGGACGCGGCATTGTTCGCAGCGTCGGAGTCCGCCAGTTCCCTTGGCGAGTGCTTCGGAGTGGATGAGCTTGCCGGTCGGACAGTCGGCGCGGTCGTGGTACACGCGGTCGTGACGGTGCAGGCGAACCGAGTGATACGGACTGACGTTGAGTTTGCTCACTGCCCACCTCGCGAAAGGGGCAGGGACCCCCTGGACTCCGGGCGCGGGCAGGGAGCGTCCGAGGTCAACAGGGGTTGTCCTGCCCGCAATCACGCTAGATGTGCCGAAGTTAGTGAGCGGTTAACTCGAAGCAGGCCGAGGCCCCAAAGCGACAGCCGTACCGGATGCGTAGCCTTCGAGCACGGGCAGGAGGATCAAACGAGCCTGGTCGGTCGCGACCAATGCGAGCACGGCCGCATGGCTGCTTTCGTCTGGGTCGGCTGTCGTGGCGTGGGTCGTCAATCCCGCGTCGCCCTCAAGACGGAACCGCCGCCACCACTTCCAGGCCGTCGCCGATGAGATAGCTCGATTCAACCGTGGACCACCAGACCCTCAACAACGTCCATGGTCACTACAGCTAGCCGTCACTCCAACGAGCCTCAGCCGCCTTCCGAGCTGCCTCTGACGGCAGCAGCACCGGACCAGTTCTCAGTGCCGAGTTGCCAGAGGACCGAGCCAACCAGGAGCAGGGGGAACCAGAACAAGAACGTCTCTGCCGCTTTCACGGCGCAAAGGCTACGACCGTCTCGCTCAGCCAGGAACTTCAAACTGAGCCACTACCGCGATTTTCGAACGGATCGTGGCGCGCTAACCTGGACGCCTGGTCGGGCCCCGTCGGGGCTGTCATCCGGTGTTCCGGGCCGACTCCATCTGAACGGGCACGAACCCAGTGCCTTGACCTGTCAATGGAGTAGCTCATGACCACGACCGTCTCTTCTCCCTCGTCGCTCGACGCGGGTGACTTCAAGGTTGCAGATCTCTCGCTGGCCGAGTTCGGCCGCAAGGAGATCCAGCTCGCCGAGCACGAGATGCCCGGCCTGATGTCGCTGCGGACGAAGTACTCGAAGGCCAAGCCGCTCACCGGCGCCCGCATCACCGGCTCGCTGCACATGACCATCCAGACCGCGGTGCTCATCGAGACGCTGGTGGAGCTCGGTGCGCAGGTGCGGTGGGCGAGCTGCAACATCTTCTCCACCCAGGACCACGCGGCGGCGGCGATCGCGAAGGCCGGCATCCCGGTGTTCGCCTGGAAGGGCGAGACGCTCGAGGAGTACTGGGACTGCACCGAGAAGGCGCTGCGCTGGCCTGACGGTGGCGGCCCGAACATGATCCTCGACGACGGTGGTGACGCGACGCTCGTCGTGCACAAGGGCGTCGAATTCGAGAAGGCCGGGAAGGTTCCCGACCCGTCGACCGCGGACTCCGAGGAGTTCGAGATCATCCTCAAGCTGCTCGCGCGCATTCACGCCGAGGACGACCGGGTGTGGCACCGCATGGCTGAGGACATCAAGGGCGTCACCGAAGAGACCACGACCGGGGTGCACCGGCTCTACCAGATGACCGAGGCGGGATCGCTGCTGTTCCCGGCCATCAACGTCAACGACTCGGTGACGAAGTCGAAGTTCGACAACCTCTACGGCTGCCGGCACTCGCTCGTCGACGGCATCTGCCGCGCGACCGACGTGATGATCGCGGGCAAGGTCACCGTCGTCTGCGGTTACGGCGACGTCGGCAAGGGCTGCGCGCAGTCACTGCGGGGCCAGGGCGCTCGCGTCGTCATCACCGAGATCGACCCGATCTGCGCCCTGCAGGCCGCGATGGAGGGCTACGAGGTCACGACGCTCGAGGACGTGCTCGAGACCGCGGACCTCTTCGTCACCACCACCGGCAACAAGAACATCATCACCGCCGAGCACATGGCGAGGATGAAGCACAACGCCATCGTCGGCAACATCGGCCACTTCGACAACGAGATCGACATGGCGGGCCTGGCGAAGACCAAGGGCATCGAGAGGATCAACATCAAGCCGCAGGTCGACGAGTGGAAGTTCCCTGCGACCAGTGATTCGCCCGGCCACTCGATCATCGTCCTCGCCGAAGGTCGACTGCTGAACCTCGGCTGCGCAACGGGTCACCCGAGCTTCGTGATGTCGAACAGCTTCACGAACCAGGTGATGGCGCAGCTCGAGATCTTCACGCACCCGGACTTCTACGAGCGCAAGGTGTACACGCTCCCGAAGCACCTGGACGAGGAAGTGGCGCGGCTGCACCTCGAGAAGCTCGGCGTGAAGCTCACGACGCTCACCGAGGAGCAGGCCGACTACCTCGGCATCCCGGTGCAGGGCCCCTACAAGCCCGATCACTACCGCTACTAGAGAACAGCGCGACCTCGAACCCCTTTCGGGGTGCGCTCGCGTTGCCATGGCGACGCGAGCTCACCCCGAAACGAGGGGGGTTGGACGGCGGACGGGATAGTTGTCACACCGCACCGGTAGGTTCGGCAGATGTTCCGGCTGCTGACCGAGGTGCTGCTCCCCGGGTCGTGCCCGGGGTGCGGTGTCGCAGCCGAACCGGTGTGCGCGTCCTGCCTCGACACGATCGAGGCCGCGCCGCCACACGCGACCCCGCCGGGGCTCGACGCGCTCGTGGTCGCGTTCGCGTACGCCGGTGTCGCGCGGGAGCTGGTCGCTCGCGTCAAGTACCGCAACTCACGCGCGGCGGTCACGTGGTTGGCGGAGGCGATGCTCGCGAGCTTCCAGGCGGTCGACGCGGTAGACGTGGTGACCTGGGCGCCCACCACCCCGGCGCGCCGCCGCGAACGCGGCTTCGATCATGCGGAGCTGCTCGCGCGCGCCGTCGGCCGCCAGACCCGGCTTCCCGTGCGCGGGTTGCTGACGCGGCTTCCCGGCGCGCCGCAGACGGGCGCTCGACGGGAGGAGCGGATCGCCGGGCCCCGCTTCCGGGCCCGGGCCGCGGCGCACGGCCGCCGGGTGCTGCTCGTCGACGACGTCGTCACCACGGCGGCGACGCTCTCGGCCGGGGCGGTCGCCCTGCGCCGGGCGGGGTCGCCGGCGGTCCTCGGGCTGGCCGCCGCCCGGACCCCGTGAAGCCGGATGCTGCGGCTCCGTTGGTCGTCCGTTGTCCCCCGCATGGCCACGGAGAGTGAGATTTTCCTCAAGGGGGGTACCGGGGGCGACGACGGAAGACCGTGACCACAAGCACCCCCCTGGCCGATCTGCGACTTGGCGAATCACGGCCCGGTTGGTCCCGATCGCGGGTCGCCCGCGTCCGCGCCGAGGTGGTCGCCGGCACCTACGAGATCCCCGCCGATCTGGTCGCGGAGGCGCTTCTCGCGTCCTCGCTCGTCGGCCTGCCCCCGGAACGGCGCGCGCTGGCTTGGGCCTTCTAGCCCCGTTGCGGCCGGCGCGAAGATGACGGGTCGTGAATCGCCGAGCAGTGGGGTGCTGATGGACATCATCTTCCGCGGCAAGAACATCAAGGTCGCTCCAACCGTCCAGGAGCTCACGCGGGAGAAGCTCGCGAAGTTCGAGCGCTTCAACCTCAAGATCACCCGGGTCGAGGTGGACTACTCCGAGATCCGCAACCCCCGGGTCCACGACAAGGACCTCTGCGAGGTCACGGTCCACCTCAAGGGCCACTTCGTGAAGGCGCACGCCGCGTCCACGGATCCGGTCGCGGCGCTCGATCTCGTCATCGACAAGGTCGAGCACCAGCTGACCCGGCTCAAGGAGAAGAAGGTCGAGCGTGCCCACCCGCGCCGCCGCCGCTCGTCGCCCCCGCCGCCGATCGAGGACTGGGACGAGGCGCTGCCCGCACCCGGTGCCGCCGGCGCACCCGAGGCCGGTGGCAACGGGCACGCGCAGATTGTCCGCACGAAGCAGTTCACGTCGAAGCCGATGGCGCTGGACGAGGCCGCCCTGCAGATGGACCTCCTCGGTCACGACTTCTATCTCTTCACGAACGCCGAGAGCGGCCGCGCCGCGGTCCTGTACCGGCGCCGGGACGGCCACCTGGGCCTCATCGAGGCCGTGGGGTAACCCTGCTCGCCGAGCGCAGGTGGGAGCGGGCACGCAGTGCGGACAGCGCAGCAACCCAGCAAGACAGCGCCCGGATCCACAGGGGGGCGCCGGTAGACTGGACGCAATGGGTCTCTTCAAGAAGATTTTGAACCTCGGCGAGGGCCGCAAGCTCAAGCTCCTCGAGTCGATCGTCCCCGAGGTCTCCCGACTCGAGCCGGAGATGGAGAAGCTCTCCGACCCGGAGCTCCGGGCGCTCACCGGGGTGTACCGCCAGCGCGTCGACAACGGCGAGGACCTCGACGAGCTGCTGCCCGAGGCCTTCGCGACGGTGCGCGAGGCCGCGCGCCGCGTGCTCGGCCAGCGTCACTTCGACGTCCAGGTCATGGGTGGCGCGGCGCTGCACTTCGGTTGGGTGGCCGAGATGAAGACCGGCGAGGGCAAGACGCTGGTGTCCACCCTGCCGGCCTATCTGAACGCGCTCGCCGGCCAGGGTGTGCACCTCGTCACCACGAACGACTACCTCGCCAAGCGCGACGCGATCTGGATGGGGCAGATCCACCAGTTCCTCGGACTCAGCGTCGGCACGGTGCTTCCGGACATCGACGATCCCGAGCTGAAGCGCCAGGCCTATGCCGCGGACATCACCTACGGCACGAACAACGAATTCGGGTTCGACTACCTGCGCGACAACATGGCCGGCTCGCGCGAGGAGCAGAGTCAGCGGGGCCACTTCTTCGCCATCGTCGACGAGGTCGACTCGATCCTCATCGACGAGGCGCGGACCCCGCTGATCATCTCGGGCCGCGCGGACGACGCGCAGCAGCTCTACTTCCAGTTCGCCCGCATCGTGAAGGGCCTGCAGCGCGACCGCGACTACGAGGTCGACGAGGCGAAGCGCACCGTGGTGCCGACCGAGGAGGGCATCCACCGGGTCGAGCAGGCCCTGGACGTCGGCAACCTGTACGAGCACGTGA
This sequence comes from Acidimicrobiia bacterium, assembly GCA_038252255.1. GTDB lineage: Bacteria > Actinomycetota > Acidimicrobiia > IMCC26256 > JAENVU01 > Chersky-806. The sequence continues at coordinate 25,471 of JBBSAM010000022.1, read as the reverse complement.
ACCAGAACTTCGTCCACCAGCTGCAAGCCGCGCTGCGGGCGAAGGAGCTGTTCAAGCGGGACGTGGACTTCGTGGTGCAGGACGGCGAGGTGAAGATCGTCGACGAGTTCACCGGTCGCATCCTCGAGGGCCGGCGCTGGAGCGAAGGTCTGCACCAGGCCGTCGAGGCGAAGGAGGGCGTCCGCATCAAGGAAGAGAACCAGACGCTCGCCACGGTCACCCTGCAGAACTACTTCAAGCTCTACGAGAAGCTCGCGGGCATGACGGGCACCGCGTCGACGGAGGCCGGCGAGTTCGCGCACACGTACGGGCTCGAGGTCGTGAGCGTCCCGACGAACCAGCCGATGATCCGTGACGACCAGCCGGACCTCATCTACAAGAGCGAGGACGCCAAGTTCGCGGCGGCCGCCGACGACATCCAGGACCGGTACAAGAACGGCCAGCCGGTCCTGGTCGGCACCATCTCGGTCGACAAGTCCGAGAAGCTGTCGCGGCTGCTCGAGAAGCGGGGGATCCCGCACTCGGTCCTCAACGCGAAGGCGCACGAGCGCGAAGCGAACATCGTCACCCAGGCCGGGCGGATCGGGGCGGTCACGGTCGCCACGAACATGGCCGGTCGGGGTGTCGACATCCTGCTCGGTGGCAACCCCGAGGGCCTGGCCCGTGAGGAGCTGATCGCCGAGGGCGGCACGCCCGAAGAGAACCCCGACAAGTACGACAAGCTGCTCGCCGAGTTCAAGCTGCAGTGCACCGAGGAGGGCAACAAGGTCCGCGAGAACGGCGGGCTCTACGTGCTCGGCACCGAGCGCCACGAGAGCCGGCGTATCGACGACCAGCTCCGTGGCCGCGCGGGGCGCCAGGGCGACCCCGGCAAGAGCCGTTTCTACCTCTCGCTCGAAGACGAGCTCATGCGGCTCTTCGCCACCGGCGCGATGAGCTGGGTGATGGGCAAGACCTTCCCGGACGACATGCCGCTCGAAGCGAAGATGGTCACCCGCGCGATCGAGCGCGCGCAGCGAACCGTCGAGGATCGCAACTTCGAGATCCGCAAGGACGTGCTCAAGTACGACGAGGTGATGAACGAGCAGCGCAAGGTGATCTACAAGCGTCGCCAGCAGATCATCGACGGCGGCGACCTGCGCGAGGACTCGCTCGAAGCGATCGAAGGCGCGATCGACCACATCGTCAAAGCTGCGTGCGGCGACGGAGACTTCTCCGAGGACTGGGATCTGGACGAGCTCCTGGTGCAAGCCCAGGACGTGTTCCCGACGCGCGTGCAACAAGACCAGCTGCACGAGCTCGTCAGCTCGGAAGCCGTGTTCGAGCTGCTGCACGGCGACGCGGTCGAGCAGTACGAGCAGAAGGAAGAAGCGGTCGGTGCCGACACGCTGCGGGAGATCGAGCGCCGCGTGATGCTCTCGGTCATCGACCAGCACTGGCGCGAGCACCTCTACGAGATGGACTACCTGCGCGAGGGGATCAACTTGCGCGCCATGGGCCAGCGGGACCCGCTCGCCGAGTGGCAGCGCGAGGGCTTCGACATGTTCGAGGCGATGATGGAGGGCATCAAGGACGACTTCGTCCGCTACATCTTCCGCCTCGAGGTCGTGGCCGACGAAGCCCCGCGCCCGGTTCGCAACCTGCGGTACTCGGCCGCCGAGGACCCGGTCCAGGGCTCGGGTGGGTTCGCGGCGGCGGCACTCGCCGGTCCCATCGAGGCCCTCGACGAGGGTGCGCCGACGCCCGTGGCCGAAGAAGCACCGACGATCGAGCCGGTCCGGGTGGAGAAGACGCCCGGCCGCAACGAGCCCTGCTACTGCGGCAGCGGCAAGAAGTACAAGCTCTGTCATGGCCGTTAGTGCTGTCCGGGCCTAGCGGCCTGCTCCGGACTCCCGGCCCGAGGAATCCATGCGCGACTTCACCGATGATCTCAGCGCGCTTCGCAAGCGAGTGGACGAGGCGCACGCGTACCTGCACATCGACGCGAAGCGGGAGCGGCTTGCCGCGCTCGAGGCGGAGGCGTCTGCGCCGGGGCTGTGGGACGACCCGGACGAGGCCCGCCGGGTGACGACCGAGCTCTCCGAGGTGCAAGACGATGTCGAGCTCGTCGCCGGGCTCGAAGCGCGCGTCGACGATCTGCAGACGCTCTACCAGCTCGGTCGCGAGGAAGCCGACGATTCGGTGGAGCCCGAGATCGCGTCGGGGGTCGACGCGTTGCGCGCCGAGCTGGACCAGCTCGAGCTGCGCGCGCTGTTCACCGGTGAGCACGACGACCGCGACGCGATCTGCCAGGTGAGCTCCGGTGCCGGCGGCACCGATGCGCAGGACTGGACGGAGATGCTCCTGCGCATGTTCACCCGGTGGGCCGAGCGCAAGGGATTCTCGGTCGAGCTCGACGAAGTGAACGAGGGCACCGAAGCCGGGCTCAGCTCGGCCACCTTCACCGTCCACGGCCGCAACGCCTACGGGCTGCTCACGGGGGAGAAGGGCGTTCACCGGCTCATCCGCATCTCGCCCTTCGACGCGAACGCCCGGCGCCAGACCGCGTTCGCCGCGTTCGATGCCGTGCCCGCGCTCGACGCCGCGGAGCTGCCCGACATCGAGCCGAGCGACCTGCGCATCGACTACTACCGCTCGTCGGGGGCCGGTGGTCAGCACGTGAACGTCACCGACTCCGCGGTGCGCATCACCCACTTGCCGACCGGCGTCGTCGTGTCGTGCCAGAACCAGCGATCGCAACTGCAGAACCGGGCGAAGGCGATGGAGATCCTCGCGGCGCGCCTGGCCCAGCTGCACCGCGAAGAGCAGCGCGCCGAGCTGGAGAAGCTGTCCGGCGAGAAGCGCGACGTCGCGTTCGGCAGCCAGATCCGGACCTACACCCTGCACCCCTACCAGCTGGTGAAGGACGAGCGCACCCGCTACGAGACGGGCAACGTGCAGGCTGTGCTCGACGGCGACCTCGATCCGTTCATCGAAGCGTTTCTCCAGTGGAGGAGATCCGGCAGCGAGCAATAGCGGCAGGCCACCCGGGTCGTGACCGGGACTCCGAGCACCACCCGGCTACCCTGGATCGGTCTCATGATCCGCTTCGAAAATGTCACCAAGGTCTACAAGGGCGAGGTCGTCGCGCTCCGCGACGTCACGATCGACGTCCAGAAGGGCGAGTTCGTGTTTCTCGTCGGCCCGTCGGGCTCGGGGAAGTCCACGTTCTTGCGTCTGCTGCTGCGCGAGGACCTGCCGACGGCGGGCAGCATCGTCGTCGCCGGCCGGGACATCACGAAGCTCAGCTCCTGGAAGGTTCCCCAGCTGCGTCGCAACATCGGCTGCATCTTCCAGGACTACAAGCTGCTGCCCAACAAGACCATCTACGAGAACGTGGCGTTCGCCTCCGAGGTCATCGGCCGGCCCCGCCACGTCACCAAGGCTCAGGTTCCCCAGATCCTGGATCTCGTGGGGCTGAGCAAGAAGGCCGAGAACTTTCCCGACGAGCTCTCCGGTGGTGAGCAGCAACGAGTCTCGATCGCGCGTGCGTTCGTGAACCGGCCGCTGATCCTGCTGGCCGATGAGCCCACCGGGAACCTCGACCCGACGACGACCACCGGCATCATGCGCCTGCTCGACCGGATCAACCGCACCGGTACGACGGTCGTGATGGCGACGCACGACTCCCGCATCGTCGACATGATGCGGCGTCGGGTCATCGAGCTCGACCGCGGCTCACTGGTCCGGGACCAGGCCCGCGGCGTCTACGGCGTCGGGAGCTGAACCTCTGTGTTGACACGAGTCGGGTACTTCGCGCGCGAAACGTTGGTCTCGCTTCGCCGGAACCTGCTGATGACGCTCGCCGGGATCATCACGGTTGCGGTGTCGCTCTGCGTGCTCGGCGGCGCGCTCCTGCTGTCGCGTCTCGTGGATCACGGCACCCAGCAGTGGAAGAACGGCGTCGAGCTCGAGATCTTCATGAACGTCAAAGCCACCGACGGCCAGATCCAATCGCTGAACCGCGCGCTCAAGGCGGACCACGACGTCCGTTCCTTCCACTACCTCACCAAGGAAGACGCGTACCACGAGTTCCAGCGGCTCTTCAAAGACCAGCCGGACCTGGTGCAGACCACCGACGCGGCGGCGTTGCCATCCTCGTACCGGGTCGCGCCGGCCAAGGCCGAGCTCACCCAGACCGTCGCGGACCGATATTCGACCCAACCCGGCGTCGATGAGGTGAAGACCGCCTCGAAAGAGGTGAAGAAGCTGCTGTCGGCGACCAGCTGGATCCGGACCGCCTTCATCGTGATCTTCTTCCTGCTGCTCGCGGCCTCCCTGTTCCTGATCGTCAACACGATCAGATTGGCGACCTTTGCGCGGCGCCGGGAGATCGAGGTGATGAAGCTCGTCGGGGCATCGAACTGGTTCGTGCGGATCCCGTTCATGCTCGAGGGGCTCGTGCAGGGCGTGATCGGCGCCGCGTTCGCGTTCGGCGCGGTCTACGGGCTGAAAGAGGTCATCAGCAACGCGATCGCGCGCAACTCCGACTTCTCGCGCGGCTTCTACGTCGGGAACGCAGATGCGTACACGATCGGCTTGTACGTGATCATCCTCGGTGCCGGGATCGGCGTGATCGGCTCGATCGTGGGTCTGCGCCGATTCCTCGAAGTCTGACTCGTCTTCCGAGGATCTCCGGAGGGCGACCGCCCGGACCCGTGCCCGAGTGGTGCCCTCCGGCGGCTACCGCTTCTCCTACTTCTTTGCGGGTTGCTTCACCCAGCGCAGGTAGGGCTTCTCGGACTTCCAGCCTTCGGGGAACTTCTCCTTGGCCGCCTCGTCGGTGACCGACGTGGCGATGATCACGTCGCCGCCCTGCTCCCAGCCGACCGGGGTCGCGACGCTGTGCTGCGACGTGAGCTGGAGTGAGTCGATGACGCGGAGGAGCTCGTCGACGTTGCGACCGGTTGTCGCGGGGTAGGTGATGATGAGCTTCACCTTCTTGTCCGGACCGATGATGAAGACGGAGCGCACCGTGAGCTTCTCGTTCATCGCCGGGTGGATCATGTCGTACAGCTCCGCGACCTTGCGCTCGGGGTCCGCGATGAGCGGGTAGTTCAGCGGGGTGCCCTTCACGTCCGCGATGTCCGGGGCCCACTTCTTGTGGGACTCGAGCGGGTCCACGCTCAGGCCGATGAGCTTGGTGTTGCGGGCATCGAACTCACCCTTGCGCTTCGCGAGCTCGCCGAGCTCAGTGGTGCAGACGGGGGTGAAGTCGGCTGGGTGGGAGAACAGCAGGCCCCAGCTGTCACCGAGGTAGTCGTAGAGCGTGACCGTCCCCTCGGTGGTCTCGGCCGTGAAGTTGGGGGCCTCGTCGCCAAGTCGCAGTGTCATCGCAACCTCTCTCGTCGTCTCGTCGGGTTGGGGGCTCGGCAACGTTGGGTACGCGGTCGTCCGGTACCCATACGCTGCGTGCGCGGAATCTATCCGGGCCCTGACATAAAAGTCGAGTGAAATGGTCGGAATATATCCGGGCGCCGGCGGTTGAGCGGCGGCGCGCGAACCGGTCGGCCGCCGGGAGTCTCGTGCTGAGCAAGCTGCGCGCGTTGGCGCTCGACCTCACGCCGCTGCGCCATCGCGACTTCCGGCTGTTGTGGGTCGGCGAGATCCTGTCCGAGACGGGTTCCAGCATCACGCTCGTCGCGGTCTACATCCAGGTCTACCGCCTGACCGGCTCGGCGGCCGCCGTCGGTGCGATCGGTCTCGTGCAGCTGGTACCGCTGATGGTCGGCTCGCTGTTCGGTGGTCCCCTCATCGACCGCCATGACCGGCGGCGGCTGTTGCGGATCGCCCAGATCGCGCAGGCGTCCGGATCGGCGCTGCTGCTGGCCGGGGCCCTCATGGACCCGACGCCGGTGGCCATCGTCTATGTGGGTGCCGCGATCATCGCGGGGCTGAGCGGCTTCGCCCTGGCCACGCGGGCAGCGATGACGCCGAGCCTGGTGCCCCGGGACCGCCTCCCGTCGGCGCTCGCGCTCAACCAGGTCATGTACCAGACGGCGCTCATCGTCGGCCCGGCGGTCGGCGGGGTGATCGTTGCCTCGGCCGGCCTCGGGTGGGCGTACGCGATCGACGTCGTCAGCTTCGGCGCCACCATCACCACGGTCTCGATGATGGGCCCCCACCCGCCCCTGCGCGACGAGCACCCGGACGCCCCGGAGCTCGGTGGCTGGCAGCGCCTGGCCGACGGCTTCCGCTTCCTCCGGGGCCGCCGGGTGCTCCAATCGACGTTCGTCGTGGACCTGATCGCGATGATCTTCGGTATGCCCCGGGCGCTGTTCCCGATCCTCGCCGTGGTGCAGTTCCACGGCGGCGCGGAGGAGGTCGGGGTGTTGTTCTCGGCCGTGGCGTTCGGCGCCCTCCTGGGCGCACTGACGACCGGCTGGGTCCACCGCGTGCGCCGGCAGGGTCTCGCCATCATCGTCTCGGTCGCCCTGTGGGGTTGCGCGATTGCCGCGTTCGGTCTCTCCGGCGATCTCATCGGGGTGGCCGTTTTGTGTCTCGCTGTTGCAGGCGGGGCTGATGTCGTGTCAGCCGTGTTCCGCTCGACGATCCTGCAGGACACCGTTCCCGACGACCTGCGCGGCCGGCTGTCAGGTATCAACATCGCCGTTGTCGCAGGAGGTCCGCGGATCGGCGACGTCGAGGCAGGGTTCGTGGCCGCGGTCTTCAACCCGATGGTGTCCGTCGTCTCGGGCGGGGTGCTGTGCGTGGTCGGTGTGGGGCTGCTGGCGGTTCTCGTGCCGGAGCTCACGCGCTATCAGCGAGGCGGCGCGCCCTCGCCATCCACAAGTTGACGGGCGGCCCGTGATGCGCTCGGATGAGCCCCGCATGGCGGGGTACTCGGGGACATCGTTGCCGAAGAAGCTCGGCATCAAAGACGGGACTCGGCTCGCGTTGCTCGCTCCACCGAAGGGGTTCACCCGCACGCTCGCGCCGTTGCCGGCCGGGGTCGAGATCCGCACGCAAGCCCGCGGCAAGCTCGACGTGATCCTGTTCTTCGCGACGCGACGACGTGAGCTCGAACGTCGTTTTCCGGTGATGGCGCGCGCCCTGGTGGCGAACGGCGGGCTCTGGGTGGCCTGGCCCAAGAAGGCGTCGGGGGTCGCGACGGATCTCACGTTCGAGCCGGTGCAGGAGATCGGGCTCGAGTACGGGCTCGTCGACAACAAGGTCTGCGCGATCGACGACGTCTGGTCGGGACTGCGGTTCGTCCGTCGTGTCGCGGACCGACCGTCGACGAACGGGCACTGAACCGCCCGTGTGCGGGCGGTACGTCCAGGTCTCGTCCCCGACGCTGCTCGCCGAGCGGTTCGACGTCGACGAGATCGCGATCGACGAAGCACCCGAACCCAGCTACAACGTCGCGCCCCGCGCCGAGGTCCTGACGATCCGGGAGCACAGGCGCGCCGAGCCGGAGGCGGACGCGCCCGCGGCACCGCGGGTCCTCGAGCAGATGCGCTGGGGCCTCGTCCCGTCCTGGGCGAAGGACCCGAAGATCGGTGACCGCCTGATCAACGCCCGGGCCGAGTCCGTGGCCGAGAAGCCGGCGTTCAAGGCCGCATTCCTCAAGCGCCGCTGCCTCCTCCCCGCCGACGGCTTCTACGAGTGGCAGGCCGTGGCGGGCCGGAAGCAGAAACAGCCGATGTTTGTTCACCGGCGCGACGGTGAGCCGATCGCGTTCGCCGGCCTGTGGGAGGCGTGGCGCGACCAGCCCGAGTCTCCGTGGTTGATCACGTGCGCCATCGTGACGACGCGCGCCAACGCGACGATGGCACCCGTCCACGACCGGATGCCGGTGATGCTGCCCGAGACTGCGTGGGACACGTGGCTCGACCCATGCGTCGCCGAGTGTGCGCGACTCGCCGCGTTGCTCGTGCCCCCGCCGGACGATCTCCTGGAGCTCTGGCCGGTGAGCACCCAGGTCAACAGCGCGAGCAACAACGGCCCGGAGCTCGCGGCGCGCGTCGAGCCCGAAGACCCGCAGACGCTCTTCTCCTAGGTTTGAGGACGATGGAGCACGCCGACTGCCTTCCCGTCATCACCAACGAGGCGCGCGCACTGGCCGAAGCCGCGCGACGCGGTGATCTCGACGCGCGCGTCCCGTCGTGCCCGGATTGGGATGTGGCAAAGCTCGTACGCCACACCGGTACGGCGCACCGGTGGTCGAGAGGGGTGGTGCGGACGCGTGAACCCCTGTCGCCCAAGTCGATCGATCTCGAGATCCCGCCGGACCCCCGTGGACTCCCCGACTGGCTCGAGCAGGGTGCAGCCGGATTGGTCGAGACGCTCGCGGCCACGGATCCCGAAGCGACGTGCTGGACGTGGACGGCCGCAGGTGATGTGCGGTTCTGGTCGCGCCGGATGGCTCACGAGACCGCGGTGCACCGCTGGGACGGTCAGCTCGCGCGCGGTGAGCCCGAGCCGTTCGACGCCGCGCTGGCCGCGGACGGGATCGACGAGCACCTCGAGAACCTGCCGTTCATCCTCGGCCCGGAGCAGACGCCACGCGGTGGCGAGACGCTGCACCTCCACTGCACCGACCGGGAGGGGGAGTGGCTGCTGCGGCTCGCGCCCTCGGGGCTCGAGGTGACCCGTGAGCACGCCAAGGGTGATGTGGCATTGCGCGGCCCGGCCCCCGAGCTGTTCCTGGTGCTCCTCGGGCGGGCACCCGCGACGACGGTCGACGTCTTCGGCGACCCCGCAGCCCTGCGCCTCTGGGAACCGCTCTTGGGGTTCTAGAACGACGGCCGGGCGTTCGGCCGGCGGAGACCCTCGGAAGATTATGGCTCGAGGGCGTTGCGGAGGACGTCGAGGACGTGCTCACGCCGGGCCCGAAGCGAGGCCGGGGAGAGCGGGTCGCCGTCCAGGAGGCTCTCGATGAGCGGCGCATCCGAGAGATAGGAGAGGGCGGCGCCGTAGCCGGTGAGGAGCAGCTGGCGGGCGTCGTAGCGCCGGAGCTGGCCCGCGTCCATCTGCACCTGGAGGAACAGGACTCCACGGTCGAACATCGGGCGCAGGACGACCTTGAGCTGCTCGGAGAGCATCGGCCCGCCGTCGAGCGCCTCCCGCCGGATCAGGCGGACGAACTCGGGGTGCTCCTCGAAGAAGCGGAACGCGGCGCGCACGACCCGTTCGACCTGCGGCCAGCCTTCGGTCGGCTCGGCGACGGCGTCGCTGACGAGCGTCTCCCAGTCCGCCAGGTCCGAGCGCAGGACGTCCTGGTACAGCGCTTCCTTGGACGGGAAGTGATGGAGCAGGCTCGGCCGCCGGATCCCGACCTCGTCGGCGATCTCGGTGAGGCTGGTCGAGGCGAAGCCGTGCTCGGCGAAGCGGCGCCGGGCCACCTCGATGATGAGCTCCTTCGTCCCTACCCCGCTGGTCGTGGCCTCCACGGGCCCCACCGTAGGTGCAAACCGGGGAACGACCCGCCTCTTGAGAGAATTCCGACTTGCTCCGCTCGGCTGGGGGAGATCTTCGGACGAAGACGTCCTTATCCCCGCTTCAGGGCCCTCAGGACCTCTTTCGTGCGATCGGGGGCGGCCAGGATCATCGGCATGGGGGTCGTCACGCCGGCGTCCACGTAGCGCTGCACGTGCTCGGCGCACTGCTCCGGTGAGCCGTGGACGATGAGGTCGTCGAGCACCTCGTCCGGGATCACCTCGGTGGCGCCGGCCCGGTCGCCGGCCTTCCAGGCGTCCCACATCGGACGGAGGAGGTCGCCGCGGCCGATCCAATCGTGGAACGCGGCGTAGACGGGCACGTTCATGTACTCCGCGATCATGCGCCGGCCGAGGTGGCGGACGGCATCGATGTCCTCGCTCGGCAACACGAAGATGCGGGCGACGATCTCCTTGTCCGGGCCGACGATCGGTGCGACCGTCCGCACGTCCTCCGCCGAGAGCCAGTTGATGATCGCCCCGTCGCCCTCGCGCCCGGCAAGCTGGAGCATCCCGGGTCGCAGTGCGCCGACGAGCAGCGGAGGCTGTTGCTCGACGCGCACACCGAGACGGAACCCGTTCACGGAGAACGTGTCGTACGTCTCCGTCACCTTGTCGCCCTTCAGCGCGAGGCGAAGGAAGCGCAGCATGTCTCGTACGTGGTGGTAGGGCCGCTCGAACGGGATGTCGTTCCACCGCTCCACGATCACGTTCGACGACGTGCCGATGCCGACGGCGACGCGTCCCGGTGCGGCCTCGATGAGGCTCGCGATGGTCTGCGCGAGCAGTGCCGGTCCGCGCGTGTAGACGGGGACGACCGCCTGACCGAGTCGCAGGTCCTGCGTCCACGCCGCGGCCAGCGCGAGCACGGTGAAGGCGTCGTGCGCGCCGGCCTCGCTCGACCACACGTCCGTGAATCCGAGGTCGACGAGCTCCTCGAACCAGGGCCGGTGCTCGCTCAGCGGCACGCCGGCGAAGGGAACGGTGATTCCCCAGCGTTGCTGTGTCATCTCGCCTCTTTCTTCTGGGGTCGCTTCGGTCTCCGCACTTCGCGCCCGCTACGGCGTGCGCTCGGAAGGGTCGGGCGCGGGCTCGCTCGGTTGCTCGGGGTCGTCACGCCATGCCCGCACGATCGTGGACTGGCTGGCCGTGCCGAGGAGGGTGCCGTCATGGGCCCAGAGGTGCACGAGCCCGTGGCCGAAGCCATGGGCGATCGCGTGCACACGGATGTCGGCGAGAATCCAGTCGGTGGGGACCCGGGCGGCAACACGCAAGGTGTTGTCCAGGCTGTTGCCGCCGGCCCGTTGCCCGAGCGACTGCGAGATCCCGAACGGCACGTAGTCGCCCACGATCGCGAGTGATGCCGCGGACATCTCGAGCACTCCGGGCAATCGGACCCAGAGCGCGCTGCGGCCGTCGCCGGGCGTGCCGTCGAGCTCGTCGAACCCGCGCGCGCTCGCGATCCGCATCTCGACCCGATCCATGATCGTGCCCTCGTGCCGTTCGAGCACCTGGCGCGGCGGGCACTCCTCCGGCGGGGGCACATCCGGACGGACCGCCCACTCGCCCTCGAACGGGATGTCACGCTCGCCGAGAGCTGCGTTCACGGTGAGGATCTCGTCCCCGTCGACCGTGGCGAGCGCGCGGGCCTGCGAGATCTGGTGGCCGCGCACGACTTCGGTGATGCGGATGTCCATGACCGAAGGTGGCCGGGCGTAGGAGAGGTACTGACCGGTGGCCCACACGAGGGGCCGGCCGGTGACCCGCTCGAGTGCCTCGACGCACGCGCCGAGCCCGCAGCCGCCGAAGAGCGCGCCGAGTCCGGAGCAGAGGGTGGGCACGACCGGCAGGCGCCAGAAGTTGGGATCTTCGGTCCGTTGCAGCCCGTAGAAGTCCAGCGCGTCCATCGGTTCGGAGGTTACGGGAATCGGGTGTGGTCGGAGTGCGTTGGGGAGAGAATCGAGGAGGAGTGACCATGAGCACAGCCAGGCAACGCACGGTGGAGGCGGTCGTCCCCGCCGTCCGTCAGCTCGAGGGTGGGGGGTTCGAGGTGCGGCGGCCGTTCCCGACTGCGACGTTGGCGCAGGTGGACCCGTTCCTGCTCCTCGACCACATGGGTCCGATGGATCTCGGCCCGGGTGAGGCGAAGGGCGCGCCGGACCACCCGCACCGCGGCTTCGAGACGGTGACGTACATGCTCGACGGCGCGATGGAGCACGAGGACTCCGCCGGTCATGCCGGCCGGATCGGCCCGGGTGACGTGCAGTGGATGACCGCCGGGTCCGGAGTGATCCACTCGGAGATGCCGGTCGAGACGATTCGCCGCGACGGTGGAACCGTGCACGGCTTCCAGGTATGGGTGAACCTGCCCGCCAAGGACAAGATGATCGCGCCGCGATACCAGGAGTTCGCGGCCGGCCAGATCCCCGAGGTGCGTCACGGCGACGGTGTCAGGGTCCGGGTGATCGCCGGCAAGGTCGACAAGGTGCGCGGCGCGGTCGAGACCCATACCCCGGTGACCTACCTCCACGTCACGTTGCCGCCGCGCACGCACCTCGACGCTCCGGTGCCCGCGTCACAGAATGCAATGGCCTACGGGATCAGTGGCTCCGGTGAGGGTGAGCTCGTGGTGTACGCCCACGACGGCGACGTCGTTCGCGTCACGAACGACGACGAGACCGAAGCGCGTCACCTCCTGCTCCTGGCCGGCGAGCCACTCGGCGAGCCGATCGCGCGCTACGGCCCGTTCGTCATGACCACCAAGGCGCAGCTCGTCGAGGCCGTCGACGACTTCCAGGCGGGTCGTTTCGGCGCCATCGCCCGGTAGGTAACCTCCGCCGCATGGCGGAGAGGACGGCGGTGCGTCTCGTCGAGGGGTTGCGGTTCCCGGAGGGGCCGCGGTGGCACGAGGGCCGGCTGTGGTGCTCGGACCAGCATGATCGCAAGGTGCTGGCCATCGGCATGGACGGGAGCGTCGAGACGATCGTCGAGGTGCCGCAGTGCCCGTCCGGCCTCGGCTGGCTTCCCGACGGCCGCCTGCTCGTCGTCTCGATGCACGACCGGCGACTGCTGCGGCTCGACCCGGGCGGCCTCACCGAGGTGGCCGACCTCTCAGTGCACGCGACCTGGCACTGCAACGACATGGTGGTGGACGCGGTCGGCCGCGCGTACATCGGGAACTTCGGCTTCGATCTCGACGGGCACGCGGAGCCGGTGAGCACGGTGATGGTGCGCGTCGACCCCGACGGCTCCGTGCGCGTCGTCGCGGACGGGCTGCGGTTTCCGAACGGCACCGTGATCACACCGGACGGCCGCACGTTGATCGTGGGGGAGAGCGCCGGCGGGTGCCTCACCGCGTTCGACGTGGCGATCGACGGCTCGCTCTCGAACCGCCGCCTGTGGGCGCAGCTCGAGGGGGCAGTGCCCGATGGGATCTGTCTCGATGCCGAAGGTGCGATCTGGTCCGCGTGCCCGCTGACGGGGCGCGTGCTGCGCGCCCGCGAGGGTGGCGAGGTCACGGACGAGGTGCGCGTGAGTCGCAAGGGCGCGTACGCGTGCATGCTCGGCGGACCCGACCGGCGCACGTTGTTCGTCTGCGCCGCCGACGCGAGCGACCCGGCCGCGACCGCCAACATGCGGGGCGCGATCGAGACCTGCCCGGTGGCGGTCCCCGGTGCCGGCCTCCCCTGAGGCGCTGGCGGGTTAGAGGACGCCGACGTCCGGCATGCCGGGCTGGCCACCGGCTCTCGCTTCGGCCCCGCGCGCCTCAGGGACGCCGGCGTGCTCGTCGTCGCTCAGGATGAAGAACCGATCGGCTCGCACCGCGTCGACGACCCGTTGCCCGAGGTAGGCCGGATCCTTGCCGCCCTCGATGAGCGTGCGCACCATCTCACCCACGGGGGACTCCTCGGCCTTCGGCGCCTCCCCGAGGTCGGTCGGGTAGTTGCGATGAGAGTCCATCAGGCGCGTGCGGATGAAGCCGGGACAGAGCACCGAGACCTTCACCGGAGAGCCGGTCATCGCGAGCTCGAACGCCAACGCCTCCGAGAGGCCAACGACCGCGTGCTTCGTCGCCGTGTACGGGCTCATGAATGGCAGCGCTTTGAGCCCGGCGATCGACGCGGTGTTGACGACGTGGCCGTCCTGCTGCTCCACGAGGCGGGGGACGAACGCCCGGATGCCGTGGAGCACGCCCCAGAAGTTGACCCGGAACGCCCAGTCCCACCCCGACTGGGGGATCTCCCACATCAGGCCGGCGCCACCACCGACGCCCGCGTTGTTGCACACGATGTGCGCGGTGCCGAAATGCGTGTACGTGCTCGTGGCGAGATCGATCATCTGATCCTCGACCGAGACGTCCGTCACGACGTCGTGCACGTCGGCGCCGGTTGCACGTAGCTTCCCGGCGGCCTCCGCGAGCGCGTCCGCCTCGATGTCGGCGAGCACGATCTTCATGCCTGCGGCAGCGAACGCTTCGGCCATGCCGAAACCGATCCCGCTGGCCCCGCCCGTGATCACCGCAACCTTGCCGCTCAGCTCATCCATGGATGCGAACTCTAGGAGGGCGTGAAAGATTGGGTCCATGACCGCGAATCGACGCATCCTGCTGACCGCCCGACCCGAAGGGCTCGTGACCGAGGACTGCTTGGCGCGAGTCGAGGAACCGGTGCCGCCCGTCGCCGAGGGCGAGGCGCTCGTCCGCGTGCTCGCGCTCTCGGTCGACCCGACGAACCGGGTCTGGATGCGTGAGGAGGACTCGTACCTGCCTGCGATCCGCATCGGCGACGTCGTGCGCGCCGCCGGGCTCGGCGAGGTGGTCGAGAGTCGCCGCGAGGGGTTCGACGCGGGTGATCTCGTGATGGGAATGCCGGGCTGGCAGGACTACTGGAAGATCACCGACGGCGAGACGGGCCAGGTCGTGCCGCCGGGGATCCCGGCCGAGGACATGCTCAGCATCTACGGAGGGACGGGCGTCACCGCGTACTTCGGGCTCATCGAGATCGGGAGGCCGCAGCCGGGTGAGACCGTCGTGGTCTCGGGCGCGGCCGGCGGCGTCGGTTCGGTCGCGGGCCAGATCGCACGGATCAAGGGCGCCGGTCTGGTCGTAGGCATCGCGGGCACCGACGAGAAGTGTCGGTGGGTCGTGGAAGAGCTCGGTTTCGACGCGTGCATCAACTACAAGACCGAGGACGTCGCGACGCGGCTCCGCGAGCTGTGCCCCGACGGGATCGACGTGTACTTCGACAACGTCGGTGGTGAGATCCTCGACGCCGTGTTGCTCCAGATCAACATCGGTGCGCGCATCGTCATGTGTGGCGCGATCTCCGAGTACACGCGCGCCGAGAGCGCGGGGCTCAAGAACTACAAGGAGCTCATCATGCAGCGCGGCCGCATGGAGGGCTTCATCATCTTGGACTACCTCGATCGGTTCGTCGAGGCGATCATGGAGCTCGTGCCGTGGGTCGCCGAGGGGCGCATCAAGTACGCGGTCGAGGTCGTGGAAGGGCTCGAGCATGCGCCGGACGCGCTGAACCGGTTGTTCACCGGTGAGCATGCGGGCAAGCTCATCGTCCGCGTCGCCGAAGCGACTCCGTGAACGACAACCGCCCCTTGCCGGAGTGGCAAGGGGCGGTCATCGAGTTCCTTCCCGGAAACCTCCGTCGGCCCTCGAGTCGATCCAGCTTGCATCGCTCGGCCGACGGAGATCTCGGAATTCAGACCCGCTGGATGAACCCGTCGTTGCGGATCACGAGGTACGTACCGTCCTGGACGGTGATGCCGCGCCAGAGGTCGAGGGGCTCGTAGATCGTCGGTGCCGGCGTGCGGGCGTTGCCGTAGTGGAAGATCCCACCGAAGCCGTCGGTCACCGCGTAGCCGTGGCCACCGGGCCATACCGTGATGTCACGGGCGATGTCCCAACCGAACCACGGGTTCCCCAAGGACGGGGCGCCGTCGGTGGCCCAGACCTTGCCGAAGCCGTCGAGGACATAGAACCCACCGCTCGGCGTGTACGCCGCGGCGCGGGCGATGTTCCAGCCCGGCCAGTACGGCGTGCCGTGGACTGCGGGAGCGCTGCCGAAGCGGTGCACGCCACCGAACCCGTCGAGGACGGTGTATCCATGGCCGTTGGGGGCGAGGGCCAGGCTGCGGGCGATGTCCCACCCGAACCAGGGTTCGTTGACGCCGGCCAGATAGTTGACCGCGCTCCCGTAGCGGTGCACCGCACCGAATCCGTCGAGGATGGCGAAGCCGTTTCCGTCCGGCATGCTCACGATGTCGCGGGCGATGTCGAAGCCGAAGCTCGGGTGGCCGAGGTCCGGCGCACCTTCGTACGGAGTGACGTTGCCGTTGCCCTCGAGCACCCAGAACCCTCCCTGGGGTCGAGCCGCGATGGCCTTGCCGCGCGCCTGGAGCACCAGCAACGCCCTGGGGTCGATGCGCGGTGCGGGCGGCGGGTCGCCGTTCATGAACACTTCCGCGACCCACATCTGTCCGCCTCCGTACGCAACACCGACACCGACGTAGCCGAAGCTGGCGTCGAGCATGTTCGCCTGGTGCGCGGGGGAGTTGACGAACGCGTCGTGCAGTGAGGCGACGCTCGGACCGCGTCCGACGTTCTCACCGAGCTTGCGCCAACCGACGGTGACACCGTCGGAGAGATTCGAGTGGCACAGGCAACCGGTGGCGGCCATGTGCGCGGCCCAGGCTTGCGCCTTCGCAGTGAGCACCGGGTGCTCCTGCAGCGCGGCCTCGCCGCGGGTGGCCCGCAGTGAGTTGATTCTCGCGATGAAGTCAGACTCCGCGGCCGGGTCCGCAGCGTTCGCGCCCTGGCTCGTGGAGATGACGAACGCTGCGATGGCAACGATGAAGATCGCGGCGATAAGTCGTCGCATAATGGGTTGCTTCCTCTCGCGGCTGTGCTGGCGTTTGGGTGTGGGCATCCGTGCAGTGGTGCTGGCGTCCGTGTCGTGCTCAGCGCCGTATTGAGGATCGGCAATCAGGGGAGGGACCTTGACCCCGCAGGTCTCCGCCGACCCTGGGGGGGATCACCGACGAGGGTAGTGAGTGGGCCTGCGCGCTCGCCGTAATGGCGTATCCACAGGGCGCGCGGCTCGTGGTCGTCGCGGAGAGATCTTGGGTCAGAATGTCACGCACCGCAGCCCCATCGGCACCGTCTGATACCAAGTGGGCAGTTTCAGAGATTTCTCCTACGGCCGTGCAGGACCGGGTTTCGTGACGTCTGTCTCGTGCCCCGGAACCGGCACGCCCCCGCGGCGCAGGCGGGCCCACACCATGAGCGCGCCGATCGGGCCGGTGATGATGACGACGGCCACGTAGAGCCACGTCCAGCCCATCGCCGGGGCGATCATGATCACCATGGCGCAGAACGCCAACCAGATCATCCCGTGCAGTGACCCGACGATCGCGGTGCCGGTATCGGTCTTCGCGATCTGCCAGCAGTAGAAGAGCAGCAGGTAGCTGCAGGTCTCCACGAGCGCAACGACCGAGAGGGCACGGGCCTTGCGCTCGAGCTCGCTGCTGGTGTCGTCGGCGAAGTCGGGCACAGCCCTACGTTACAAACTCGTTGGCTCCGCGTCCGGAAGGCTGCGAGCATCGCCCATATGGAGACCGTGCTCGACGCCAGGGGTCTGGTGAAGGACTACCGGCGGTCTCGTGCGGTTGACGGCGTCGATCTTTCGGTGCGCGAGGGCGAGCGCGTGGGATTGCTCGGGCCGAACGGCGCGGGAAAGACCACGACGCTGCTCATGCTGCTCGGCGTCGTCTCGCCGGACGAGGGCACCGTCGCCATCTGTGGCGAGCAGGTGGAGCAGCACCGCAGTCGCGCGGCCGCCAACGTGGGATTCGCCGCGGGCTACCTCCCGCTGGCCGAGCGACTCCGGGTGCGCGAGTACCTGCGGCTCTACGGCAACCTCTACGGGATCGCGGATCCGCGCGCGGCGATCGAAGTCGGCCTCGCGCGATTTCGCGTCGAGCACCTCGCCGATGCCTGGGGTACCGAGCTCTCGTCGGGTCAGCGCACGCTCGTCGGCATCGTGCGCGCCACGCTGCACCGACCGCGCCTGCTCGTCCTGGACGAGCCCACCGCGTCGCTCGACCCGGATGTCGCGTTGCGGGTGCGCACCGGGCTCCGCGCGCTCTGCGACGAGGACGGCACGGCCCTGCTCGTCACCAGCCACGACATGGCCGAGGTCTCCCGGCTCTGCCAGCGGGTGATCTTTCTCGCTCAGGGCCGTGTCGTCGCCGACGGCACTCCGGACGAGGTCGTGTCGCGGTTCGGTCGGTCCGATCTCGAAGGCGTCTTCCTCCATCTGGCCGAAGACCGCTTGCCCGACCAGGAGCCGCCGCACACCCAGCAGACGGACCACGCACTGTGAGCCGCGACGCGATGCCGGTGCGGGTGGAGGGCGCGTCGCTGACCTGGCTGCGCATGCGGGCGGTCGCGCGCCGGCACGCCTACGTGCTCGCGCGCAGTCCTCACCGTCTCTTCGACGTCACGTTGTGGCCGTTGGTGGATGTGGTGCTGTTCGGCGCGCTGGCGACGTACGTGTCGCGAGGTTCCGCATCATCGGGTGAGCGCGCCGCCGGCTATCTCCTGGCCGGCATCGTGCTGTGGCACGTCGTCTACCAGTCGCAGATCGCCGTGAGCACCGGCTTCCTCGAGGAGACGTGGAGCCGGAACCTGCTGAACCTGATGGTCACCCCGATCCGCGAGGTCGAGTACATGGCCGGCGTGGCGATGTTCGGGATGCTCAAGCTCTGCATCGGCGTCGGACTGCTCACCATCGGCGCGTTCGTCTTCTACGCGTTCGACGTGTCCACCCTCGGCTTCGGCATCCTGCCCATCGCGGCGGTGTTGCTCATGGTCGGTTGGTGCATCTCCTTGCTCGTGATCGGCATCGTGCTCCGCTTCGGCACGGGAGCCGAAGCGCTGGCCTGGGGAGTCATGTTCGTCGTGCTGCCGCTGTCCGGGGTCTTCTACCCGGTCGACGCGCTCCCGACGGTGCTGCAGCCGCTGTCGCTCGCCCTGCCGACGACCCACGCGTTCGCGGCACTGCGCGGCCTCGTCGACGGTCACAGCCTCGACTGGGGCCAGCTCGGCATCGCCGCGGCCGAGACCACGGTGCTCGCCGTACTCGCGTCGTGGTTCCTCGTCCGCATGCTCGCCCTCTTCCGCCGGCGCGGCTACATCACGAAGTACACGTGAGCTCCTCCCACTAGGGTCCGGCCGATGGCGCCCCCGCAAGTGATCAGAGTCGGAGTGCTCGGTGCCGCCCGGATCGCGCCGGCCGCGATCGTGCGCCCCGCGCGCCTGGTGCCTGAGGTCGAGGTCGCCGGCATCGCGGCGCGAGACCGCGGACGGGCGGAGAAGTTCGCCGCGAAGCACGGGATACCACGAGTCTTCGACGACTACGAGTCGCTGATCGCCGATCCTGAGATCGACGCGATCTATAACCCGCTTCCGAATGGCCTGCACGCCGAATGGACCGAGCGGGCGATCGCGGCGGGGAAGCACGTGCTTTGTGAGAAGCCCTTCACGGCGAACGCGGCCGAAGCGCAACGGGTTGCGGACCTGGCAGCACCGACCGACCTCGTCGTGATGGAGGCGTTCCACTACCGCTACCACCCGGTCGCCGAGCGCATGCGCGAGATCGCGCAGTCCGGCGAGCTCGGTGAGCTGCGCCGGATCGAGACCTCGATGTGCATTCCGCTGCCGTTGCCGAAGGACATCCGGTACAGCTACGCGCTCGGTGGCGGAGCAGTCATGGACGTCGGCTGCTACGCGATCCACATGAACCGCCTGATGGCCGGGCGCGAGCCGACGGTGGTGCGCGCGAACGCGCGTCTCGCCAAGCCGAACGTCGACCGGTGGATGCGGGCCGAGCTGCGGTACTCGGACGGTTTGAGTGGCACCATGACCTGCGCGCTCTGGTCCACCTCGCTGCTGAAGATCTCGGTCAAGGTCACCGGTGATCGCGGCAGCCTCACGGTGTTCAACCCGACCGGGCCGCAGATGGGTTACCGCATCACGGTCCGTACCGGCGGGAACAAGCAACGCGTGAAGGTCGACGGCGCGAAGAAGCCGACCTACTCCTACCAGCTCGAGGCGTTCACGAACGCGGTGCTGCGTGGTGCCCCGACGCTGACACCCCCGTCCGACTCGGTCGCGAACATGCGCGTCGTTGATGCGGTGTACGAAGCGGCCGGTCTTCCCCTGCGAGGTGTGTGATGGACGCTCGTCAGATCGGGACGTACCTGGCCCGGGCCAGGGTCGGTCTCGGGCTCGGAGCGATGCTCGTACCGGGCCCGACGGTCGTGATCGCGTTCGGTCGTGGTGCCAACCACCCCGGCGCGCGCGCGATCGCTCGGCTGATGGGTGTCCGGGACGGTGTGTTGGGCGCGGGTGGATCGATCGCGACCGGTCAGCACGCCGGGGGCGGCGACTGGCTCTCGATGATGGCGGTGTGCGACGGCTTCGACGCCCTCGTGCTGCTCGCGACACCCGGTCTCCCGAAGCGGGCGCGCCTCATCGGCATCCTCGCAGCGAAGTCCGCGGTGCTGCACCTCTACCTGGCCCGTCAGATCGCGGCCGAGGATCTCGCGACAGGCCGCATCCGATGACGATCAGGCCATGACGCGAGCGCGGGCCACGGCGGGCTCCCCGACCAGCTCGCCCACCTGCCCGAGCACGGCCTCCCGGCTCGAGCGTGCCGCGGCGAGCGCGGCGTCCGGGTGCCGGAACCACTCCAGGCTCGCGACGGTTCGCCGCCAGCGCAGCCAGCGGACCCGCCACGCGATCCACGCGATCCCGCCGATCGGCCCGGCCGCGGCCACGCCGAGTGCTACCCGGCCGCCGAACCGGCGGTAGGCGAGCGTCGTCTCGGTGGCCCACAGCACCGGGAACAACACGAAGCCCGTGAGTCCCTTGGCGGTCATCTGCCAGGCCGGGTGGTCGACACGCGACCTCACGAGGTTGACCGCGAGCACGACCGGTCCGTCGAGGATCATCCCCACGGCCGCGAACGGCATGAGGGTGACGCTGCCGATGGCGAGACGCGCGAGCCGGAGGCGGATCCACCCGGGCTGGAGCCTGGGAACTGCACGCGGGTTGTCGATGCCGAGCAACGCAATGTCTCGCCGGTAGGCCTCGACCGCGTTCGCCAGGCGTTGGAAGGCCTCGCCCTCCTCGCCACCGCTGGCCGCGATCGCGCCGAGCAGCGCCCGGTGGAGCGCGCTCCGCTCGGCGAAGACGGGTTCACGCGGCCCGGCATCCCGTTCGCCGAGGATGGTGATCGCCGCGGCACGGTCGATCACCATCGCCTCGCGCCAGGACGCATGGTTGAGAGTCACGTCCCGCATCCGCTCGGCGAGCGCGTCGGTGAGCGCTCGCACCGTCGTCTTCTCGTCGATGTAGTAGCGCTCCACCCAGTCGTCGACCGCGATCGGTTTGCCGACGTGGATCGCGGCTTGAGAGCGGAAGCGCCCCTTGTCGTCGTACACGATGCCGACGGGGACGATCGTGATGCCGCGCACGCCGGATTCCGTGGCCGCGCCGAGCGCGATCCGGGCCGCCCCCGTCTTGAGCGGCAGCATCGCCGGCTCCCGGTGCACCTCGCCTTCCGGGTAGATCAGGATGTGCGCGCCTTCGGCGAGCACCTCGTGGCACGCCTCGAACGTGGACTTGTTGTCGGGCGTGTCCGAGCCGTCCCGGCGCCGGTGGATCGGGACCACCTCGGCCAACCAGAAGAGGAAGCGGGCCGGAGGGATCTTCCAGAGATAGCTCGCGGCGAGAAAGCGCGGGAAGCCCGGCAGGCGGGCGACGAGCGCGACCGGGTCGGCCAACCCGTTGCTGTGGTTCGAGGCGATGATCGTGGGCCGACCCTCGACGATGCGGTCCGCGCCGGTGACGTCGAGCCGGCGGACGATGACCTTGGCGACGATCCAGGCGAGCGTCTTCAGCAGCTTGTAGCCGCGGGGCC
Organism: Acidimicrobiia bacterium; assembly: GCA_038252255.1. Classification (GTDB taxonomy): domain Bacteria; phylum Actinomycetota; class Acidimicrobiia; order IMCC26256; family JAENVU01; genus Chersky-806. The sequence goes on along the minus strand of JBBSAM010000022.1, from coordinate 3,993 downwards.
GGTGGGGAGGAGGACTGCTCACGCCGGGGACGGTACCCGGCGGTTCAGGGTGCTCGCACGGTCGCGACGGCCACCGCCATGACGCGGTCGCCCGCGCCCGCGTCGACGACCTCGACCCGTACCAGGTGCCCGTCGCGGCGTACACCGAGGAGGGAGGCACGGGCGATGGCCGGGCCCACTCGCCCGGGCCGGAGAAAGTGCAGCACGACGTCCGCGGTGACCGCGTCGCCACCGACTGCGTGCGCAGCCGCCGCGTCGACGAGCACCGCGGTAGCTCCGCCGTGCAGGATCCCCCATGGGTTGCGCACCTGGTCGACGATCTCGAGCCCGACCGTGGTGCCGTCCACCGGATGCACGCCGAAGAATTCGAGGAGCGGGGTCACGGGGTCCGGTGCTTCGGGAGACTCGAGCACCAGCGGGCGTCCGAAGTCCGGAGGTCCGCCTTCCGGGATCAGCACCGCAGACGTCAGCACGCCGTCGGCAACGATCGCGCCGGCCGCGCCCGAGTCGGCGATCTGGACCTGGGTGACGACGGCGTTGCGGCCGGCCCGACGAACGCGGGCATCGAGCGCGAGCGGCCCGGCGTGCTCGTCCGCATCGATCCGCAGCATCAGGTTGGTGGACACGACCCAGCCCGGCAGCGCGGCGAGCCCGGCGCACATCCCGCCCACGGTGTCGGCCATCGTCAGCAATGCGCCGGCCCGCACGTTCCCTCGCGGGCCGCGCAGGTGCTCGAGGTCCAGCACCTCGCCCACGACGTGCGTGTCCTTCGGTGCGCCGGGGTAGTCCACCTCGCGCAGCGAGACCTGGGTGACACGGTTCACCGCGCGCCCGGTCTCCGAGTCGGCGAACGCGCTCATGGGAGGCCGGCGACGACGGTGGCGACGGTCGTGAGGCGGTCGTCGGCCCCGACATCGAAGATCTCGACGTGAGCAGTCCCGTACTCCGGAGTCACGCTCAGCAGCCGGGCGCGGGTGCGGACGGGACCGACCTTCGCCAACGCGAGGTACGTGATCTGGAGGTCGACGGTCTCGACGGGCGACCCCCCGACGGCGCCGACGGCCTGCCGGGCGGCGGCCTCCGCGGCCGCGGCCATCATCCCGCCCTGGATCGCACCCAGGCTGTTCGCCACGTAGTCCCGGAGCGGGAGATCGACGATCCCGTTGAGCGGTTCGATCACGGTGAGGTGCACGTGCTCGTCGAAGGGAGCCGTGAGGCCTGAGCCCGACCTCTCCATCGTCAAACGGTTGACGCGGTCGACCTGGTCGACGGAGAGGTTCTCCGCCCGGCGCGGCAGGACCGCGAAGCTCATCGTGGCGTAGCCGAGCGAGGCGCCGTGGTCGTCGCGCAGCGACACGTCGATGACGACTGTTGTCCGGCCCTGGCGCAGGACACGTCCGTGGGCCTCGATGTCGCCCGTGACCGGACGCGGGGTGAGATGCAGCGTCAGATCCGCGGTCGCGATCCAGTCCGGCCGTGCGGCAACTGCGGCGAGACCCCCGCCGACGACGTCGACGAGGATGCTGAGGACGCCGGGGTGCAGTGACCCGGACGGGTTGGAGATGTGCGGGGTGACGGGCATCCATGCCGTGCTGGTGCCGCCGGGCCGGTGTTCGACGGTGAGCCGGAGGTCGCGCAGGATGTGTTGCTCCGGCGGGTATTCGGCCGGCGCCGGCGCGTTCCTCACGTGGCGAGCGTCGCCGCGTGATCGGGGACGTGCGCGTAGATCGACTGGGAGGGGCGCACGTACCCCATGTCGGGCTGGCGCGGCGGGAGCGCGAGCACCGGCGGGGTGCGGTCCTCGTACGGGATCTGGCTCAGGAGGTGGTGGATGCAGTTGATGCGCGCGGCCTTCTTGTCGTCGCCTTCGACCACGAACCAACGCGCCTCGGGAATGTCCGTGTACACGAACATCTCGTCCTTCGCGCGCGAGAACTCGACCCAGTGCTCCCTCGATTGCAGATCCATCGGGCTCAGCTTCCATCGGCGCATCGGGTCGTCGATGCGGGACTGGAACCGGCGCTCCTGCTCTTCGTCACTGACCGAGAACCAGTACTTGAGGAGGATGATCCCGTCTTCCACGAGCATGCGTTCGAAGATCGGGGTCTGGCGGAGGAAGAGGGCGTGCTGCTCCGGCGTGCAGAACCCCATCACGGTCTCGACGCCGGCCCGGTTGTACCAGCTCCGGTCGAAGAGGACGATCTCCCCGCCGGCCGGCAGATGGGAGATGTAGCGCTGGAAGTACCACTCGGTGGACTCGCGCTCCGTGGGCTTCGGCAGCGCGGCGATGCGACAGGTGCGAGGGTTGAGGTACTCGATGATCCGGCGGATGGACCCGCCCTTGCCCGCCGCGTCCCGGCCTTCGAAGACGACCGCGACGCGTGCGCCTTCGGCGCGTACCCAGTACTGCATCTTCACGAGCTCGGCCTGGAGCCGCGCCAGCTCCTCCTCGTACGGTTTTCGGTGCAGCTTGCTCATCGGTCCCGCTCTCGGCCCGTTTCCGCTGTGCTCATGACCACCCTCCTCTCATGGCCGGGCAACCTACCCGGCGGGGTGGCGCGAGCATGGGGAGGTGAGCGGGCTCGTGCGGGGACAGCTGCTGGTAGCGACACCGGACCTGCGTGACCCGAACTTCTCGCGCACGGTCGTGTTGATGCTCGAGCACGGGCCGGAGGGGGCGCTCGGTGTGGTGCTCAACCGACCGATCGACCTGCGCGTCGCCGACGTCCTTCCCGACTGGGCCGACCTCGCGGCCGCCCCGGGCTGCCTGTTCGTGGGCGGTCCGGTGGCCCCGACCTCGGTGATCGGGCTGGGCCGGGGTGAGGGCCCGCTCGTCGAGATGCTGTTCGACGGGCTCGGCTCGCTCGACCTGGACCTGAACCCGGCGGCGTACACGCCGGCGATCATCGGGCTCCGGGTCTTCGTGGGCTACGCGGGGTGGTCCCCGGGGCAGCTCGAGCTCGAGCTGGCGGCGGGCGGGTGGCTGGCGCTACCGCTCGATCCCGAGGATCCGTTCACCGCCGACCCGTCGCAGCTCTGGCAGCGCGTGCTGCGCCGCCAGGGCGGCCGGACCGCGATGTTCGCGTCGGCGCCGGAGGATCCCTCGACCAATTGAGGCCTCGGAATTGATGGCCGCGACGGGCACAATGTCGGACGGGAAGGTGTTGCGGTGGGTGTGTTCAGATTCCTTCAGCGGGAGAAGACGAAGATGGTTGACGTGACGCGTGCACTGCCCGGCCGGGACACCCAGATGCCGGTGCCGGAGCGTCATTACGTGAACGGCCACACCCTGGCTCCTCCGTACCCGGATGGGCTCGAGCAGGCGATGTTCGGGCTCGGCTGCTTCTGGGGCGCGGAGCGCAAGTTCTGGGAGGCCGACGGGGTGTGGGTCACCGCCGTCGGGTATGCGGCTGGCATCACTCCGAACCCGACCTACGAGGAGGTCTGCAGCGGCCGGACCGGTCACGGTGAGGTCGTGCTCGTGGTCTTCGACCCGAAGCAGATCACTTACAGCGAGCTGCTGAAGATCTTCTGGGAGAGCCACAACCCGACCCAGGGGATGCGCCAGGGCAACGACGTCGGCACCCAGTACCGGTCGGGGATCTACACCTTCTCCGACGAGCAGCTGGCCGAGGCCGAGGAGTCACGCCTCGAGTACCAGAAGGCGTTGTCGGACGCGGGTCACGGTGAGATCACCACGGAGATCCTCCCCGCGTCGACCTTCTACTTCGCCGAGGACTACCACCAGCAGTACCTGGCCAAGAACCCGATGGGCTACTGCGGTCTCGGTGGCACCGGCGTGAGCTGCCCCACCGGCCTGTGACACGGCAGTACAACTAGCCCCACTCGTTTTGGCGGGAGTAGGGGACCCCCCCGGGGGCCAACAGAAGCCCCAAAACGGGGGGGGGGGGGGGGGGGGGGGGGGGAGAGGGGGCGCCCCCCCACCCCCCGCCCCCCCCGGAGAAACCCCCCCCCGAAGGGGTAGCGCCCCCC
>JBBSAM010000021.1:0-83863 GCA_038252255.1 Acidimicrobiia bacterium | reverse complement strand
CCTCGACGGGACCGACCACCCCTCACACCACGAGCAGGGACGGATGATCCGCCGCTACATCGCCTGGCGGAACCGCAACGCCCACGACCGCGCACTCCAAGAAGTCGTAAAACGCGCAAACGTTGCCTGACACGGCACTAGCTGCGGGCTTTGAGGGCCTCGATCAGCTTCGGGACGACCTTCTTCACGTCGCCGACGATGCCGAGGTCCGCGACCGAGAAGATCGGTGCCTCGGCGTCCTTGTTGACCGCGATGATGTTGTCCGAGCCCTTCATGCCGACCATGTGCTGGGTCGCGCCGGAGATGCCGAGCGCGATGTACACCTTCGGCTTCACCGTCTTGCCGGTCTGGCCGACCTGCTTCGAGTACGGCACCCAACCGGCGTCGACGATCGCACGCGACGCGCCCGACGCACCGTGGAGCAGCTTCGCGAGCTCCTCGACCAGCGGCTCGTAGTTCTCCTTCTCACCGAGGCCGCGCCCGCCGGACACGACGATCGTCGCCTCTTCGAGCTTCGGTCCCTCGCGCTCCTCGACGTGGCGCGCCACGAGCTTCGCCTCCGCGCCGCGGCCCGCGTTCACATCGGTCACCGGCACGACCTCGGCTGCTGCCGCGCCGCCCGGCTCTGCTGCGAACGACTTCGGGCGCACCGCCGCCAGATACGGCTTCGGACCCTCGAACTCGGATTCGACGAGCGTGTTGCCGCCGAAGATCGCGCTCCCGGCCTTCAGCGTGTCGCCGTCGGCCGAAAGACCGGTGAGGTTGGTGAGGACGGTCCGGCTCAGCTTGGCCGAGAGGCGGCCGATCGCGTCACGACCGTCGTAGCTCTGCACGAACAGGATCGCGTCGGGCGCCTCGGCTTCGACGATCCCGGCGATGAGCGCGGCTCCGTACACGCCGCTCAGCGCGTCGCCCTGGTCGCCGGTGAACACCTTGGCCGCGCCGTACTCACCGAGCTGCGGTGCCATGGCGGCCGCGTTGGGGCCGACGTACACCGCCTCGACGACGTCGGCCACCTCGCGCGCCTTCGTCAGCAGCTCGAGCGTGGCCGTGGTGGGCTTGTCGCCCTCGGCCTCTGCGAATACCCAGATCTTCACGTCGATCTCCCCTGGACGAGCTGGCTAGATGACCTTGAGCTGCTCGAGGAACTGCACGACCCGCTCGTACGCGTCGCCTTCGTCCTCGATCTTCTCGCCGGCCTCGCGAGCCGGCGCCGCGGTGACGGACACGATCTTCTGGTTCGGTGCGACATCCTCGGCGCTGAGCCCGAGGTCGGCCACGGTCACCTGGTCGACCGGCTTGCTCTTCGCCGCCATGATCCCCTTGAACGACGGGTACCGAGGCTCGACGACACCGGCAGTCACACTGACGACCGCCGGCAACGGAGCCTCGACCTCGTCGTAGCCCGCCTCGGTCTGGCGCTGCACTTTCGCCTTGGCGTCCGCGATCTCGATCTCTTTCGTGAACGTGAGGGACGGCCAGTCGAGGAGCTCGGCCACCTGGGCCGGGATCGTGCCGGTGTAGCCGTCGGTCGCTTCCGTGGCCGTGATCACCAGGTCCACGTCGCCGGCGCGCTCGACGCACTTGGCGAGCACCTTGGCGGTGGTCAGCGCGTCGGCACCGTGGAGCGAGTCGTCCGAGACGAGGATCGCCTTCGCCGCACCCATCGCGAGCGCAGTGCGGAGGCCGGAGACCTCGCCGTTCGGTGCCATCGAGACGAGGATCACGTCTCCCCCGCCGGCCTTGTCGGCGAGCTGCAACGCCATCTCGACGCCGTAGCTGTCGGACTCGTCCAGGATGAGCTTGCCCTCACGCTTGAGCGTGTGGTCCGGGTTCAGCTCACCCGGTACCGCAGGGTCGGGAATCTGCTTGACGGTGACGACGATGTTCATCGTTCTCCGAGGGGTCGGGGCGCGGTCTGACAAAGCGACGCACCGCAGGTGACGGGCGAGATTGTGGCCCGTGCGGTGCCCGAGTGTCGAAGCGGGCGTCCGGTCCCGGGCTCAGGTCACGTCCCGGCGCTGGAACACGGCCAGCGCCGCGCCGCCGAGCAGCACCACGTACAAGGCGACCCGCAGCCCCGCGGGGCCGGCCGACACGGATTGGCCGTTCTGCGCCACCGTCTCCCAGGCGTAGAACGCGCCGACGTTGATCGTCAGGAACCACGGGATGGCGGAGTCGACCTGGCCCCGGAGGATGCCCTCGACCGCGATCAGGTACCCGAACCAGATGCCCATGGCGCCGCCGGTGTTCTTCACGAGCGTGGTGACCGCGCCACTGACGACGGCGAGCGCCCCGGCCAGCAGCGTGGCCCGACCGAGCAGCAACAGCAGGTCCCGCCAGAAGCCGGCGTCGGCGCCGCCGCTTCTTCCGTTGATCGCGACCCCGAGTGCCCACGCCCCGATGAACGCAGCATGTACGACGAGGAAGAACACCATCGCGACGATCGCGGCGGCGGCGAGCCGCGCGGCGAGCAGGCGGACCCGGCGCGGCTCCCAGGTGAGGATCGTCCCCACGGTGCCGGCGCGGTACTCCGCGCCGACCGCACTGGCGCCGATCACGACGACCAGGAGATACGTCAGGATCGAGATCGTCGCGATCGCGTTGTCGCGATTCAACCCGCGCGACTCGGCGGTCGCACGAGTCAGCCAGAGCTGGGTCATGCGCATCGCATCGCCTGGATCGAACGAGCCCGTATCGCTCTTGGCGGTGACGATCACCACCAGCACGACCACGAGCACGAGCGAGACCACCAACGACCAGCGCACCAGGCGCCGGCTCGTCAACCGTCGAATCTCGCTTCCGAGCAGTCGCATCACGCTTCCGGCCCCTGCGGGCCCTCGGTCAGCTCGAGGAAGACCGTCTCGAGGTCCACCTCTTCGGCGCGCATCTCGCTGAGATAGATCCCCTCGCGCACGAGCACCTCGTTCACGCGCGCGCCGGCATCGGCGGCCACGTCGACGTAGAGGAGCTGGGTGACCGGGTCGTACGCGCTGGCCACGATGCCGGCGCGCGCCAGCACCGCGGTCGCGATCCCGGCGTCCGGGACGCGCACGAGCAGCTTCGCTCGATGCCCGAGCGAGAGGATCTCGCCGACGGATCCCTGCGTCACGAGCCGGCCGCGAGCGATGATCGCAACGCGGTCACACATCTGCTGCACCTCGCCGAGCAGATGGCTCGACACGAACACGGTGCGCCCCTCGGCGCCGAGGGAGCGGATGAGGTCGCGGAACTCCTTGATGCCCGCTGGATCGAGACCGTTCGCCGGCTCGTCGAGGATCAGCAGGGCGGGGTCCTTCAGCAGCGCCGCGGCCAGACCGAGCCGCTGCTTCATCCCGAGCGAATAGGTGCGGGCGAGGTCGTCCTCGCGACCGGCGAGCCCGACGCGCTCCAGCATCGCCCCGACCGCGCGGGGACCGATGCCGTCGAGCGCTCCGAGCAGCTCGAGGTTCTTGCGGGCCGAGAAGGACGGGAACAGCGTCGGTGTCTCGACGATCGACCCCACCCGCGGTGCGACACGGGCGAGATCCTTGGGAACCGCAGCCCCGAGCACGGTGGCGCTCCCGCCCGTCGGCCGTACCAGGCCCAGGACGCACCGGATCGTCGTGGTCTTGCCCGAGCCGTTCGGGCCGAGGAAGCCGAACACCCCACCTTCGGGCACTTCGAGGTCCAGCCCGGCGATCGCGACCGTCGCGCCGCGGCGGTACTGCTTGCGCAGGCCGACGAGCTCGATGACGGGCATCGTGGCGGACGCTACTCGGGCGGTACGGTCAGACGATGGAGTCCCGGTTCGACGTGCTCGTCGTCGGCGCCGGCCCGGCGGGGTCGGCGGCCGCGATCACCGCCGCGTCGCGCGGCCTCGACGTGCTGCTCGTCGACAAGGCCACGTTCCCACGCGACAAGACGTGCGGCGACGGACTCACCACGAGCGCCTTGCGGCTGCTCGAGCGGCTCGGCTTCCCGCTGGATGACACCCCGTCGTACACCTCGGTGCGCGAATGCATGATCGTGACGCCGAGCAGCCGGCACGTGGCGCTTCCGCTTCCCCGTGACGGCGAGTTCGCGGGCGTCGTGCCGCGTGCCGAGCTCGACACCGCGTTGGCCGAGTACGCGGCGCGCCGCGGCGCGGTGCTGTGCGATGGCAACGGCATCACCGCGCTGCGAGTGCCCGAGCAACCTCACGACGGCGCAGACGAGGGCGCGCGCGTCACGGCGGAGCTGGCCGACGGCACGCCGGTCACCGCGAGCTGGGTGATCGCCGCGGACGGCCACTACTCCGGAGTCCGGCACCTGCTCGAGCCCGCCCGCGCGCCCGAGCTCGGAGACTGGTCCACCTTCCGGCAGTACTTCCGCGGGGTCGAGGACCGTCGGCTCTGGGTGATCTTCGAGCCGGACCTGCTGCCCGGGTACGCGTGGGTGTTCCCGCTGCCCGACGGCCGGGCCAACGTCGGCTTCGGGATGCTGCGCGGCGAGGGCCGCGGCGGGAAGCTCGTCAAGGAGAAGTGGAACAGCCTGTTGCAGCGCCCGGCGATGGTGGAAGCGCTCGGGACGCACGCCGAGCCGGACGGGCCGCACCGCGCCTGGCCGGTCCCGACCCGGCTCGACCCCGAGGCGCTCGCCCGCTCCCGGGTGTTGTTCGTCGGGGATGCCGCGGGCGTCGTCGACCCCATGACCGGTGAAGGCATCGCGCAGGCGCTCGAGACCGGCATGCTCGCCGCCGAGGCAATCCGCGCCGGAGGAACGACCGCCGAGGTGGCGCACCGCTACCGGGCGAGCGTCGCGAAGACGCTCGGTCACGACCTGGCCTTCGCCCGGTTCGTGCAACGCGTCCTGGCTCGCCCGTTCACCGCGCGCGCGGCGCTGCGTGGTGTCGACCTCAACGACTGGACCCGCCGCAACTTCGCCCGCTGGATGTTCGAGGACTACCCGCGTGCCGCGTTGCTCACCCCGAGCCGCTGGCACCGCGCGCTCCTGACCCCGACCGGCGCCTACCACCACTAACGGCCCGCCGTTCTCGGCACGTTCAAGCCGATCAGCGCGGCTTCAGCGTGCCGAGATGCAAAGGGGGGCTGGTGGGGTGGTGCGGGTCAGAGGGGATTGATGCCGGTGGGGGCGCCGGGCTCCACGAGGATCTTCACCTGCGCCTCGGGATTGGCGAGCGCGTCGAACGCTTCCGGCACACCGTCGATGCCCACGACTCCGGTGAGCATCGGCGTCACATCCAGCTCGCCCTCGGCGATGCTGCGCAACGTGTCGCCGAACTCGACCGGGTCGTAATAGAAGGTGAACTGCAGGTTCAGCTCCTTCACGATCCCGACGAGCGGGAGCATGTGGTCGGTCTCCATGCAGACACCGACGATCACGATGCGGCTGAGCGGCGGCGCGTCCCGCATGGCCTGGTCGATGATGCCCGGTACCCCGATCGCCTCGAAGATCACCACCGGCATCGCGCCACCGACCCGCTTCCACGCGTCGATGGCGCTCTCGGTCGTGGGCGTCACGACCTCGTGGGCCCCCATCGCGGTGGCGATCGCCCGCCGCCGAGCGGAGTAGTCCGCGGCGACGATCGGCTCGATGCCCTTCGCCGCGAGCGCGGCGATCAGCGCGAGCCCTACGGGTCCGCACCCGAGGACGAGCGCACCCTCACCCTGCTTGATGCCCGACTTGTTGACCGCGTGCAGGCCCACCGTCATCGGCTCGGTGAGCGCAGCACGACGCGCGTCGAGCCCGTTCGGGACCTTGAGGCACATGCCCGCGGTGAGCCGCATGCGATCCGCGTAGGCACCGTTGTACGTGTTCGAGAACCCGATCGGCTCGAGCCCCGCAGGCCCGGCGAGCGCGAACGGCATGGAGACCACGAGGTCGCCCACCGCTGCCGGCACCCCGTCCGTCTCGGGTCCGAGCTCCAGCACCTCGGCTGCGAACTCGTGGCCCATGACGAAGTCGGCGTTCGGGTCGAACTGGCTCTCCCCCCCACCGAGCTCCGCCACCGCGAGCAGGCTGTCGGCGTGATGCAGCGTGTGCAGATCGGATCCGCAGATACCGCACGCCTTCACCTCGACGAGCGCGTCACCCGCGCCCGGGATCGGCTCCGGCACCTCTTCGACGACCATTCGCCCGCGCCGGGCGATCGCTGCGCGCATGCGGCCATCCTGGGCCCGCTTGACCGCCCGGTCAAGCGGCGGGGACACTCAGCGGAGCACCGTCGCGATCTCCCGAGCCACGAGCGGAGCAGCCCATGAGCATCGACTTCTCCCTGTCTCCGGAGCTCGAGGAGATCCGCACCCGCACCCGCGACTTCATCGAGAACGTGGTGAAGCCCGCGGAAGCCAAGATCGACGAGAACGACCGCCAGTCCCTCATCGACGGCGTCATCCTGATGCGCACCGAAGCGCAGGAGCGCGGCCTCTGGATGCCGCACATGCCGAAGGAGTGGGGCGGCATGGGGCTGCGCCACGTCGAGCTGGCGATGGTGCAGGCAGAGTCGGCGAAGTCGCGATTCGGGCCGTTCGCGATCAACTGCCAGGCCCCCGACGAAGGCAACATGCACACGCTCCTGCACTGGGGCACAGACGAGCAGAAGGAGAAGTACCTCAAGCCGCTCTGCACCGGGATCGGCCGCTCCTGCTTCGCGATGACCGAACCCGAGGTGGCCGGCTCGGACCCCACGCTGATCCAGACCCGCGCCTACCAGGACGGCGACGAGTGGGTCATCAACGGCCACAAGTGGTTCATCAGCGGCGCGCGGGGCGCGCACTTCGCGATCCTCATCTGCCGGACCGAGGACCAGCCGGAGATCAAGCAGGCCGCCAACACCGCGTTCATCGTCGACCTGCCCGCCGAGGGCTGGAACGACGTGCGCGAGATCGAGACGATGCACGGTGGTACCGGCCACTCCGAGATCGTGATCGAGGACCTGCGCGTGCACGACCGCCAGATGCTCGGCGGCCGCGGCCAGGGCCATCTCCTCGGCCAGTACCGGCTCGGCCCGGCGCGGCTGGCCCACTGCATGCGCTGGATCGCGCAGGCGGAGATCGCGCTCGACATGATGGTCGACCGGTCGCTGCACCGCTTCTCGCACGGGTCGCTGCTCGCCGAGAAGCAAGGCGTGCAATGGATGATCGCCGACTCCGCGATGGAGCTGTACCAGTCGAAGCTCATGGTGCTGCATGCCGCGTACAAGATCGACCGGGGCGAGGACTTCAAGACCGAGGTGTCGATGGCGAAGCACTTCGTCGCCAACGCGCTCAACCGCATCGTCGACCGCGCCATACAGGTGCACGGCGCGCTCGGGTACTCGAAGGACACGCCGCTCGTCGACATGTACGCGCACGCCCGCTGGGCCCGCTTCGCCGACGGGGCCGACGAGATCCACCAGATGCGCATCGCCGAGCGCACGATCGCTGCGTACAAGGACTTCGGCACGACGAAGACCGCCACCGGCGACCTCCCGATCTGAGCCGGAGCTCTCGATGCCGGCACCCGTGATGAAGGACAGCGCGTGACCTGGGAGCCGGAGCTCGAAGAGCTCGCGCGCCGGCGCGCGCTGGCCGCGGAGATGGGTGGAGCCGAGAAGGTCGAGAAGCACCGGTCGCTCGGCAAGCTGCCCGTACGTGAGCGCATCGACCATCTGCTCGACCCGGGTTCGTTCCACGAGGTGGGCGTTCTCACGGGCCGCGGCACGTACGCCGAAGACGGCACGCTCGCGTCGCTGACGCCGGCCAACTTCGTGATGGGTCGCGGCCGCATCGACGCGCGCCCGGTCGTGGTCGGCGGCGACGACTTCACCGTGCGCGGCGGCGCGGCCGACGCCTCGATCTTTCAGAAGCAGGTCCATGCCGAACGCATGGCCCACGATCTCGGCCTGCCCATCGTGCGGCTGGTCGACGGCTCGGGTGGCGGCGGATCGGTGAAGACGCTGGAGACGGAACGGCGCGCGTTCGTGCCGTTCAACCCGGGCTGGGAGTGGGTCGTCGCGAACCTGAGCCGCGTGCCCGTCGTGAGCCTGTGCCTCGGTTCGGTCGCGGGACTCGGCGCAGCCCGAGTCGTGACGAGCCACTACTCGATGATGGTCAAAGGGACGAGCCACCTCTTCGTCGCCGGGCCGGTCGTCGTGAACCAGCTAGGGACCGAGACCGTGGACAAGGAGAGCCTCGGCGGCAGCAGCATCCACACCCGCAACGGAACGGTCGACGACGAGGTCGCCACCGAGGACGAGGCGTTCGCCCGCGCCCGCCGGTTCCTCTCCTACCTTCCGAGCTCGGTCGAGGAGCTTCCGCCCCGCGCCGAGCAGATCGACGACGACCCCGACCGCCGCGAGCCTGCGCTGCTCGACGCGATCCCCCGCCAGCGGCGCAAGGTCTACAAGGTCCGGTCGATCATCGAAGCCGTCTTCGATCTCGGCTCGTACCTCGAGCTCGGCCGCGGCTGGGGCCGTTCCGCCGTCACCGGGCTCGCCCGGCTCGACGGCTGGCCGGTGGCGGTGCTCGCCAACGACCCGTACCACTACGCCGGCGGCTGGACGGCCGATGCATCGCGCAAGGTCGAGCGGTTCGTGGACCTTGCCGAGACGTTCCGCCTTCCCGTCGTCCACCTCGTCGACAACCCGGGCTTCCTCATCGGCACCGAAGCCGAGCATGCCGGCACGATCCGCCACGGCGCCCGCGCGCTCGCGGCCGTGTACCAGGCGACCGTGCCCTGGTGCTCGGTGCTGCTGCGCAAGGTCTACGGCGTGGCCGGAGCCGCGCACCAGGACGCGTCGCGCTTCTCCTACCGGTACGCGTGGCCTTCGGGCGAGTGGGGATCGCTGCCGCTCGAAGGCGGGATCGAAGCCGCCTACCGCGCCCAGCTCGAAGCCGCCGACGACCCCACCGCGCTCCGAGCCGAGATCGAGGCCCGGCTCTCCAAGGCCCGCAACCCGTTCAAGACCGCCGAGGCGTTCATGATCGAAGAGATCATCGACCCCCGCGACACGCGCCCCCTGCTCTGCGAGTTCGCCAACCTCGCCGCCCCCCGCCGCGCCCGCACCACCCGTCGTTCCACCACCCGCCCGTAGCCGATGGCCGGCCGGGGATTCGGCCTGGATCGGGCCACGCAGGCTTGGGTCCGCGCGACGGGCCGACGGATCGACTTGAACGACCATCCCTGGCTCCACGGGCCCACCGGCGACCCGGAACGCGTCGGCGAGGATTGGATCGAGCGCGAAGCGCAACGACTCGGGGGCGAGCTGCGGAGTGGTGGCGGCCTGCTCGGATCGATGAGCCAGCTCGCTGGGGCGGATTTCGAGCCGGCGCTGCTGGCGCCCCCGATCGTCGCTTTCTACGAGCAGACGACGGATTGGCGCCTGGATGTCTGGTCGGAGTGGAGCCCTCCGGCATTGCCCTTCGCATGGCTCCTGCAGGTCGCCTTCTCACGCCGCCTGGACCAGCTGAGCATGCCGTTGCGACCGCGGGACGTTGCCGGAGGCATCGACAGCCGCATCGAGCGCGTGGTCGGCGCCGACGGCCAGCAGCTTGGCGCAGCTTGGTTGCGAACTCTGCGTTCGACGGGCCGCACGATGTACAGCGGCTGGTACACCGTGGCCACGCTGCCCGGGAGCTCCCGGCCAAGCATCAAGGTCGCGTTCCCGCTGCCCAACGGCAGTGTCACCGTCTTTCTCCGGCCCGACAGCGGACTGGAGGGTTCGCTCAACCTCGCCTCTCCGTTGGGAGCGTTCGGAGGTGACGGCGCGTACCTGACCGTCAGTGACGGCAACTCCCAAGCGTGGGCACGGCGCATCCCACTCGCAGAAGTGTTTCGGGTCTACTGCGACCGCGAGGGTGCACTGCGGACCGATCATGCGTTGGAGCTGTTGCGAGTCCCGGCGCTCCGACTTCACTACCGGCTCGAACCGCGCGGCTGATACAGCTGCGTTCGAATGCTCGTGCCTGCTCCGCGGTCGGGGGCGCGCCGGCACAACCGTCACGCGACTTGTCTTTCGGGCAGTCGCGCGCGACCAGGTGGGGGTCGGCCGTGAACGGGGACGAGCTCGCGGTTCGTGCCTTCGCCTTCGACGCGTTCGTTCCAACGGTGCTTGTGGTCATGGTGGAAGCGACACAGCCGGCACAGGTTCCACAGCGCAGTCAGACCATGCTCGCTGACCGGAGTGTTGTGATCGATCTCGAGATGTCGGTTCACGTGGCAGCCCGCGATCGCACACTCCGGGAACTGCTCGGTCACGGCGGTCCGTAACCTGGCCGGGATCGTCCGGCCCAGGTGACTCACGGCGCGAACATCGGTCCCATCCACGATCAGGGCTTTGAAGATCGCGTCGGCCGCGAGCTTCTGGGCGATGAAGACCGGGACGGGTCCCACACCGGCAATCTCACATGTCTCACCCGGAACGGTGTAGCCCCGGTCGAACGCCGAGTGATCGACGCGCAACGTCAAGGTCGCCGGCGCCCGCGACGGACTCTCGGCGAACTTGAGCGCAGCGCTGTCGTCGGCGAGCTGAACCGCAGCATCAAAGGCCAGCGCCTCAGGTTCCTCACGGCGACCCGCAGCGCGCGCGTCCCTGAACAGCTCCGCCTCACAAGGCTCCAGAGCGGCCATCACGCGTGTCGTAGCGTCGATCGGGCCGCGCATCTCGATCAGGCCCTCGACGTCCGAGATCCGGCGGTGCCGGAGATATCGATTCGCCCGAGCTCTCTGGTACCGCTCCGCCTGATCCGTCGAGGCCGCGGCTTCGACGCGAGCGCACTCGTCCTTCAGACCCTTCAAACCATTGCTCGCTGCGCACTCCAGCAGGGCCACCTCGGCGTCGGGATCCGCTGTGGCCGCGGCAGCGATCACATCGACTTGTGCATCGGACAGCCCGCCGGCACGGAGGGCCGCCGTGGTCGCCGGCAGGTCAACGAGACGTGCTGCGGTCTCGACCGTCGCCCGGGCCCGGCCAACCGTCGATTGAGTCTTCGAAGCCATCCACGCGGCGACATCACGAAAGGCGCCATCCGAGGTCCAGGCATCGGTCTCGGCCAGCCGACCCACCGCCAAGGTGCGCAGCGCGGCGGCGAGCCGT
The DNA here is from genome assembly GCA_038252255.1 of Acidimicrobiia bacterium. GTDB lineage: Bacteria > Actinomycetota > Acidimicrobiia > IMCC26256 > JAENVU01 > Chersky-806. The sequence continues at coordinate 72,807 of JBBSAM010000021.1, read as the reverse complement.
TCCAGCTCGGCGGACTGCTCCACCATCGCCTTCGCGTCGCATCCGTCGAGCGCCGACGGATCGAGCGTCGCCAGCACCGCGCGCAGCGACTCGATCGGCTCCCTCAACGCATCCACCACGAGACGACCCCGTTCCTCAGCTCGAGCACGACGGACGGGGGAAGAACCGTGGAGGAGGAAGTCCGCTCAGTGTACGAACATACGTTCGACTTGTCAAGCGAAAACCGGCATTCCTCAGCGGAGACGGCGGTGCATGCGGATGCCGGGGCCGAACCGGGTGGGGACCTCACCGACCGCGACGAACCCGACCTTCTCGTAGAAGCCGAGCGCGCGCGGATTCGCCGTCACCTCGAGCCGGGCCAGCCCGTGGTCGCAGGCGATCACCACCGCGTCCTCCACGAGCAGCCGGCCGATCCCGCCCCGCATGAGGTCCGGCTCCACGAACAAGCCATCGACCTCACCGACTCCCCCGGACACCGGCATCACCGTCGCGAAACCCACGATCACTCCGTCGGACACCGCGACCCGCACCTGACCGGCCGCGAGCGCGCCCGCCGGCACCTCGATCACCTCGGGGTGGGCGAGCAACGAGTCCCGGTACTCCTCCCACACCAACGACGAGCGCCGCTGCAGCTCCACCAGCGCGCCCATCTCCGACGGCACCGCCGCACGCACTGATGGCACGACGGTCACCGCCCGTAGGCATACACGCGGTGATCTCCCGAAGCGAGATACATCACACCGCCGACGACGGCGGGTGGCACGGGGATTGGCGGTTTGCGGTGACGTCGTGCCAAAGCTCCCGCGACCCAGAGCGGACGACCCGAGATGGCGTCGATCGCATGCAGCCTGCCGTCACCGCCGGGCAAGTACGCGATGCCGTCAGCGATGGTGAGCGGGTTGAACGAGAAGAAGGTGCTGCCGCCACTGCGAGCGGTCCACCGACGTGCGCCCGTCGTTGCGTCGAACGCGTACAGCTCGGCGCCGGGTACCAAGACCGTTCCGCCGTTCACCGTCGGGCTCGATCCGAACTCGTTCACGCCCCTGATCGGCTGGGACCAGCGCGGTTGCCCGGTCGCGAGCTCGAGCGCGCGGAGCCTCCCATCGGCGCGGTGAGGCCCGAGTGGGCTGAGCTCCGTGTCCGTGCCGGTGACGTAGACGAGCCCATCCGTCGCGACGACGTTCGGACCCGCTCCGAAGTCGTGCCGTTGGGTGAACCCGGCGGCCCAGCGCGGCGCGCCAGTGGCGCGGTCGAACGCATGAACCCGCCCGTCGCCCCCGCCCACGACGACGAGCTCGCCGGCTACGACCGGCTGGGAGTAGCCAGCAACGCTCCCATTGCCGACCGGAGCAGACCACCGCAATGCACCGCTGGCCCGATCGAGCGCCGTGAGAGCGTCGGCATCGACGTACACCGCGTCTCCGCTGACGGCGAGTGGGAACCCGCCCAGGCCCGGGACGGGTGCGGACCACCGGGACGCACCGGTCGCGGCGTCGAGCGCGTGAACCGCCTGGTCCCAGCCGGTCGCATAGACGACGCCGTCGACCACGACAGGTGGGAAGTCGGCGATCGGTATGGTCTCCACACCGAGACTCGCGCTCCAGAGCGGCGCCCCCGTCCGCGCGTCGAACGCCAGGAGATGACCGGTCCGGTCTCGTATGAACACGCGGGCGTCGACGACAACCGGCGCGGACCCGAAGGAGCTCGCCGTCCGCGTCGACCACAATGACGACTTCCCCATCACGGCCGGGGAGAAGACTGCCTCGGCAGTGTTCGTGCCGATGATGTCGAGGTCGACATCGAGGTTGACGTGGTTGACGGCTGAAGCTACCAAACCGATCGACACGGCGAAGATTGCACCCCCAACCAGCGCCGCGACGTACTTCGCGGCACCGCGCCGGCGCGCGCGCCTCCGGCGAGCCATGGATCCGCCGACCGTCGCCATCTCTACGCGCCGGGGTTGGCGGCGAGGTGCTCGAAGCGACCAGCCGGCCGCAGCGTGCGGTATGCGGCGACGACGGGCGCGAGCTCGTCGGGCGTCGCGCCGTGGAGGATCACGCCGTCCGCCCCGGCATCGAACTGGTCCAACACCCGGGCCGCGCACGCCGACGGGCTCCCGGTGGCCGATGCGGCCAGCCACTCGTTCGGCAGCAATGTCGCGACGTGCTGCAGCTGGTCGGGTGTACCGGTGGCATCGAGCGCGCCACCGAAGGCGGAGACCAGCTCGTCGGCCCGGAAGGTGGCGAGCACCGCCGGGTCCCAGCCGTTCACCCGCACCAGCAGGTCGCCGTAGCCCTGGAGATAGGTCGCCAACCGACCCACGAGCTTCTTGAGCCGGAGCTCCTCGTCGATGTGGTCGCCAACCGTTGCCAGGACCGACCACACCCTCACGCGCGAAGGGTCACGTCCCGCCTCCTCCGCGCCGCGCCGGACCGCGGCGACGCTCCGGGCCAGCGCCTCGTCGGTGAAGAAGGTGTGCAGCACCACTGCATCGGCGACGCGGCCGGCGAACTCGAGCGTCCGTTCGCCGAGCGCGGTCAGCAGGATCGGGATGTCCTCGGCAAAGGTCGGATCCTGGCTGAGGTACGGGTAACGACCGGCCGGACCGTCGTGCCCCATGATCGTCTCGCCGTGCCACAGGCGGCGGAGCAGCCCGATCGTGTCCTCGAGCTGGGCCATCGTCACGCGCGGCACGTTCATCACGTCGAAGAGCATGTCGAACCCGCGACCGAAGCCGAGGGTGAAGCGCCCGCCGGTGAGGCGGTGCATCGTCACACCGAACGTCGCGTTGACGAGCAGGTGACGCGTGTTGTGGTTCGTGGCCGCAGTCGCCACACCGAGCGTCGAGCTGACGGCGCCCGCGGCACCGCTGAGCGTCGGCGCGTCCTAGGTGTTGAACCGCTCGGAGATGAAGACGGAGCCGAGACCGATCTCCTCGGCCCGTGAGACTTCCGTCACGAGATCGCGCGGCGTCGCGGAGTGACCGGCGAGACCGTAGAAGCCCAGCTCGTTCAGCTGATCCACGCCGACAACCTAGGAGACGCCCGGTGCCGGTTGCTCCGAACCCGCAACCAAGGGTGCACCCGTCCCTACACTGGCCGCATGACGACTTCTTCCCCGGTCGGTTCCCCTTCACCCGCGTTCTGGCCCAACCAGGAGCACTGGTCGGTCGAGATCCCGAGCGAGACCCCGCATCCCCGTCTCGACGTGCTGGTGCCCCACGGCTTCGTGCAGCTGCGTGACCTCGGCTACGTGGTGCCCGAGCACGAGTACCTCGACCTCGAGTACATGGACTGGAAGAGCGGCGGCGACACGAACTTCGCGCCGATCGCGACGGCGGACGGAGAGCTCGACTGCCGCGGCTTCTGGAACCAGGGCGACGAGCGACCGGACAAGGGAGCGACCTTCACGAGCAACGCGGCCAAGTGCCCGACGATCCGCGAGTACGTCGAGCGGATCGGCGCGAATTTCGGGCGTGTCCGCACGATCAAGCTCGAGCCCCAGGATCACGACACCGCGTTTCGGAGCTTCCATCGCGACGACAACAACCGCTTCAATCCCGATGATCAGGGTTGGGTCGTGCGGTCCTGGCTCGAGCTCACCGACAACCCCGACAGCTACATGCTGCTGATGGAGTCGGGCGCCGACGGCCTCCCGGACCCCGCGACCGAAGTGCGCGTGCCCCTGCACCGGGGTGCGCAGTTCGTCGTCGACACGCAACGGCTCTGGCACGTCGTCGTGCACAACGGTGACGCTCCGCGCTACGCGCTCATCTCCTCGTTCGAGAGTGGGCCCGCGCTCCAGCGCTGGGTCGACACGCAGCTTCCCTGAGCCTCAACTCCGAGAGCGCGGCGTTGGCCGGCGGTGCGGTGGGGTACAGCGCGAGTGGCTGCGAATCCTGCTTCACCGGCGTATGCACGATCCCGCCCCGTCACAGAAGGCGCTGGCGCGAGACGGCAGCTCCGGCACCGTCGGTGAGCTCGGCCCACGTCGAGGTCGTGAGCAACCCGTCGGGCACCATCACCAGCGCGGCCGCGCCGAGCCGCTCGACCAGGTCGAGGCCGGGGCCCGCGTCGAGGAACGCCGCTTTCGCGAGCACCTCGGCCTGCCAACCCTCGGCAGCGACGGCAGTCGCGGCGAGCACCGGCGAATGAGCACTCGTGTCGGTCGCCGGATCGATCAGGTGATGGTGCTCGGAGCTGTCCGCTTGCACCCAGCGCCGCCGCAACCGCGAGCTCGTCGCCACCGCGCCTTCGAGCAGCCGGAGCCGGGCGACGGGCGCATCGTCGTCCCAAGGAGAGTCGATCGTGATGCGCCACGCCTCACCGTCCGGGGGCGCTCCCATCACGCGGAGGTCGCCACCGACGTTCACGCAGACCCCGGTCGCACCGAGCCCCATGAGCTCTTCCGCGACGATGTCCGCGGCCAGTCCCTTCCCGATGCCACCGGGATCGAACCCGACCCCGGCGGGGATGCGCACCGTGCCGGCGACCTCGTCGACCTCGATCCGGTCGGCCCCGGTGAGCAGCATCGAAGCGAGCGGTCTCGGGCGCCCGAGTCGTTCGAAGCTGTCGACGTATCCCGCGCGCAGGATGGCGCCCAGCAAGGTGGGATCGAAGCGCCCGTCGGTCGTCGCGTAGCCATCGAGGGCGCGCCGCACCAGCCGGCGGGTCTCGTGCGACACCCGGGTGGGGATGCCACCGGCCCGGTTCAGCCGGCTGACCTCGCTGGACGGGATGAACCGGCTCCAGCGTCGCTCCAGGTCGGCCAGCCGGCCCCGGGCACACTCGAGCAGCGCGCGGTCACGGCCGACGATCGTCACGTCGACGGTCGCTCCCATGACGGCGAACGACGCCTTAGCTGGCATGGCTGGACGCATCCGCGGTCGTGGTCGTCGCGCTGCTCGTCGCGGGCGACGTCGCCAGCCGGGAGTCGACCGCGGACGAGGTCGCGACGCGGTTGTCGGTCGTCGTGGCCGCGGTGGCCGACCAGTTGCCCGAGCTCGACGACACGTCGACACTCGTGTCGGTCCCGGTGCTCGTCGAGTCGGAGCTGTTGTCCGTCGCGGTCGCCGTCGTGGGCGCGGTCGTGAGGGCCATCGCCCCGCCCAGGCCGAGCAGCGCGGCGACACTCCCGGCGGCGGCGATCTTGCGGGCTCTCGCCGCGGGATGAGCCCGCTTCCTCCGAGGCGGCGGCTCGGGCATGGCGCACTCCTCGGCTCGGCGGCGAGCAGGACCAGACCATCGTCGGGCTTCGACGTAAGCGGGCCCGCCGAGGTTCGCGAGAGGCACGTAAGAAACCTGGGCCCGTAGGTCTTACGCCGCTCTCGCGTATGCCCCGTATCGTTGGCGGCATGGCCGCGAACGAGTCGAGCTCGCAGGTCCTCGTCGCCGAGGACGACCGCAGCGTGCGCGAGTCGTTGGTGCTCGCGCTGCAGGTCGAGGGCTACGACGTCCAGGCCGTGACCAACGGGGCGGAGGCGCTGGAGGCGTTCGCCGCGCGTGAACCCGACGTGATCGTCCTCGACATCATGATGCCGGTGCTCGACGGCCTCACGGTGTGCCGCCGCCTGCGCGCCGGTGGGTGTCGCACACCGATCCTCATGCTGACCGCACGCCACGAGGTCTCGGACCGCGTGTCGGGTCTCGATGCCGGAGCCGACGACTACCTCGCGAAGCCGTTCTCGCTCGACGAGCTGCTCGCCCGGCTGAGGGCCCTGCTCCGGCGTACCAGCCTCTCGGAGACCGAGGAGCTGCTGCGCGTCGCGGACCTCGTCCTGGACCCGCAGCGCCGTACCGCTCAGCGCGCCGACACCCAACTCGACCTGACCAAGACGGAGTTCGACCTGCTCGAGCTCCTGATGCTCAACGCCGGGATCGTGCTCTCCCGCGACACGATCTACGACCGGATCTGGGGCTTCGACTTCGAGACCAGCTCCCGGTCTCTCGACGTCTACATCGGGTACCTGCGCCGCAAGACCGAAGGCAACGGCGAATCGCGCCTGCTGCACACGGTCCGCGGGGTGGGGTACGTCGTACGCGAGCCATGAACGGGCCACGATGAGCCTGCGGTGGCGAATCGCGCTTGGCCTCGCGCTGATCGCGGCGTTGTTCTGCGCGACCGGCGCGACCGGCGCGTACCTCACCGTGTCGCACCAGTTGGTCAACAGCATCGACGAGTCGCTGCTCGGACGCGCGGCGTCGTTCTCCAACCCGCGGTTCGGCCCGGGCGATCTCGGGAACCGTATTCCCGTGCGGGCGCTGTGCCCGCCGCCGGGCGCGGTGCAGCCGGCCGCCGCGGCTCAGGTCATCGCCGCTGACGGAACCGTCGACGTGTGCATCGAAGGCGCGGTGGACCTCCCGGTCAATGCCGCCGATCGCGCGATCGCCCGTGAGGGCGGCACGCCGCGGCTGCGGACGGTCACCGTGAACGGCACGCACTACCGCCTGCTCACCGTCCCGTGGCGCTCCGGCGGCGCGCTGCAGTCAGCTCGGTCGCTCGCGGAGACCGAATCGGTGCTCGCGTCACTCCGCCTCCGCCTGTTCCTGCTGAGCCTCGCGGGGATCGCCGCCGCGGCCCTGCTCGGCTGGGCGTTCGCCCGGCGCCTGGTGCGACCGATCGAGCATCTTCGAGACGCTGCCGAGCGCATCGCCCGTACGCAGGACCTCGAAGCACCGGTACCGGCGACGGGCGGTGGCGAGGTCGGCAGCCTGGCTGCGAGCTTCTCCACAATGGTCGACGCGCTCGCGGTGTCGAAGCGCCAGCAGCAGCAGCTCGTCACCGACGCGAGCCACGAGCTGCGCACACCACTGACGAGCCTGCGCACGAACGCCGAGCTCCTCGACCGCTCCGGGCAGCTCGATGCCGAGCAGCGAGAGCGGGCCGTGCAAGGGATCCGACTCGAGGTGAACGAGCTGACCGACCTCGTCTCCGAGCTCGTCGAGCTCGCGACCGATCGTGGCGACGACGAGACACCCGAGCCCGTCGGCCTGCGCGAGCTCTCCGCCGACATCGCCGAGCGCGCCCGGCGCCGGACCGGGCGCGAGATCACGGTCGTCGACGACGGAAGCGCCGCAACCGTGCTCGTGCGCCCGCACATGGCGGAGCGCGCACTCGCGAACCTGGTCGACAACGCGGCGAAGTACAGCCGGGGCCCGATCGAGATCGTCATCACAGAGCGCCGAGTGGAAGTGCGCGACGACGGGCCGGGGATCGCACCCGAGGACCAGCCGTACGTGTTCGACCGCTTCTATCGCTCGGCCACCGCGCGCACCGAGCCCGGGTCGGGTCTCGGCCTCGCGATCGTCAAGCAGATCATCGAGCGCCACGACGGGACGGTGTGGGCGCGGAACCGCGACGAGGGCGGGGCAGCCGTAGGGTTCGAGCTGCCGGCGGCCGCGCCGTCGAGCCCGTCGTCCTCGTCTTGACCGTCCGGTCAAGAACGGGTCGAATGGCGCCATGGACTTCGGAATCTTCATGGCCCCGTTCCACCCCGTCGGTCAGAACCCCACGCTGGCGCTCGAGCGCGACCTCGACCTGATCCAGCACCTGGACCGCCTGGGCTACGACGAGGCCTGGGTCGGCGAGCACCACTCGGCGGGCTACGAGATCATCGCCTCGCCCGAGGTCTTCATCGGGATCGCGGCCGAGCGGACCAAGCACATCAAGCTCGGCACCGGCGTGAGCTCGCTCCCGTATCACCACCCGCTGCTGCTCGCCGACCGGATGGTGCTCCTCGACCACCTCACCCGTGGCCGCACGATGCTCGGCGTCGGCCCCGGCCAGCTCACCTCCGACGCGCACATGCTCGGCATCCCCGCCGACGCGCAGCGGCCGCGCATGGAGGAGTCGCTCGACGCGATCATGGCGCTGCTGCGCGGCGAGACGGTGAGCATGGAGACCGACGGGTTCATCCTGCGCGATGCGCGCCTGCAGCTACGGCCATACAGCGATCCCTGCTTCGACATTGCGGTTGCGGCATCGTTCTCCCCCACCGGCGCGCGCGCCGCAGGCAAGCACGGGATCGGCATGTTGTCGGTCGCGGCGACCGCGAAACAGGGCATGGACCTGCTCGGTCACCACTGGGCGCTCTGGGAGGAGATCGCGCTCGAGCACGGTCATATCGCGGACCGTTCGAAGTGGCGCCTGGTCGGACCGATGCACCTCGCAGAGACGCGTGCGCAGGCCGAGAAGGAAGTGGAGTACGGCATCGAGCAGTTCTCGAAGTACTTCACCCACGTCCTTCCCGCCGGCCCGGTCCAGGGTGAGAACGCCAAGGAGATCATCGAGAACAACAAGACCCAGGGATTCGCCGTAATCGGGACGCCCGAGGACGCCATCGCCAAGATCGACGAGCTGATCGAGGCGAGCAACGGAGGGTTCGGCGCGTTCCTCTTCTTCGGCCACGACTGGGCGACGCCGGCAGCCACACTCCGGTCGGCCGAGCTCTTCGCCCAGTACGTGATGCCGAAGTACAAGGGTCAGCTCGAGGCACCGGCGTCGTCGTGCGACTGGGTGACGGGAAGCGGCGGAGAGTTCGTCGGCCGCGCCGCGAACGCGATCGCCAAGGCCATCGAGGACCACGCGAACGAGCGCAGCGCCCCCTAGCGCTACTCCGCTCCGGTCTCGGGCTCCCCGCTCGCGACCGGGGAGCCGTGGTGCAGCACCATGCGCCAGCGGCCGTCGTCGAAGACGAAGACGTTCGTCGCGGCGACGAGCCCGCCCTGAAGCTCGGCGAGGTCTTCACCACCCTCCCGCGAACCACCGGCTTGCAGGATGTTCTCGTCGCACGTGACCCACGCCGTCGTGCCCGACACGTGGACTGCCTCGTCGGTGAGCACGAACTGGATGAACGCCGTGTTGGCGAAGATCGCGTCCCAGGAGCCCGCGACCCGCGCCCAGCCGTGAAGCGTCGGCCATCCCGGATGCGTCACCGCGACCCGGTCCGACCGCTCCCAGACCTCGGCCATCAGGTCCAGGTCACGCGCTTCGAACGCGGCGTAGTAGGCCGCGTTCGCCGCTTCCACACCGCCTTGGGATCCGGGCACGGATGCCATGATGACCCACCGTGCCGCTGACCGCCCCGATCTCCGAACGCATCGAGACGCCTTCCGGGGTCGGCCTCGTCATCCACGACTGGGGCGGCCACGGCGATCCCGTGCTGCTGGCCCACCCGACGGGATTCCACGGCCGGGTCTGGGCGCCGGTCGCGTCGAAGCTGGTCCGGGCAGGTCGGCGGGTCTGGTCGTTCGACTTCCGTGGTCACGGCGACAGCGACCCGTCACCGGGCGGCACCTACCGCTGGGAGGAGTTCGCCGACGACGCGCTCGCGGTGACGCGTCATCTCGACCTGGCGGGGTCGCGCCGGCTGATCGCGGCGGGACACTCCAAGGGCGGTGCTGCCTTGCTCTGGGCCACCGTTCGCGAGCCCGGCATCTATCCCCGCGTATGGACGTACGAGCCGATCATCGTCCCGGCGGACGCACCGATCCTCGCCGCGACCGACAACCCGCTCTCGGCCGGCGCCCGCCGTCGCCGCGACCAGTGGCCGTCGCGCGAAGCGGCGCTCGCGTCGTACGAATCGAAGCCACCGCTCGACGCGCTCGCACCTGCGTCGCTCGCGGCCTACGTGGACTACGGCCTGCGCGATCGACCGGACGGCACCGTCGAGCTCAAGGCCCGGCCGGAGGACGAGGCCCAGATGTACATGATGGGCGCGAGTCTCGGGCTGTACCCGCAACTCGGTGAGGTCGGCTGCCCGGTGCTCGTCGGGTGCGGCGAGACGAGCGCGTCGATCAGCCCGGAGATGGCCGCGCGGATCGTCGCCCGGATCCCGCGGGCGACGCTCGAGGTATGGGAGCACCGGGGCCACTTCGGCCCGCTCGAGGACCCGGACCATGCCGCCGAGTCGATGCTCCAGTTCGCCCTCGCCACCTCGACCTGACCCGGACCTCACCACCCCACGGCGATTTTGGCGTCGTTTCGGCACCTATGCGGGGCCCAGGCGACGCCAAAATGTTGGGGGCGGTCAGGCGCCGGCGTGGAAGCCGGCGAGGATGCGGGTCCACCGCTGCGGATCCGACCGGTAGGGCGCGTAGAACGAGATCCGGTCGAGCACGTCGCCGTAGCGGGCGAGCATCAGCTTCGGGATGTCCTCCGGCTCCCCGGTGATCGCAAAGGTGTCGAGGACGTCGTCTTCGATGAGGTCGCCCATCGTGACCCACTCGCCCTGCTTCGAGAGCCGGTTCAGCTCCGCCTGCAGGTCGCCCCAACCGTGCAGCTCCAGCACGCCCCGATACGCGGGCGTCGACCCGTAGAACGCGATCTGCTGCTTCGTGCCGGCGCGCGCCGACGCGAGTGCCTCCTCGGTCGGCCCGGTCACGACGAACATCGGGCCGGTGACCTCGAAGTCCGACCGCGACTTTCCGGCCTTCGCCCAGCCGCGCTCGAGCGCGGGCATCGTGACCTCGCGCACGTAGCGCTCCGTGGTGAAGCCGTGCAGCAGGATGCCGTCCGCCACCTCGCCGGCGACCTCCGTCATCCGCTCTCCCACTGCCGCGAGAAACACGCGCGGGTTGCCGTACGGGTTCGGGCCCGGGTTGAAGAACGGCGTCATGAGGGTGTGGCGGTAGAACTCGCCTTGGAAGTCGAGCTTCACGTCCTCGTTCCAGCACGCCCAGATCGCGCGCATGGCAAGGATGAACTCCCGCATGCGCGCCGCCGGCCGCGACCACGGCATCGAGAAGCGCTTCTCGATGTGGGCCTTGATCTGGCTGCCGAGACCGAGGATGCAACGACCCTTCGAGAACGCCTGGAGGTCGTAGCCGATGTTCGCCATGATCATCGGGTTGCGGGCGAACGCCACCGCGATCCCGGTGCCGAGCTCCAACCGCTCGGTGTGCTCCGCGGCCAGCAGCAGCGGGAAGAACGGGTCGTGCGACGTCTCGACGGAGAACGCGCCGTCGTAGCCGACGTCCTCCAGCTCCTTCGCCAGCCGCGGGATGTCCCCGAGCGTCGAGCTGACCAGCCCCCCGTCCACCTTCATGGGCGATGACGCTACCCCCATGCAGGCGCGTCGCCGCCGACGATGAACACCGGCCGCTCGGCGCCCGCGCGTCAGTCGAGGGCGGCGGCGAACTGGTCGTGGTGGTCGGTCCACCAGCGGCGCCGGCGGTCGTAGCGTTCGCTGCCACCGGTCCGGTTCCACATCGCGGTGATGTTCGGGGCACCGGCGTCGACGCGGCGCCGCACGGCTGCTTCGATGCGGGCGATGGCATCGTTCATGGCGGTGAGCAGCTCCGCCCGGCCGTCCCGGTCCAGTCCGTAGGCGTCGGCGACGAGCCGTAGCCGGGCCGGCCGGGCGGCGGGCCGCCAGCCGAGCCGGGCCTGGTCGAGCTCGTCGTCGATCGGTACGCAGAGGCGGGCGAGCTGGGCGAGGTCGTAGACGGGGCGGCCAGGGGCAGCGAACTCGAAGTCGAGCAGCGCAACGGCGATGCCGTCACGGAAGACGACGTTCGAAGGCTCCACGTCGTTGTGGCACACGAGCGTCCCACCCGCAGGGTCAGCCAGAGCGTCGTCCCAGCTGAGAGCCTGAGGGTCGAACCCGCGGGCGGCGTCGTGCAGCCCGCGCAGCAGCCTGGCGATGGACGCCAGCGCGGTGTCGGTCTGGCTCCAGTCCGGATAGGGCACCAGGGGGACCTCGCCGTCGATGAACACGAGACGCTCGCGTCCGTCCCCGTCGATGCCGACTGGTGACGATGCGCCCTCGAAGCCGGTGTTCCTCACCGCCCGCAGGAAGGCGTGGATCGAACCCGAGTGCGGGCTCGAGGGGCAAAGCACATGCGAACCGACGCGCACGACCCGGCCTGCGTTCGCGGTCCCGCCATCGAGCTGCTGCTCAGCCACACGGCCACTCTGACAGGCGAACGGTGCAGCCACCCGCGGCCCGTCGACAACGGCTTGCGCGGATCGGACCGGACAACGGCAGCTCGGGTGTAGTGCTCGCTCGAGTGCGGGCGACCCGCGCCCGCTGGTCGCGCGCCCGTAGCATGGATCCGGCCAGGAGGAGACCAAATGCCACCAGACCCGGTCGAGCGCAGCGACGACCGCCCCAAGATCGACATCTCAGCCGCGATAGGAGAGGGCGGCCACGAAGTCGAGCAGCTCGGGTACGAGGGCGTTCCCGACACTGGACCGATCCTCGAGGAGCCCGACACGTCACACGCCGACGAGGAGATGGAGATCGACCGCGTCGTCAACGAGCATCCCCTCGATTGACTCCGCACCGCCGACTTCAGCGCGACGAGCTAACGCATCAGTGCCCGCTCAGCCCGGATACGGGCGCCGTCGACGAGTCGGGAGGTGATCAGGGAGTGCTGGCTGGCGGCTTCGGCATCGGCGCGAGCCCGGCGCAGTGACCGCTCGGCATCCCGGCGGCTGTCGCGGAGGAGCTCGAACGCACGCAGGGCCGCCGACTCCTCGGCGATCAAGCCCGTCGCCTGCTCTTCGCGCTCATGAACGGCCTCCCAGCACCGGTGGGACTGCGCGAGTGCGGCCTCGTGGTCCGATTCGGCTTGAGCGAGCGCGTCGAGGGCTTCTTGGCGCAGTCGGGGCCCCGGTCCGCTGGGCTCGGGGGGACGGGCGTGCACGAGAATTGCTGCGTCGCCGATGCTCAACTCGTCGGTCGGTATCTCCGTCGCGGCCACCCGGTGGACCACCTCGGCGAGGCGCGCGAACGCCCTCACGTCCGCCGGCCCAGAGGGCAGGGGCACCCGGATCGTCGTGGATTCGCGATCGTCGACGACAAGGTCGTCGATCAGAACGATGCTTGGATCAGTCTCGGTCACCGGTGAACCTCCCTTGCGTGAGATCGCCGAAACGGGCCGTCCGGTGCTTGCCGAAGTCTTGAACGTGCGCAACATTCCGGTCGACGCCCATTAGGCCGCGCGCGACATCGCAATGCAAGCCACCCTCCGCCCGGCTACCCCACGGCATCGCGGCGTGCTATTCCGTACTCGACCATGTGGTTCATCGTGCTCCTCGTTGCGGTGTCGGTGCTGTTGATCCTCGCGGCCCGGCGGCGAAGCATCGACGAGCGCGACTCGGTCGATTCGCAGCGATTGCGCCTGGATGCCTTGCGCACGGCGGTCTCGCGGACGGACCCCGCGGCGAGTCCCACGTCCGCGTCGGCCGGACGGACATTCGAGTCGATCCGGCCGGGGCGGCAGGTGGGCTCGTCTCCGCGGATCGCATCGAAGCCTGTCCTCCTCGTCGCGGCAACGGCGCTCGTCGTCGCCGCCGCCGTCGGGCTCACGATCGAGCAGATCTCGTCCAGGGGCGGCACGGACGGGACTCCGGCACCCAAGGCCGCAGCCCGGCCGCCTTCGAAGTCGACACCCACGACTGCGTCGACGACCTCGACGACCGCGCCGCCGAGCACAGCTGTCCTCGGCGCTCAGGCCGGCGTCATCACCATCTCCGTCCCCGCGGGCGCGTATCGCCTGACGCTCACGGCCCACGGAGCCTGCTGGATGCGCGACCAGCGTCCGGACAGCACCGTGGTGGACACGACCACGCTGCACGCGGGCGACTCCCGTGAGCTCGCCGAGTCGGGCCCGCTGACCGTTCGGCTCGGCAATCCCGGGGTGGTCGACGTCGCGGTCGACGGGCAGGTGCTCGCTCTCCCCGTGCAGAACGGAGCCGCAGTCGATCTGCATTTCGTGCCAGCCGGATGATCGACCTGCACAGACGGCTCGGGAACCGGGTGACCCCGACTACCCGGCTTCGAGGATCGCGCGCAGCTGAGCGAGATCCTTCTTGTTCGCCCGGCGCACCGCCGCGGCCATGAACGGCGCCACCACCTTCGAGAAGCCGGTGGGCTCGCCCCGGTTCCGCAGCGTCATGCGGGTCCCGCCGTCAGGCGTCGGCACCCAGCTGTAGGTCGTCTCCATCGGGAAGGGACCCTCTGCGGTACGCATCACCAGCCGTTGCCCGGGCACCAGCTCCACGAACTCGTAGGTGTACGCCATCCGCCGGCCGAGAAACCTCGCGACGAACGCCACTCGCGAACCTGGCTCGACCGGTGGCGAGGTCTTCCATTCCACGGACTCGATGTTGCGGTACCACGCCGGCGCATTGGACGGATCGGTCGCGTATCGCGCTACCGCCTCGGTGGGCCGGTTGATCACGATCTCGGTCTTGACATCGACGGTCACGATCGCACTCCTCGCCAGTCGGTCGACGCGCGTTCAGCTACGGGACCGGAGCGTCTCGACTCCGGGACCTTCGCAGTCAGCGAGGGCCTTCTCGCGACCCACCATCGCGAGGATGAGCGACATGCACGGGCCATGCACCTCTGGACCGGATCCGGTGGACCAGTCGACGTCCGTCGCCACGAGCTGCAGCCCGACCAACCGCTTCTTCGCCCGCAGCGGCGCGCCGGTGTTCTTGTACAGCTCGGCCAGGGTGACGAGATGCTCGGGCGGATGCTCCCCGCGGCTGCCGAGTGCCCTGCGGATGTCCTCGCCGTGAACCATGATCTCGCCCAACCCGACGTAGGCGGGACCGGGTGGCTTGCGGGTGCTGTCGATGATCGCGTCGAAACGAGCCTTCACCTCGGCCGGCGACCCGGACGCGTACTGACGAAGGTCGCGGTCGACGAAGCGATCGAAGCTGAAGCCACCGCGGGCGAGACCCGCGAAGAAGTGCGGAGCCGTGATGTTGCCGGCCGCGGTGAGGTGCCCGACCAGCTCCTGCACGTCCCACTTGTCGCACCACGTCGGCGCGCTCCATTGGTCGGCCGGCAGCGGGGCCAGGAACTCGGCGAGCGATGCGCGCTCGGCGTGCACCATCGGCATCAGATCGGCCATGACGGCTCCTTGATCCGGGTCTCGGTCTCCGGCTGCTATTTCGGGTCCTGCCAAATTAGGTGTTGGACGAAATAGATGCCAGAACTGGTTACGATCGGCCGGTCATGCGGGACGTGCAGCGAATCCTCGACGCGCTGAGCTCACCGGTACGGCGCGAGATCCTGGCGCGGATCTGGGACCGGGAGCTCCCGGCCGGCGAGATCGCCGCGGCCTTCCACGTCCGCGCACCGACGGTCTCGCAACACCTCTCGGTGCTGCGCGAAGCCGGTCTCGTCACGATGACCAGGCAGGGCAACTTCCGGCGCTACCGAACCCGGCAGGACGCGTTGCGCAGCCTGCACGACGCGCTCACGGACAGCGCGGCAAAGTGGATTCCGGCCGACGACATCCCCGAGCGCGCGCTCGCCCACGCCGAGACGCACGGTGTCGTCATCGCCCAGATCGACGTCGAGACCGACCAGCCGACGACCTTCCGCGCGTTCACCGATCCCGCGGTCTACAGCCGTTGGATGGGAGTACCGGTGCAGATCGAGGACCGGAGGTTCAGCTGCTCCCTGGAGTGGGGCACACGCGTCGTCGGTGTCTACGAGCACGTCGTCGAGCCGCATCTGATCGTGCTGCGCTGGGACTTCGAAGACGACAACATCCCGATCCCGGGCGGCGAGATGACCGGCTACCTGCGCTTCGCGGGAACCGAGGCCGGTTGCCACGTCGAAGTGCACCAGCTCATCAACTCACCCGAGCACGCGGAGTTCATCGAGACCGCGTGGACGGTCGTGCTCGGGCGCCTGCAGACCGGTGTCGTCGCCGCCTCCGATCAGCGGGTGCCCGCCACCCGGCGCGCCCGGCGGCCGAAGCAGCGCCGCTCCGCCTGACGACTCGGATCCGGGCGCTACGGCTGGTAGAGCCGGACGTAGTCGATCTCCATCACACCGGGGAGATCGGCCGCGAGGTTGCCGTTGCTGTAGGTGCCCCCCGACTCACGCCCGGTGTAGCCGTGGTCCTGTGGACCGGTGCCGCCGAGCGCCAGGTTCAAGATGATGCTCTTCTCGTAGCCAAGGGCGGCCAGATCCGCATTCGTGGAGGCGTTGAAGGTACGGACCACCACCCCGTCGACGAACCACTGCAGCTTGGTCGAGGTCCAGTTCAGGCCGTACCGGTGCCAGTTGGTGGTCCCGCCCGACACGTAGGCGTTCGGCGGGTTGATGCTGACCCCGTTGGCGCTCGACGGCGGGTTGTTGACGTTGTGGTCCCCCGCGCCGATGTCGCCGTTCGCTCGCCAGAAGTTGCTCTCCGTCACGTCCGGCCGGGCACCGTAGATCTCCGACGCGTCGATCTCGCCGTAGGCCGGCCAGCCCGGGCTCGTGCCGTCGAGCGGGTCGGCCAACCAGAGCGCCGGCCAGTAGATGTTGCCACGCGGTACCCGCATCTGAACCTCGAGGTAACCCTGGCGGTACTTCTTCCGCAGTGGCGCGTCCTGTGCTCGGGTCGTGACCATGCCGCTGGTGAAGTAGTACGTGCTGCCGCCGTTCGGGTTGCCACTGCAACCGGTCACCGACTGGCGGCGAGCGGTGAACTTCAGCGTGCCGCCGGACTCGGTGACGTTCGCGCTCCGGTAGCACTGGTCCTCGTCGTTGCCGCTCCCGAAGTTCGAGTTGTTCGGCACGTTCCACTTCGTCCCGTCCACCGCGGTGCCGCTGAACTCGTCCGAGAAGACGTTCCTCCACATTGCGCCGCCCGTCACCGCGGTGGGCGGCTGCTCGGTCGGCGGGTTCGCCGGGGGCGGCTGCTGCACCGGGGGCGGTGGCGTGCCCTTGAGCACACATTGGACGTCGCGCCGGTAGCGGGGCGCGATGGTCGTGAGGCGCTTCACCTTGAGCTTGCAGCCGTCCCCCGAGACGACGGAGGCGACATCGCCGTTGCGCAGCACGATGGTGCCGGTCTTCGCCGTCGACGGCTTCGTGCTCTTCTTGGAGCACGCGTAGTCGCGCCGCACCGCGCCCTTCGCGGTCGTGAGGTGAACGGGCTTCAGGCTGCAGCCGTCTCCCGAGATCGCCGAGATGTTGCCCCCGTTGTAGATGTAGCGGACGGTGCTCACCGCGAACGCGTCGCGGGACGAGGTCAGGACCATCGCGGAGGCCAGGATCGCCACGACGGTTGCCACGCAGAGCGCGGCTCGACGCCGACCACTCGCGCCGTCACGGTTCCGTCGTGCGCCCACGCAGTGATTCCCCCAGGCCTCCCCACCCTCTCGGGTGGGCTCAGGCCCGACAGACTAGGACGAATCGCCCCTCAGGTGCATCCCTACCGAAACCGCCGGAGCCCGATTTCTCCTGGGCATAGGGGATTCGGGCTACCAGATACCACGGACAGTGGTGGTACCGCCGGCTGGCCGCCGCTCCCCGAACGTCTAGGGCTGCCACAGCCGGACGTAGTTGATCTCCATCACGCCCGGCAGGTCCGCGGCGAGGTTGCCGTTGTTGTAGGTCCCACCGGCTTCGCCACCGGTGTAGCCGTGGTCCGAGGAGCGCGGCCCGTCCCCGCCCATCGCCAGGTTCAAGATGATGCTCTTCTGGTACCCGAGTGCCGCGAGATCCGCGTTCGACGAGGCGTTGTAGCTCCCCACCAGGACCCCGTCGACGAACCAGTCCAATCGGCTGGCGCTCCACTTGATCCCGTACCGGTGCCAGTTGTTGGTTCCGCCGGCAACGAGCGGGTTCGGAGGATTGACGTTGATGCCGGTCGCGCTCGACGGCGGCTTGTTCACATTGGTGTTGCGGGCGCCGATGCTCCCGCCGGCCCGCCAGAAGTTGCTCTCGCTGATGTCCGGGTGCGAGCCGTAGATCTCGGTGATGTCGACCTCGCCGTAGTCCGGCCAACCGGGACTCGAGCCGTCACCCGCACTCGTCAGCCAGAACGCGGGCCAGTAGATGTTGCCGCGCGGCACGCGCATCTGCGCCTCGAGGTAGCCCTGGCGGAACTTCATCCGGAGCGGTCCGCCCTGGGCCTTCGTCGTGACCATTCCGCTCGTGAAGTAGTACGTGCTCCCACCGTTCGGGTTCGTGCCACAACCCGTCACCGATTGGCGCCGGCCCGCGATTCGCAGCGTGCCGCCGGACTCGGTGACGTTCGCGCTCCGGTAGCACTCGTCTTCGTTGTTGCCGCTGCCGAAGTTGGAGTTGTTCTGCACGTTCCACTTCGTGGTGTCGACCGAGGTGCCCGAGAAGTCGTCGGACCAGATCCCGCGCCAAGTGGCGCCACCGGTCACGGCCGCGGGAGGTTGGCCCGAGGGCGGAGAGGGCGAGCCGCTCTTTCCTACGCATTGCACGTCCCGGCGGTACCGCGTCGGGATCGTCGTGAGCCGCTTCACCTTCAGCGCGCACCCACTGGCCACGATCGAGACGACGCCACCGTTCACCATCTTGATCGTTCCGGTGGTCGCCGTGGACGGCGCCGTGCTCTTCTTCGTGCACTTGTAGTCACGCCGTGCCTTGGGCGGGGCGGTGCTCAACCGTGCCGGCTTCAGGCTGCATCCGTCGGCGGAGATGACGGAGAGGAATCCGCCCCCGGACAGCACCCGCACCTGCGACGCAGCCCCGGCGCGCTCCGCGGGCATCACGGCGGTCAGTGCCGACGCGCCGAGCACCATCGCACCGACGAGCGCGACGACTGCCAGCCGGTTGTCGCGTCTGCGTCGCGCGCCGGCGGCATTCCGTTGCCGCAGTTCTACGTCCATGTGGAGCTCCAGCGATTGGTGCCTGCCGCCGCGCCGCTCTCGTGGGGGCTCGGGCGGAACACCTCCACCGTCCCCCTTTGGTGCCTCTGCGAAACCGTCGGGCCTCGATTGCGCGCGCCGTCCATGGCGAATGAGGAGACTGAAGCAGCATTATGGGTCGACGCGGCGTGGCGCGCTCATGGTGACCACCGCGCGTGATCATGCGCGGATGTGCGCGCGAGCCGTGTTCAGTCCGGGTGGCCGCGCGGACGCAGTGTGTGCCTGCTCAGATTGCGCGAACGCCCTTCATGGCTGCCAAACCCGGACATAGTCGACTGCCAACACGCCGGGGATGTCCGCGGTGAGGTTGCCGTTCTTGTACGCACCGCCGGACTCGTCGCCGGTGTAGCCGCGAGCGGTGTCGCGCGGGCCGGTCCCGCCTATCGCAAGGTTGAGCATGATGCTCTTCTCGTAGCCCAGTGCCTTGCGGTCCGCGTTGGTCGACGCCTTGTAGGTGCGGACCGGAACGCCGTCGATGAACCAGTCCAGCCGGTTGGCGCTCCACTTGATGCCGTAACGGTGCCAGCCGTTGGTGCCGCCGGTGACCAGCACGTGCGGCGGGTTCACGTTCACGCCGACCGCGGTCGATCGCGGGTGGTTCACGTTGTGGCGCCGACCGCCGATGCTCCCACCGGAGCGATGGAAGTTGCTCTCCATGACGTCCGGATGCGAGCCGTAGATCTCGGCCACGTCGATCTCGCCGTACGCGGGCCAGCTCGGGCTGGACCCATCGCCGGCGCTCACCAACCAGAACGCAGGCCAGTACAGGTTGCCGCGCGGCACGCGCATCTGGACCTCGGCGTAGCCACGCCGGAACTTCATCTTGAGCGGACCGTTCTGCCGTCTGGTCGTCACGAGACCCGACGTGAAGAAGTACGCGCGACCTCCGTGCGGGTTCCGTCCGCATCCCGTCACGGTCTCACGACGACCGGTCAGTCGCAGCGTGCCCCCGGACTCGGTGACGTTCGCTCTCCGGTAGCACTGGTCCTCGCGATTCGCACTGCCATAGTTCGCGTCGTCGGCGACGTTCCACTTCGTCGCGTCGATGCCGCTACCCGAGAACTCGTCCGACCAGATGCTCCTCCACGCCGCACCGCCGGTCACGGACTTGGGCGGCACCGCGGCGACAACCGGCGGGGGCGACTCCGCCGGGCGGCGCGTCGATCTCAGGCCGCACGTGACCTCACGCCGGACCCGGGGCGACGCGCCCGCCGTCCCTGCCGGCTGCAAGCCGCATCCGTCGCCCGACATGACCGAGAGCGTGTCGCCGTCGTCGAGGGTGACGGCGCCGGGCCCGGCGGGTGGAGAAGGGGCGCCGGCGCCCGCGCCGGCGCAGCGATAGTCCTGGCGCGTCTTCGACGCGGCGGAGGTGGCCGTCGTGGCCAGCAGGGCACAGCCGTCACCCGATCGCACCGAGAGGCTCTCCCGGTTGTAGAGGGTCCGCGTCTCGGACGCCGCCCCGGCGCCGCTCGGGGCCATCAGCAGTCCGGCGACCGCTGCCGCCAAGGCCGCGACACCCACGGCGGCCGGGCCGGGTCGGCTGCTCCGACGGTGCAAGATCGAGTGCCCCCCTGCCTCGTGGGCGACCGCGGTCACCCGTTCCCCGAATCGGCCTGAAAGCCGCAAATCGCCCTCAGAGCTCCGGAGAGGATCCCACCTGCCGGACCGCACCGCAAGCCCCCCGCTCCGCGCGGCTGTCCCACCCCCTGAGTACCCTCGCAGACATGGGAGTAGGGCTGCCTCGAGGTCTGTCGCCGAGCGCATTCGGCGCCTTCAAGAGCTGCCCGCTCGCGTTCAAGTTCTCGTACCTCGACCGGCTCCCCCAGCCGCCGTCCGCTCCGGCCAGCAAGGGCACGATGGTGCACCGGGCGCTCGAGCTGCTGATGCTGCGCGACGGGCCTGATCGCACGCTGCCGGCCGCGCTCGAGGATCTCGCCCGCGCCCGGGCCGAGCTCGCCGACCACCCGGAGTTCGCCGGCTTGGACCTGAGCGAGGCCGAGTGGGACACGTTCCACGCCGAGGCCGAGGTGCTCGTGCAGCGCTACTTCGAGCTCGAGGACCCGGTGCGAGTGCGCCCGATCGGGCTCGAGCTGCGGTTGAGCGCCACCGTCGGGGCCCTGAAGCTGCGCGGCGTGATCGACCGGCTCGAGCTCGACGGCGATGGCGAGCTCGTCATCACGGACTACAAGACGGGCTCGGTCCCCGGTGAGCGCTACGAGCTGCAACGGCTCGCGGGCGTGCACATGTACGCGCTGATGGTGGAGCAGCTGCTCGGCCGGCGCCCCGTGCGCGTCCAGCTCCTCTACCTCTCGAAGCCGGAGGCGATCATCGCCGTCCCTTCGGACCAGACGGTCAACGGTGTCGCCCGCAAGTCGCAGGCGTTGTGGAAGGCCATCGAGTCGGCGTGTGCGCGCGACGACTTCCGGCCCCACCCGGGCCCGTTGTGCAACTACTGCTCGTACCAGGCGTACTGCCCGGCGTTCGGCGGCGACCCCGCCCTCGCGGCCGAGCTGCTCGGTCCGGGAACCGTCATCGCGCCGGTGCTTCCCTTGGCCACCACCTCGGCGTAACGCCGCGTCCATGGCCACCGCGTGGCGGATACCGAATCCGGAAGAGCTGCCCGCGGTCCGCGCGTTCGACGAGGCAGTCGATCGATTCCTGGAGTCGGTCCGCAACCCGGCCCTCGACCGGTGCATGTACACGATCTCGAGCGCCGCCGATCACAGCCTGCTCTGGTTCGGGATCGGCGCACTCCGCGCGCTGCGGCGCGGTGACCTCCGGTTCGCGGCGAAGTTCGGGATCACGATGAGCGCCGAGTCGGGGCTCACGAACGGGCTGATCAAGTCGGCGTTCCGCCGGGTGCGGCCCGAGCCGGAGATCGCCGAGGGGCGGCTGCCCTACGGCATGCGCCGGCCGATCACCTCGTCCTTTCCCTCAGGTCACGCGACCGCGGCCTTCACCGCCGCGTCCGTGCTGGCCTCTACGGGCCACGGCGACACGTTCTGGTTCGCGTTCGCCACCGTCGTCGCGGGCAGCCGCGTCTATGTGCGCATGCACCACGCGTCGGACGTCATTGCCGGCGCCATCGTGGGGATGGCGCTCGGCCGGGTCGCCCGGCAGTGGTTCACCCCTTCGGGAAGATGAGCCGCGGACCCGGCGTTAGCATCGGAATCCACTGCCCTAGGAGGTTCCCGTGCCTCGTGAGATCGTCGCCACCTTCGACTACCGCTGCCCCTTCGCCCGCAATGGCCACGAGGCGGTGATCAACGCTCTGCGCGACGGCGCCGACCTCGACGTGCGGTTCCTCCCGTTCTCCCTCGACCAGGCGCACGTCGAAGAGGGTGACACCCCCGTCTGGGAGCGCGATCCGAGCGACTGGGGCACCGGCACCACGGCACTGCTCTACGGCATCGCCGTCCGTGACGCCTTCCCCGAGAAGTTCCTCGAGGCCCACGTCGAGCTCTTCGCGCAGCGGCACGACCACGGCAAGAAGCTCGGTCACGAGGAGGTGCTCGAGGAGGCGATCGCGCGCGTCGGCCTCGACGTCGACGCGGTGAAGGCCGAGGTATGGAGCGGCCGGCCGCTCAAGACGCTCGCGGCCGAGCACGTCGAAGGCGTCGAGCGCTGGTCGGTCTTCGGCGTCCCTACGTTCTGCGAGGGCGAGGAAGCGGTGTTCATCCGATTCATGGAGCGCGGTCGCGGGGACGACCTCATGCGCGCGCTCGACCTGCTCGAGTGGACCCGCCTGAACGAGTTCAAGCGCACGAAGATCGCCCGTTGACCAGGAGGCTCCGCTGATGGCCCGGATGTCGCCGAGCGAGGCGATCATGTGGGCGGCCGAGAAGGATCCGGCCCTCCGCTCGGACTTCTCGAACCTGACGCTGCTCGACGCGGTGCCGGACGTCGACCGCCTCCGGGACAAGGTCGAGCAGGCCCTCGTGTCGCTCCCCCGCCTGGCCGAGCGGGTCGTCTCACCGCCGTTGCGCCTGGCGCCGCCGGAGTGGCGGCCGGACCCCACCCTCGACCTCGCCTACCACCTGCGCCGGGTCGCGTTGCCGGAGCCGGGGACGTTGCGCGACCTGCTGGACCTCGCCGCGGCGATCTCCGCTCCCCCGCTCGACCGCTCCCGGCCCCTCTGGGAGTTCACCGTCATCGAAGGGATGGAGGGCGGGCGGGCCGCGTTGCTGCAGCGGGTGCACCACACCGTGACGGACGGGGTCGGCGGGCTCAAGCTGTCACTCAGCCTCGTGGACTTCGAGCGCGACCCCGAGCCGACGACCCACGACACCGTGCGCGCGATCGACGAAGAAGAGCGCGGCCGCCACCTGCACGAGGTGCTGGAAGATCCGTTGTCTCGCGACTCCCCGCTCGGCGTGTTGCGGGGCGCGATGGACTACGCGTTCACCCGAAACGTCGATCTCGCCCGGCGCGGCATCGCCGCGGGTGCGGACATCGCGCTCCATCCCACGGCCGCGCCCCGCCGGATGCACGAAGCGATGGGTCTCGTGGCCTCGCTGCGCCGCCAGGTGCTCGTCGGTGGAGGCCCGCGCTCACCACTGCTCGCGACACGGTCGCTCGGGCGCCGCTACGACGTGTTCGCCGTGAGCCTCGAAGAATGCCGCTCGGCTGCCCACGCGCTCGGTGGAAGCATCAACGACGTCTTCGTCACCGGGGTCACCGGCGCGCTCGGGCTGTACCACGACCGGCTCGGCACCCCCGTCGAGGACCTGCGGATGGCGATGGCCGTCAGCACCCGCACCGGCGACAACGCCGAGGGCAACCAATTCGTGCCGACGCGGGTGATCGTGCCGATCACGCCCAAGGAGCCGGCAGCGCGGTTCCGCCAGGTACGGGACCGCATCACGAACCTCCGCCACGAGCCCGCGCTCTCGGCCGCCGACGGCTTTGCCGCGCTGGCCGCCGGGCTGCCCACCTCGGTGATCGTCGGCCTCCTCCGCAGCCAGACCCGCACCACGGACTTCGCGACGTCGAACCTGAGGGGCAGCCCGATCGAGCTGTATCTCGGCGGCGCCGGCATCGTGGCCAACTATCCGATGGGGCCACGCAGCGGCTGCGCGATCAACGTGACCGCGCTGTCCTACTGCGGGGAGCTCTGCTTCGGCATCCATTCGGATCCCACGGCCATCACGGACCCCGACGCGTTCGTGGACTGCCTTGGTGAGTCGTTCGACGCGTTGCTCGCCGCCGGCGTCTGAGCTTCACGGGGCCTTCAGTCGATGCGGGGGCTGCGCCGGCCGCTCCAGACCATCCACGCCATCCGAGCGTCGTCGCCTTCGTCCGCCCCGCCGAACCGGGCGACCCGTGCGGGTCCGGGCGCGTCGAGCGTGACCGCGTGGTCGTCGGCGAAGAAGGCCATCGTCATCGGAGGGTCCGGGGGTGGCTTCCAGCCGTCGGTGTCGTCACGCGGCGACGCGGTCACCGTGATCGTGCCGGGATCGGGACCGGGCGTCACCGCGAGAACCGCGAACGGGTAGAGGTAACGACCGGCGAAGCGCGCCGGATCGATCACCAGTGACGGGTCCGGCGCGGGATCGCGCTCGATGACGCCGGCGAAGCGCTCGAGCGCCCAGCGGCGTACGGCTTGGTTCACCGAGGCGCCGTTCGTGGCGTTGGTGAGCCCGACGAACGCGAGCTCGCGTTCCGGAACGACGACAAGATCGCTGATGTACCCGACCGTGACGCCGCCGTGCCCGATGGACGTCACCCCGTCGTGATCGAGCACGGACCAATCGAGGGCGACGGCTTCGGTGAGGTCCGCGGCCACCACGGGGGCGTGCAGTCGATCGAGACTCTCGCGGGTCAGGATCACGGTGCCGTCGAGCGCGGTGCCCGTGCGCTGGAAGCGGCACCACGCCAGCAGGTGCTCGACCGATGCAATCAGGCCGCCGGCCGCACGGTCGACGGGTGAGAGCTCCCAACCCGGCTGCCAACCCGCGCCGCGGATCACGTACGGCGTCTCCTCCAACACGACATGCGGCGACATCACGGAGTAGGTGATGGCTTCGTCCGCGGTGAACGTCGCTGCGGTCATCCCGAGCGGAACGAGGAGCCGCTCGCGGACGAACGACTCGAAGCTCTGGTGGCTCACCGCCGCGATCAGCGCGCCACCGATCGAGAAGGCCGCGTTGTTGTACGAGTAGTCCTCGCCCGGGGCGAACAGCCGGCGGGCGTGCCGCAGCGCGGTGAGGTCGTCGGTGATCCCCTCGACGAACAGGTAGTCGCCGTCGAAGCCGGCCTGATGGCTGAGCACGTGCTCGACGGTGATGGTGTCGAGATCCAGGCCTGTGGCCGGGCCGAGGTCGGGAAGATGTCGGGCGACCGGGTCGTCCAGGCGCAAACGACCCTCTTGGACCAGCAGCATCGCCGCGGCCGACGTGAAGGTCTTCGTGATCGAAGCCACCTGGGACATCGACGCCGGTGTCACCGGGGCGGGGAACTCGACGTTCGTCACACCGTGCGCGGCGGAGTAGCTCTCGCTTCCCACCAGCAGCCCGGCGACCGCGCCCGGGACGTGATGCTCCCCGGCCGCTTTGCGCAATGCGGACGCGAGCTCGTCCTCGATGGTCATCGCCGGGAACGTAATGCAGGACGCGCCGCGAGGCTCAGGGCGAGCCGGGCTCACCGAACACGCGGGCGATCTCGGCCGGCACGCCGATTCCGGCAACGAGATTCGCGGCCGCCACGGGTGGCCCGAACGCCCGGCGCACGGTGACGGTTCCCGCCCAGTGCGGTCCGTCCAGGTCGTGCAGCTCGTCGACGGGATCGCCGGATCTCACCTTCGCCGACGACTCGGTGAGCGGGAGCGCGACCACCATCGTCTGGCGGATCTCGGCCGTAGTCGGTGTGCGGCTGTCGTCCCAGTTGGCCACCACATGATCGGTGATGATCCGAAGCGCGTCGCCGTGCTCCTCGAGATCGTCGACGGGTCTCGCCTCACCGCGGATCACGACCGACCGGTAGTTCATCGAGTTGTGAAAGGCCGAGCGCGCGAACACGAGACCATCGACCAAGGTGACCGTCACACAGATCTCTGTTCGCCGGGCGGCGCGCAACATCGAGTTGGCGGCCGAACCGTGAAGGTAGATCGTGTCGTCGGTCCGCCCGTACGCCATCGGCAACACGATGGGGCCCTCATCGGTCTGCACCCCGACGTGCGCCACGACGCCCGCGTCGAGGATCGCCCGCACCACGGCCGGGTCGTATTCGGCGCGTTGGTTCCGACGTCGGAGTGTCACCCGGTCGCTGGCCGGCTGGTGCGTCTGCTCGTCCATCGCCAGAGTCTGGCCCAGCCGCGGACTCCCGCTCCCGGCATTTCGGCGCGCATCGACGCCAACCCGACGGGACCGGTACCGTGCGCGCATGGCTGACCCCGTAACTCTCGTGCGTGACGGCGCGGTAGCCGTCATCACCCTCGACGACGGCAAGGCGAACGCGCTGTCCTTCGCAGTCATCGACGCGCTCAACGAAGCGTTGACCGAGGCTGAGTCCGCTTCGGCCGTCGCGCTCATCGGTCGGGACGGCAAGTTCTCGGCCGGCTTCGATCTCAGCGTCATGACGGGCGACGCCGACGGCGCGCGCCGGCTGCTGGCCGGCGGAGCGGCGCTCGGTCTGCGCATCTACATGTACGCGACCCCGGTCGTGCTCGGCGTGACTGGCCACGCACTGGCGATGGGCGGCATTCTCACCACGACGGCGGACTACCGGATCGGTGCCGAGGGGAGCTACAAGATCGGGCTCAACGAAGTGGCGATCGGGATGCCGGTACCGACCTTCGGCGTCGAGCTCTGCCGCGACCGGTTGGCCAAGGCCTGGTTCACCCGGTGCGTGCAGCATGCGCACATGTGCTCACCTGAAGAGGCCGTCGCCGCGGGGTTCCTCGACGAGGTCGTTCCACTTCCGGAGGTCGCCGACCGTGCGCGTGCGGTTGCCGCACAGCTCGCCGAGACCGTGCATCCCGGCCCCTTCGCAATGACTCGCACCACCATCCGCGGCGCGCTGGCCGAACAGCTGCGCACGAGTCTCGACGCGGACATGGCCCGATTCGAGGTCAGCGGCTAGCGCCGCCCGGCGTCACGCACGCGACCGGTGAGCCGGCGCGGCTTCAGGGCCGGCGCGGCGGCGGACCGGCCGGCGAGACGGCGTCGAGCCATTCCTCGTGGCCCGGATCGAGCCATGCTCGATGATCGCAGCGCGCGGTTCCATCGATGACGTAGAGATGCAGTGTCGGGGCATCGTCGGCGAGTCCGGCGAGCTCACCGGCGCGCGGGTGCGGCGGCGCCGCGCCAAGCAGGTCGATCAAGGCGACGACGGCGACCACCCGGCTCCGGCACTCCGGGCAGGCGGAAACCGTCGCCGCGTCGAGCCCGCCGGTGATCTCGAGCAGGGTCGCCGACTCGTCCGCGTCGAGCTCGACCCGCTCACCCTCATCGTCGACGAACGTGAGCTCCACCATCGGTGGTCAACCTACCCGCCGCGGTCCGGGTCGCGGCGGTAGCGTCGGCACCATGCGCGCAGTGGTGTTTCCCGGTGACGGTGCGATCGAGATCGAGGAGCGGCCGGCACCGGAGCCGAAACCGGGCGAGGTGCTCGTGCGCGTGCACGGCGCCGGACTCAACCGGGCCGACCTCATGCAGCGACTCGGCTTCTACCCGGCGCCGCCGGGGGTGCCGCCGGACATTCCCGGGATGGAGTTCGCCGGAACGGTCGCGGCGCTCGGAGAGGGCGTCGAGGACTATGCGGTCGGCGACCATGTGTTCGGGATCGTCGGCGGTGGCGCGCAGGCCGAGGAGCTCGTGGTGCCGGCAGCTCACTGCGCGCCCGTGCCCGAGCGGTTGGACCTGGTCGAGGCGGGTGGCATCCCCGAGGTCTTCATCACAGCCCACGACGCCATGCGAACGCGCGCCGGGCTGCGATCGGGTGAGCACGTGCTCGTCCACGCGGTGGGCTCGGGCGTCGGCACCGCGGTCGTGCAGCTCGCGCATGCGTTCGGCTGCACCGTGACGGGCACCGCGCGCACGCAGGCCAAGCTGGACCAGGCCCGTGGGCTCGGTCTGGACTTCGCCGTGAGCGCCGCGTCACCACTCGATGTCGCCGCGCTGGCCGCGGCGGTCACCGCAGCGGGCGGCCCGCCGCAGGTGATCGTGGACCTGGTCGGCGGGCCCTACGTCGCGGTCGATCTCGAGACGGCCGCGATCGGTGGCCGCATCGTGATCGTCGGCACCCTCGCCGGAGGAAACGTCGAGCTGCCGCTGTTGAAGCTGATGGGCAAGCGACTCGCGCTGCACGGCACCGTTCTTCGCGCCCGGTCGATCGCCGACAAGGCTGCCGCGACCGCCGCCTTCGCGGGCGAGGTCCTTCCGTTGCTCGAGAGTGGCCGGCTGCAACCGGTCGTGGATCGGATCTTCCCGCTCGAGCAGGCCGAGGACGCCTACGGCCTCGTCGAGTCGGACGCCACCTTCGGCAAGGTGATCCTCCGCGCCTGACTCGCCGGACCGCAGCGATCGGGAGGAACGCCGCGTGTGGCCACTCCGCCCTGCGGCTGCATCCCGAGGGGGCGGTACGATCGTCGAGTGCGCCCGCGCGGCGCTTGCACCTGTGCCGACCGAAACCTGGAGGACCCGTGGCCCCGCTCGCTGACACCGATGTCGTCATCGTCGAAGCGGTCCGCTCACCGCTCGGCCGCCGCAACGGGGGTCTTTCCACCGTTCACCCCGCCGACCTGCTCGGGCACGTGCAGACCGGGGCCGTCGAACGCTCGGGCATCGACCCGCACGAGGTCGGCCAGCTCGTCGGTGGATGCGTGAGCCAGGTCGGTGAGCAGACGTTCAACATCGCCCGCACGGCGTGGCTGGCCGCGGGGATGCCGCTCGAAGTCGCGGGAACGACCGTCGACGCGCAGTGTGGCTCGTCGCAGCAGGCTACGAACCTGGCCGCGTCGCTGATCAAGGCCGGCGCCGTCGACGTAGCACTCAGCTGCGGAGTCGAGAGCATGAGCCGGGTACCGCTCGGCGCCGCGGTGCGAGGCGACTTCGGCCGCCCGACCCCGAAGTCGTACTTCGCTCGGTACGAGGTCACGTCGCAGTTCGAAGGTGCCGAACGCATCGCGGAACAGTGGGGTGTGACCCGCGAGGACTGCGACCGCTTCGGCCTGGAGTCACAGACCCGGGCCCAGCGGGCCTGGGCCGAGGGCCGCTTCGAGCGTGAGGTCCTCGCCGTGGACGCACCCGATGTCGACGAGGACGGCAAGCCCACCGGCTCGACCCACACCGTCGCGAGGGACGAGGGCCTGCGGGAGACGTCCCTCGAGGCGTTGGCCAAGCTCAAGCCGGTCGGACGGGAGGACGGCGTGCACACCGCCGGCTCCTCGTCGCAGATCACCGACGGTGCCGCTGCGGTCCTGCTCATGACGGCGGCGAAGGCCAAGGACCTCGGGCTGCGACCGCGCGCCCGGATCGTCGACCAGTGCCTCGTCGGGGTGGACCCGGTGTTGATGCTCACCGGACCGATCGACGCCACCCGCCGGCTCCTCGAGCGCACCGGCCTGGGCATGGCCGACATCGATACCGTCGAGATCAACGAGGCGTTCGCGTCGGTCGTGCTCGCGTGGGAGCGTGAGCTCAAGCCGGACATGGAGAAGGTGAACCCGAACGGCGGTGCCATCGCGCTCGGTCACCCGGTCGGTGCAACGGGCGCTCGCCTCGTGACGACGGCGTTGCACGAGCTGGAGCGGACCGACTCCACGTTCGGCCTCATCACCATGTGCTGCGGTGGCGGGCTCGGGACCGGCACGATCATCGAACGCGTGTAGCGCCGTTCCATGCCGACCCACCAAGTCCTCAACCAGCCGCCGCCGCTCGAGGAGTACGACGTGTTCGGCGCGGACATGGCGCTCGCCGAAGCGGTGCCGCGGCACGGGGCGGGTTGGGCGGTCGGCCAGCTCCATGAGCTCGGGATGCTCGCCGGCTCACCGGAGAGCATTCGTTGGGGCTTCGAGGCGAACGAGCATCCACCGGAGCTGCACACGCACGATCGCTTCGGCAATCGCGTCGACACGATCGAGTATCACCCCGCGTACCACGAGCTCATACGGGTCGCGCGCGAACACGGGCTGCACGGTGGACCGTGGCGCGAGTCCCGGCCCGGCGGCCACGTGGCCCGGGCAGCCGGGTTCATGGTGTGGAGCCAGGTCGACGCCGGTCACGGATGCCCCATCTCGATGACGTACGCCATCGTCCCGGCACTGCGCGCCGAGCCGACCATCGCGTCGAGCTGGGAGTCGCGCCTCACGAACCCGAGCTACGACCCCCGCCCGATTCCCGCGTCGCAGAAGCAGGCGGCGATCGCCGGGATGGCGATGACGGAGAAGCAGGGCGGGTCGGACGTCCGAGCGAACACGACATCGGCAGTTCCGGTGAACGGCACCGGGTCGGGCCAGCCGTACCGGCTCACCGGGCACAAGTGGTTCTGCTCCGCGCCGATGAGCGACGCCTTCCTGATGCTGGCGCAGGCCCCGACCGGGCTGTCCTGCTTCTTCGTGCCGCGGCGTCGTGACGACGGCACGATCAACGGGATCGCGATCCAGCGGCTCAAGGACAAGCTCGGGAACCGTTCGAACGCGTCGAGCGAGATCGAGCTCGATGCCGCGGACGGATGGCTGGTCGGCGACGAGGGCCGGGGCGTCCCCACGATCATCCGGATGGTGAACCACACTCGCCTCGACTGCGTGCTCGGCGCAGCGTCCGGGATGCGCCAGGCCGTCGCCCAGGCCACGCATCACGCCGCGCACCGGTACGCGTTCGGGCGCCTGCTGATCGACCAGCCGCTGATGCGCAACGTGCTCGCGGACCTCGCAGTGGAGAGCGAGGCCGCGACGACGCTGGCCATCCGGCTCGCCGCGGCCTATGACGCCACGGATCGCCCGGACACGGACCCGCACGAGGTCGCGTTCGCCCGGCTCGCCACCGCGGTCGGGAAGTACTGGGTGTGCAAGCGGCACCCGGGGCTGGCCGCGGAGGCGCTCGAGTGCCTCGGCGGCAACGGCTACGTGGAGGAGTCGATCCTGCCGCGGCTGTTCCGTGAGTCGCCGCTGAACGGGATCTGGGAAGGCTCTGGCAACGTGATCTGCCTCGACGCTCTCCGGGCGATGGGCCGGGAGCCGGATTCGGTCGACGCGTTCCGCGAGGAGGTGCTCGCGGCTCGAGGTTCGGATCGACACTTCGACGCGCACTGCCTGCGACTCGACACGATCTTGGCTGACTCCGATGATCTCGAGGCGCGCGCCCGTCGCATCGTCGAGGCGATGGCGCTCGCGCTGCAGGCGTCGCTGCTCATCCGCTCGGGTAGCGCGGCCGTCGCCGACGCGTTCTGCGCTTCACGACTCGATCCCGACGTGCGGTCCGCGGCCTACGGCGCCCTGCCGGCGGGCGCCGACTCCGAATCGATCGTGGCGCGCGCACGGCCCGCCGCGGCGTAACGGCCGGCCGCCCGCTGCGGCTGCTCCGCCACGCGGACCGGTAGCCTGCTCGCCGTGACCTCACTCGCCGAGCGGCTCGGGTACCCGGACGACGCCAAGCTCCTGATCGTCAACTGCGACGATCTCGGGTCCTCCCGCTCCGCCAACGTCGCGGTGTACGAGGCATTGCGCCAGGGCGTCGCCACCAGCGCGACCCTGATGGTCCCGTGCCCGTGGGCCCGGGACGCCGCGGCGCAGTACCGGGGCGAGGACGTCGGGGTCCACCTGACGCTGAACGCCGAGTGGGAGACGTACCGCTGGGGCCCGATCACCCATTCCCCCAGCCTGCTCGACGGCGACGGTGGCTTCCCCCGCACGATCGAGGACGTCTGGGACCACGCCGACCTCGAAGAGGTGCGCAAGGAGTGCAGGGCGCAGATAGAGCGGGCGATCTTCTGGGGCTTCGACGTCAGCCATCTCGACAGTCACATGGGCACGATGCAGCTCCGGCCCGAGTTCTTCGACGTGTACCTCGAGCTCGCCGTCGACTTCCAGCTGCCGCTGCGCATGGCCGGTGGGAGCACGGAGGCCCGGGTCGGCTTCCCGTTCCGCCGCCTGGCCCGTGAAGAGGGTGTCGTGTTCACCGACCACATGGTCTACACGGGCGTCGGCTCGCGGCGGGCGGTCGAGCGCACGCTGTACGACCTGCGCCCCGGCGTCACCGAGGTGTACTTCCATCCCGCCGTCGACACCGACGAGCTCCGCGCATCGCATCCGGACTGGGCCGGCCGGGTCGAGGACCACGCGGCGCTCTGCACCGACCCGTCGTTGCGGGACCTGGTGGACCGGGCGGGCGCGACGCTCG
Organism: Acidimicrobiia bacterium; assembly: GCA_038252255.1. Taxonomy (GTDB): domain Bacteria; phylum Actinomycetota; class Acidimicrobiia; order IMCC26256; family JAENVU01; genus Chersky-806. The sequence continues at coordinate 40,828 of JBBSAM010000021.1, read as the reverse complement.
TCTCCTATCGCGAGCTGCGGGACCTCCAGCGCGCCACCACCTGACCCACCCACCCTCCGTTTGTGCCGAAACGGTCCCCTGGGAACCCTTATCGCACAAACGGACGGACGGATTGGACGATCTCGGCGTCGGATGTCTTCGACGTCAGCCGCAGGACCACCCACCCGTTGAGCGCCAGGATGCGATCGCGGCGACGGTCCGCGTCGAACGCGCTCCGGGTCCGGTGCGTGTCCCAGCCGTCGTACTCGATTGCCAGCTTGGCTCGGGGATACGCGAGATCGAGCCGGAATCTGTCCTTCCCGAACCTGACCCAGTGCTGCTGGGTCGGCGCCGCGAGCCCGCCGTCCCTCAGGACGCGCAACATTCGTATCTCGGGTCGGCTTTCAGACTCGATCGGTTCGGTCCCGCGTTCGGCGAGCAGCGTCCAGAGCTTCGACGGGTGCCGACCCGGGGCCTGACCGAGCGCAGTGAGCGAGCGTTCCACGGACCACAACGTCACGACGTTCCGAACGAGCCCGGAGTCGAGGGCGCGAGCGATCTGGCCCAACGACCAGTGACCGGTGCAGTCGACGAGCGTCCGCGCGAACGACGTCACCGGGATCCCGCCGATCACGCGCACGTCGTGCTCAGGTAGCAACGCGGGTCGGTGCACCCGCACGCCGGGGATCCGCGGGTGCCGCCCCGGCGGCGCGGTCACCTCCGGGAGCTCGCGGACGGAATCAGGAAAGCTGTGCAGCACAGCGGCACATGAGTGCGACGCGACGGCCCCGTCACCCGCCCGCAGCACCGCCGCCAGCACCCCTTGCTCCCAGGTCCTCGGTGCCCCTGCGACTGCGAAGACTCCAGTGCGCGCCCGCCGCCACCTCCCCGCCCGCACCCGCTTCTTGATCTGGTTGTCGGTGACCCCAGCTTCGATCGCCTGCCTCCGGGTGATGAGCCCGAGCTGTAAGACCGCGATCTCTCCCACGATGACATCCACGTGCATGACTCGCCCTCCGAGCATCCGCAAACGCCCCTCCGTTTGCACCGAAAGGGTCCTCCAGGGACCCAGATCGCACAGACGGAGGGACGGGTATTGGGGGAAGCGCGGGGGAAGGGGGTGGGGCTAGAAGTCGGTGACCTTGCGGATCTCCTCTTGGAGGGCCTTGTATTCGGGGGAGTTGGTGAGCGGCATGAGCTGCATGAGCTTCGCCATGTTCCCCGCGACCTTCATCCGGCCCTGCATGAACGCGGCGTTGGCATCGAGCTCGCCCTTCTGCACCTTCACGGAGTCGTCGTAGGTCAACGTCATCGTGAAGTCCGGGTCCGGTGCGTCACCGAGCGAGCTCTCGAGCAGCTTGCCGGCCTCCAGGATCCAGTAGTACTTGATGTCGCCGTCCGGGCCGCCGGTGACGAGGTACTGCATCCGCGCCGACGCCCCGGCGCGCTCCGGCTGACCCTCGGCGAGCACGCGCGTCTCGTCCATCCACTCCTGGCTCAGGTACTTCGACATGCATCCCCCTCGTGCTTGACGAACCTCAGGTACGGGCCGGCGACCGGAGACCGGCGAAGAGGTCGTCCTCTGCGTCGCCCTCCGCCACGCCCGTGTCGACCAGCGAACGCGCGAGCACGAACTCCTCCCACGGGAAGATCTCGCGCACCACGTCGTCCGGTAGGCGCATCCAGAACCCGGTCGGGTCGACCTGGGTGCGGTGCGCGAGCAGTGCCTCACGGCGCTTGTGCAGGAACTCGCCGACGTCGACGAACGTCGTGAAGCGCTCGTCGAGCGTGTCGTCGAATTCCTCCCGCTCGAACCACCGCGCGTACGGGCTCTCCTCGCCGCGCGCGATGAACGCGTCATTCAGCGCACGGATGCGCCGGGGCGACCACCCCGTGTAGTACATCTTCAACGGCTGCCACGGCTCCCCCGCGTCGGGGAAGGCGTTCGGATCACCGGCCGCGTCGAACGCGGGCCCGGAGATCTCGTGCACACGGACGTGGTCGGGGTGCGGGTAGAACTTGCTGTCGTCCCCATACGTGATGATCACCTGCGGACGCTCGGCGCGGATGATCTTCACCAGTCGCTCCACCGCCTCGTCGAGCGGCGCGTTCTGGAAGTTCTCCGGATTCGCGTTGGCCTCGCTGTCCTTCATGCCCGAGTCGCGGTACCCGAGCATGTAGAGCTTCTCGTAGCCGATCGCATCGACGCTGTCGCGCAGCTCCTGCATCCGGACCTCATGGAGGTTGGCGCGCGTCTCCGACGTGTCGGCCGCCGGGTTCAGGATCTCGCCCTCTTCCCCGCCGGTGCAGCACACGAGCACCCCACCGATGTTCTCGGCGGCGTACTTCGCGACCGTCGCGGCACCCTTCGAGGCTTCGTCGTCGGGGTGGGCGTGAACGGAGAGCAGACGGAGGGGCGTCGCTTCTTCACTCATGTGAGCGCAACGCTACCCCGCGGGTACCGGTTCTCCCGCCCGCAGGGGCCAGGTCTCGACCCGCCCGATGTCACGAATCTTGCGATTTCGCGACCGCCCCCAGGCGAAGGAAGGGTCCGCCCCGACGGCGTCGTGGAGCGCACCGGAGGCGAGGATCGTCCCCGGATACGCCAGCTCGATGAGCCGGTGGGCCAGGTTCACGATCGGCCCGTAGTAGTCGCCCTCCCGGGAGACCACCGACCCGTACGCCAGACCCGCACGCGCGTTCGGGAGCACCGCGTCGTCACCCGTCCGCTCGGTGAGGCGCAAGGCGATCCGGGCGGTGACGACCGGCGACTCGGACACGAACATCACCTCGTCGCCGATCGTCTTCACCAACCGTCCGCCGAGCTCCGCGATCGTGTCATGGGTGAGCTCCTCGAACCGGGACACCAGCGCGCCGAGCTCGTCGTCGTCGAGCACCTGGCTCAGCGCGGTGTAGCCAACGAGGTCGAGGAACCCGACCGCGAGCGTTGGTCGCGTGGCAGACACGTCGTCGATGGCGAGCTTGCGCCACAGCGCATCCCGCATCTGCAGCCGCAGCACGTAGTCGAAGATACGGGAGAGCGATTCCCACTCCAGGTTCTCGGTGTAGACCGCGGCGATCGTCCCGTCATCGAGCCCGCCGGCCCGAGCTGCCTCCACCGAGTCGACGATCGAATCGGTGAGCGCCTCAGCGACGCGGGCGAAACCGCCGCTCAGGGCCCGGACCTGCCGTACGAGCGTCTCGATGGGATCCACCTGCCGGTCGTCGCGGCGCATGAACCAGGCTTCGACCCGTTGCTGCAACGTGCGCAGCACGTTGATCGACTCCTGGGTGAACACCGGAGCGCCCTCCGGGACATCGGCGAACCCCAACGCGCGCCAGAGGCGCACCGACACCTCGGGATCCACCCCGGACTGCTCTGCCACCTCCTGGCGGGAGAAGACCGCAGCCGTCTCGAACAGCGACCGGTCGATCGTGAGGAGGGTCAGCCAGCCCTCGGACTCGGCCTGCTTGATCTCGTCAGGAGTCGCGCCACGTTCGAGCAGGAAGTGCTCGAGGTTCGGATCCACGTCGTGATGCTCGCGCTCGCCGCTAGCCGGAGCGCGGCACCTCGCTCCAGGGAAGCTCCCGGGAGTTGTCCGGGTCCTTCGGGAGACCGAGCACCCGCTCCCCGAGGATGTTGCGCATGATGTCGGACGTCCCGCCCTCGATCGTGTTCGCCTGCGCCCGCAGGAACCCGAACGCGACGGACGCGTCCGGATCGATCTGCGGTGCCCGCCCGGCCCGCACGGTCTTGGAGAGGTTCTCGCCGTCCCACGCCACGCCGCCCGCTCCTTCGAGATCCAGCGCGAGCTTCTGCAGCCGCTGGTTGAACTCGGCCTGCTGCAGCTTCGTGATGGACCCTTCCGGCCCGGCTTCGGCACCGCTCTTGCGCTTGTCGCCCGCGCGCTGGTTGTTGAGGCGGATCAGGCGGCTCTCGATGTACGCGCCGGCGAGCCGCTGGCGCGCGATCGGGTCGGCGATGCCCCGGTGCCGGTCCAGGAGCCGGTCGAGCGGGCTCCCGCCCACCGCGTCACCACCGATCGAACCGGCACCCGAGAGCGAGACGCGCTCGTTCATGAGCGTCGTGATCGCGACCTTCCACCCGTCGCCCTCGCGACCGAGCATCCAGTCGTGGCGAACGCGCGCATCGTTGAAGAACACTTCGTTGAACTCCGAGTCACCGGTGATCTGCACCAGCGGCCGCACCTCCACCCCCGGCTGCTCCATGTCGACGACGAAGTACGAGAGCCCGCTGTGCTTCGGTACGTCCGGGTTGGTGCGGCACAGCAGCATGCCCCACTTCGAGAGCTGCGCGACCGTCGTCCAGACCTTCTGGCCGTTCACCACCCACTCATCGCCGTCGCGCACGGCACGCGTCGCCAGCCCGGCGACGTCCGAGCCGGCGCCGGGCTCGCTGAACAGCTGGCACCAGATCTCCTGGTTACAGGCCAACGGCCGCAGGAGCCGGTGCTTCATCTCCTCGGTGCCCCAGGCCATGACGGTGGGGCCACCCATGCCGATGCCGATGATGTTGAAGGGCCGCGGCACCTTGTAATGGTTGAGCACCTCGTTCACGAAGCGCGCGTCGGCGGGTGAGAGGGAGAGGCCGGCGCCGTACTCCGCGGGCCAGGTGGGGGTCGCGTAGCCCGCCTCGCCGAACCGCACGCACCAATCCGAGTAGTCGAGCCCGCTGCGCAGCGCGGCGACGGTGCCGGCGTCACCGGCGTCGATCGCGTCCATCCATCCCGGCGGCAGCTCGTCCCGGAGCCACTGGCGAGTCATGTCGCGCAGCTCTTCGGCGTTGCGTGATGGGCTCTCGATGGCCACGGGAAGCACCTCCGGGTCGGTCCGCGGGAGCGTACCCGGGGCAGCCGGCGCCCGGCCCGTTCGGGCGGGTTGTGCCCGACACCAGCGCCATGTCCCCGAGCCGGTAATTTGTTCGGCTCTGAGCGTCGAAAGCCCCACTTCCCCGCCGCGCTCCGGCTCAACGCTCCCGCCGCTCGAACCCCGCGGGCGAGCCGCGTTGGCGCGCGCCTGGAGCACCCAGCGGACCGGACTGGTCGTGCTCGGCGTCATGGGTGTGCTCTTCGTGCTCGTCGGCCTCTCGCTGATCGAGCGCATCGTCGAGCACAGCGACGTGCTTCCGGGCGTGCGAGTCGGCAGCGTCGACGCGAGTGGGATGTCCGAGCCGGAAGCCCTTGCCGCGATCCGTCGGAGCGCAGCGCGGCTCGAGAGCACCCCGATCCGCGTGAAGGCGGGCAGCACGGAGCTGACGGTCGACCCGAGCGCGATCGGGCTGCACGTGAACGAGCGGGCGAGCGTGCGTGCGGCCCGCCGAGCCGGGCGGAGTCACAATCCGCTGGACCAGCTGAGCGGCACCGTACTTCGCCGCTTCCGGCAGGACCACGTTCCGTTCGTGTTGCGGATCGACGAAGACCGACTCGACGCGGTGCTCGACAGTTGGGTCTCCCGGACCGGCAAGGGTCTGGAGGACGGTGGGTTGCGCTTCGTCGGCACCCAGGTGGTCGAGATCCCACCGAAGTCGGGCACCGGGATCCGCCGCGCGCAGGCTCGGCGGCAGCTGCTGGCCGCACTGGGCCGGGGGGAGAGCGACGCGGGAACGCTCTCGATCGGGCCCACGGCGCCCGCGGTGGACCAGGTGGATGTGCAGCGCGTCGCGCGTCAAGCACGTGCCGTGCTCGCCGCCCCGGTGACGGTGAGCGTCGGAGCGGCACGGTTGGTGCTGACGCCCGAACAGGTGGCAACGACACTCTCCGCCGGCATCATCGACGGTCGTCTGGTGTTGCGCTCGGACAGCGCGAAGCTCCGAGCCGCGTTCGGTCCGCCGCTCGGACTCTTCGAGGTGCCACCCAAGGACGCCACGTTCGCTACCAACGGCAATGCGGTGTCCGTGGTACCGGCGGTGGTCGGGAAGCTCGTCGATCTCGATGCGGTCGGCAAAGAGATCGCGCGCGGCAACCACTCCTTCGCGGCTCTCGTCGTGGATACCCAACCTGCTCGCACCACCGGGTGGGCCCAGAAGCTCAACATCACCGAGCTCGTCTCGTCGTACACGACCTCCTTCACCTCCGGCGAACCCCGCGTGAAGAACATCCAGAAGGCCTCGTCCGTCATCGACGGGACGATCGTTCTCCCCGGTCAGACGTTCTCGCTCAACAACGCGCTCGGTCCGCGCACGCTCGACAAGGGATACGTGGAGGCACCCGCCATCGGTGCCGACCTGTCACTCGAGCCCGCGGTCGGCGGCGGGGTGAGCCAGGTGTCGACGACGCTCTACAACGCGACGTTCTTCGGTTGCTACCAGGACGTGACCCACACCGTCCACGCGCTGTACATCTCGCGGTATCCGATGGGTCGCGAGGCGACGCTGAACTACCCGTCCATCGACAACCAGTTCCGCAACGACTCCAACTCGGGCATCCTCATCCGCAGCTTCGCCGGATCGAGCTCGATCACGATCGCGTTCTACGGCAACAAGGACGGCCGGTCGTGCCACGCGGAGGGTCCGCACATCCTCCAGACGATCCCCTCCCCTCCGCAGTACGTCGACGATCCGACCCTGCCCGCAGGGACCCAGAAGACGCTGGCGACAGGCCACACGGGCTACGTCGTCGAGAACTTCCGGATCATCGACGTCCCGGGCCAACCCGAGAAGCGGGAGCGGTACGTCGAGCACTACGCGGCCTCACCGACCAAGATCGCTCGCGGGACAGGTGCTGCACCCCCACCGGCGGCTCCGGCCGCTCCGGCCGCTCCGGCACCGACCGGCTGAGCGCGAGCGTCACCAGCTCCGGGGCGGGCGGCCGTAGGCTACGGACCCATGATCGAGGCCCGGCGGTTCCGGCAGGGCGTCTCGGAGAGCGAACCCGTCGCCGTGAAGGACCTCGGCGGGGCACGGGCCGGGAAGGGCACGCTCCTCGTCGTCGAGGCCGTCGACTTCACCGGAGACGAGCTCAATTACCTGGCCGAGACGCTTCCGATCCACCCGCTCGCGCTCGACGACCTTCGCAACGCGAATCAGCGCACCAAGCTCGAGCGCTACGGCAGTCACTGGCACGTCGCGGTGCACGCGGTCGAAGTCAAGGACGATCACCTCTTGGTCCGGGAGGTGGACGTCGTCTTCGGCGAGGACTGGCTCCTCTCGGTCAGCCAACCGGTCGAGGGCGCCGAACCCATGGAGCTCACCGAGGTCAACCGCCGCTTCGCCCGCATCCGGCTCGAGTGTGACAACGACGATCTCGGGTGCTCGCTCTGGGCGCTGCTGGACGTGATCGTCGACCAGTACTTCACGATCACGGATCTCGTCGACGAACGCCTGGATGACATCGAGGAGATCGTGTTCGGCGTCAACCGCCACGATGCGATACCCCAAGAGGTGTTCACGCTCCGTCGGAGCCTCGTGCAGTTCCGGCGCGCCGCGGCTCCTCTTCGTGAGGTGATCTCGAGCCTGCTGCGCCGCGAGGTCGAGTGGATCGGTCCGGAGTCGATCGTCCTCATGCAGGACGTCTACGACCACTCGCTGCGCATCGCCGATCTCATCGAGTCGCAGCGCGACCTGCTCACCGGCCTGCTCGAAGCACACCTGGCGGTGGTCTCGAACCGGATGAACGACGTCATGAAGAAGACGTCGAGCTACGGCGCGATCCTGCTGGTGTCCACCCTCATCGCCGGGATCTACGGGATGAACTTCCGCTACATGCCCGAGCTGCACTGGCACTTCGGCTACTTCATCGCGCTCGCGACCATGGCGATCGCGACCGTGCTGCTCTGGGTCCAGTTCAAGAAGAAGGGCTGGTTGTAGCGCGCAATTCGCTACGCAGGCACGGCGCGGGCGTTGCTCCAACAGCTCACCGCTCGGGTGCCGATCTCGAGCGCGACACATCCGCCGGCCGCGATGGCCAGCCCGCTCGCGACCACGTCGAGCGATGGCAGCGAGAGCGCATAGAAGTCACGTGCCAATGGGATTGCGAGCGCACCGAGGAACAGGCCGATCATCGCCAGGAGTAGGACCGCGCGGTAGCGCGTGAACGGCCGAGCCAGCATTCCGAGCACGTACAGCCCGAGCACCATGAGCACGACCGTGGTGATCGTGCGGGCCTCTCGCGTCCCCACGGTCTCTTCTCGGGCCAACGCATACGTGATCGCCACCGAAGCGGCGATGACGATCCCGGCGGGAATCGCGAAGCGCAGCACTCGCCGGACGAATCCCGGTACGTAGCGCTGCGTGCTCGGTGCGAAGGCGAGGAAGAACGCCGGGATCCCGATCGTCAGCGCACTCACGATCGTCAGGTGGCGAGGAAGGAACGGGTACGGCCAACCGATGATCACCGTGAGGATCGCCAGCAGGGCCGCGTAGGTCGTCTTGGTGAGGAAGAGGTTCGAGACCCGCTCGATGTTCGCAATGACCCGGCGCCCCTCGGCGACCACTCCCGGAAGGGTCGCGAACGAGCTGTCGAGCAACACGAGTTGGGCCACCGCCCGGGTTGCCGCCGCGCCGGAACCCATCGCGACGCCGATGTCGGCGTCCTTCAGCGCGAGCGCGTCGTTCACGCCGTCGCCGGTCATCGCCACCACGTGACCACGGGACTGGAGTGCCTTCACCATCTGGCGCTTCTGCTGCGGCGTCACCCGGCCGAAGACGGAGTGGTGCTCGAGCACCTCCGCGATCTCGTCGATGTCCTCGGGAAGGTCGCGGGCGTCGACCGGCTCACCGCCGTCGGGCAGCCCGACCCGCCGCGCGACCGCGCCCACCGTTCGCGGGTTGTCACCGGAGATCACCTTCAGCGCGACACCCTGTTCGTGGAAGTAGCCGAGCGTCTCGGCTGCGTCGCCCCGCACCTTCTCCTGGAGCAGGACGAGTGCGGCGGCCCGAAGTCCGGATGGGAGCTCTTCGGCCGCGAGCGCATCGCCGCGGGCGAGGAGCAGGACGCGGTTGCCCGTGGCGGCCAGCTCGTCGGCTGTGCGACGCACGGGATCCGAGCTGTCGAGCCACACCATCTCCGGCGCCCCGAGCACCCACGTGCCGTCACTCCCATAGCTGGCCGCGCTCCACTTCCGCGCCGACGAGAACGGTACGAACCCGTCCCGGGCCCAATCCGCCGGGGCCGGGAACGCACCGGCAATCGCGTCCTGGGTGGCGTTGCCTCCTTCGGCATTGCTCATCGCGCCCAGTGCCGCGCCGACGAGCGCCTCGTCAGTGCCCGCGTCGAGCAGCTCGATCCGCTCGAATTCGACGATTCCCTCGGTGAGAGTCCCGGTCTTGTCGAGGCAGACCACATCGACGCGCGCGAGACCCTCCACCGCCGGGAGCTCCTGGACGAGCACCTTGCGCCGGGCGAGCGTCACGGCGGCGAGTCCGAAGGCAATGCTGGTCAGGAGCACGAGACCCTCGGGCACCATGCCCACGACACCGGCGACTGCACCACTGATCGCGTTCGACAAGGTCTGGTCCTGCAGCTGACGGAAGAACAGCAGGGGTCCGACGATCACCAGCACCCAGGTCACGTACTTCAGGATCTCGTTGATGCCGGCGACCAGCTCCGAGTGGGTGACGGTGAACCGGCGCGCCTCCGCCGCGAGCTGGCGCGCGTAGGCGGCGTCGCCGACCGCCGTCGCCTGGAACCGGCCGCTTCCGGCCACGACGATCGCACCGGAAAGGACCTGGTCGTCGGGGTGCTTCAGGATCGGGTCCGACTCGCCGGTCAACAGCGACTCGTCCAGCTCGAGCCCGTCCGACGCGTGCACGAAGCCATCGGCCGGCACCTGGTCACCCGTCCGGAGCTCGAGCAGGTCGTCGAGCACCACCCGGTCCACCGCGATCTCGTTCAACGTCCCGTCACGGACCACGCGGGCCACCGGTGCGCTGAGCACGGCGAGCCGGTCGAGGGTGAGCTTGGCCCGGTACTCCTGCACGATGCCGATCAGGGAGTTCACGATCAGGACGATGCCGAACAGACCGTCCGCGGGTGATCCGAACACGAGGATCAGCCCGAGCATCGTTCCCAGGATCGCGTTGAAACGGGTGAAGACGTTCGCCCGAACGATCTCGGTCAGGGTCCGGCTCGTGCGCTCGGCGCTCGTGTTGGTCTCACCGCGCGCCACCCGCTCGGAGACTTCGGCCGCGGTGAGTCCGTCCGGACCAGTGACGTGTTCGGTCCCGGACGCCGGCCCGGAAAGTCCCCCGGCTGACGGATGCGCCCGGGAGGGAGGCGTGACGGCCACGCCCCGACGCTAGTGCGGCGCCTGCAACCGACCGGGGCGTTCGCCTCTATCCTCCCCGGCAGTGGACGATCGTTACCCCGCCGAATGGGAGTCGGACGTCGTACTGAGCGACGGCGGCACCGTGCATCTCCGCCCGATCCGCTTGGACGACGATCACGCGCTGATCGGGCTCTTCGAGCGACTCTCGAGCGAGTCGCTGTACATGCGGTTCTTCTCTCCGGTGTCGCGGCCCACCGCGCGACGGCTCGAGCATCTCGTCGCGGTCGACTACGACACGCGCATGGCGCTCGTCGCGGAGCTGGGCGACGACATCGTCGCGGTCGCGCGCTACGACCGGGAGCCCGGCGCAAACCAGGCCGAGGTCGCGTTCACGGTGCAGGACGACCAGCAGGGTCGCGGGCTGGCCACGATCATGCTCGAGCATCTCGCGGCGATTGCGCGCACACGGGGCATCGAAACGTTCGTGGCCGAGACGCTGCCGAACAACCGGCGCATGCTCGGCGTGCTCCGCGACGCGGGGTACGAGGTCGTTCGACGGTTCGCGGATGGCGTCGTCCATGTTGCGTTCCCCATCAACCCGACCGAAGCATCGCAAGCGGTGCAGGACGAACGCGAGCAGATCTCCGAGGCGAGATCCGTCCGCCGGCTGCTCGCACCCGAGTCGATCGCGGTGATCGGCGCGGGCCGCCGGCCCGGCACGATCGGCCACGAGGTCTTCCGCAACCTGCTGAACGCCCAGTTCACCGGCCCCGTGTTCCCGGTCAACGCCCACGCGCCATCGGTCGCGAGCGTGCGCGCCTACCCGACGATCCTGGATGTGCCCGAGCACGTCGATCTGGCCGTGGTGACCGTCCCGGCCGAGTCCGTGGCGGAGGTCGTGGAGCAGTGCGCGGACAAAGGTGTGCACGGCCTGATCGTCATCAGCGCCGGGTTCGCCGAGCGCGGCAGCGCCGAGACCGAGCAGGAGCTCGTCGAGCTGGCCCGGCGCCACGGGATGCGGCTCGTGGGGCCGAACGGCATGGGCGTGGTGAACACGCACCCCGAGGTGTCGATGAACGCGACCTTCGCACCGTTCGCACCGGTGCGGGGCCAGATCGGCTTCGCGTCGCAGTCCGGTGCGCTCGGCATCGAGCTGCTGGGCCAGGCGGCCGGGCTCGGCCTCGGCATCTCGACGTTCGTGTCCATGGGCAACAAGGCGGACGTGAGCAGCAACGACCTCCTGCAGTACTGGGACCACGATCCGGCAACGAAGGTGATCCTGCTCTACCTCGAGTCGTTCGGAAACCCGCGCAAGTTCGCCCGGCTCGCCCGCCGCGTCGGTCGCGGCAAGCCGATCCTCGCGGTGAAGAGTGGGCGCACCAGCGCGGGTTCGCGGGCCGCCGCGTCGCACACCGCCGCACTCGCGTCGTCCGACACCGCGACCGACGCGCTCTTCCGCCAGGCCGGCGTGACCCGGGTCGACACGCTGGCCGAGCTCCTCGACGCGGCGCAGGTCTTCGTGCACCAGCCGCTCCCGGCCGGACGGCGCGTCGCCATCGTCTCGAACGGTGGCGGTCCGGGCATCCTGGCGTCCGATGCGTGCGAAGGCGCGGGGCTCGAGGTCTCCTTGCTCGATCCCGCAACGCAATCAACGCTTCGCAGCTTCGTGTCGCCGGACGCCTCGGTGTCGAACCCGATCGATCTCATCGCGTCGGCAACCGCCGAGACCTATGAGCGCGCGTTACGCACGGTGCTCGCCGACGACGCCATCGACGCGGTAATCGCGATCTTCGTCCCGCCGCTCGTCACCGACTCGGACGACGTCGCCCGAGCGATCGTCGCCGCGGCCGACGATGCCGGGACCAAACCGGTGGTGGCGTGCTTTCTCACCGCGGCGAACGCACCGGAGATCCTGCAGGCGCCGGAGGGCGACCGGCGGGCCATCCCGTGCTTCACCTTTCCGGAAGCCGCGGCCGCCGCACTCGGCCGCGCGGCCGACCATGCCGAATGGTCCCGCCGGCCCGAGGGCGAGGTCCCGCACCTCGCCGGGATCGACCGACCCGCCGCCCACACGCTCGTCGCCGAGGCGCTCCACGATCGCGACGACGTGTGGTTGGCACCGGAGCAGGCCACCGCGCTGTGCTCGGCCTTCGGGATCCCGGTCGCCCCCCTGCGCCATGCCGACTCGGCCGGGGCGGCCGCGGCCGCCGCAACCGCCGTCGGCTTCCCGGTTGCGCTCAAGGCCGGAGCCGGGGCGATCATTCACAAGACGGACGTCGGCGGCGTCGTCCTGGGCCTCGAGACCGAGGACGACGTGCGGCGTGCGTACGAGACGATGGCGAGCAGGCTGGGCACCTCCCTCGGCGGAGTGGTGGTGCAGCGGATGGTCGAGCCGGGGGTCGAGACCATCGTCGGAGTGACCCAGGATCCGAGCTTCGGGCCGCTCGTGCTGTTCGGCATGGGCGGGGTGGCGGCCGAGCTGGTCCGCGACACGGCGCTGCGCCTCGTGCCGCTCACCGACGTCGACGCGTCCGAGCTCGTCCGCTCGTTGCACTCGTCACCGTTGCTCTTCGGTTACCGCGGTGCCGCGCCGGCCGACGTCGCCGCGCTCGAGGACGTGCTGCTGCGCATCGGGATGCTCGCCGACGAGCTCCCCCAGGTGCGCGAGCTCGACTGCAATCCGGTGGTCGTGCGCGCGGACGGCGTCGTGGCAGTCGACGTCAAGATCCACGTCGCCCGTACTGCCGAGCACCCGACCGCCGAAGTCCGCCGTCTCCGCTCACCTGCCTGACGAAGATCTCCGCCGGCCGAAATGCCCGACCGTGACATTCGGCGGCCGGCGGCGGCACCTCCTCGATGAGATCTCACCCACTGCCGTGATCAGCGGAAGTCACGGGAGCGCAGGGCGTCGGCCAGGGTCAGTGGCAACGGCTCGATCCGTTGGGCCAGCACGTTGATGACACCCTGATGACGTTCGAGCAGGCCCCGGATCCGCAACGCCTGCTCGACCCGGGCCACCTTCCGGTAGCGCTTCCACACCCCCGGCGGGCAGATCACGTTGATCAGCCCGGTCTCGTCCTCCAGGTTGAGGAACACGGTGCCGGCGGCGGTCTCGGGTTGCTGGCGGTGCGTCACCACTCCGGCGACCTCCACGACGCGGCGCGCCTCGGTCTCCCGCAACGCGCCGGCGGTGATCACTCCCGCAGCCGCGAGCTCCTTGCGCACGAACTCCGTGGGATGGCGCCCCGGCGACATCCCGGTCGCCCAGAGATCGGCCGCGGTCTCCTCCACCTCGCTCATCCCCGGCAGCGGCGGCGCCTCGATCCCGGTGACCACTCCCGGCAGCGTGGTGGGCTTCGCGTCGCGCAACGCGCCCGCGGCCCACAACCCCGCGCGCCGGTCCACCCCGAAGCAGGCGAACGCACCCGCGGTCGCGAGTGACTCGAGCGCGTCGACCGGCGCGCCCGTCCGGCGGGTGAAGTCCTCGAGATCGCGGAACGGCGCTGCCGCGCGCTCGGCGTCGATGCGATCAAGGAGCGCGCTGGAGAGGCCCCGGACGTATCGAAGTCCGGTGCGCACCGCATGGATCGACGGGTCCGCGTGCCAACCGGGCAAGGGCTGGCCGACCGGGCCCGCCCCGGCGCTGCGTGACTCCAGCGTGCAGTCCCGTCGTGACGCGGCGATGCAGGGCCCGAGGACCTCGACCCCGTGCCGGCGCGCATCGCGCACAAGCGTGTGTGGCGAGTAGAAGCCCATCGGCTGCGCGTTGAGCAAACCACACACGAACTCGGCCGGGTAGTGCAGCTTGATCCACGAGCTCGAGTACACGAGGTAGGCGAAGCTCACCGAGTGGCTCTCGGGGAAGCCGAAGCTCGCGAATGCTTCGAGCTTCTTCGCGATGTCCTCCGCGGTCGCGCCCGTGATGCCGCGCTCGGCCATGCCGGCCAGGAGCCGGTCGCGCATGCGGGCCATGCGTTCCTTCGAGCGCTTCGAGCCCATCGCCTGACGGAGCTGATCGGCTTCGCCCGGCGTGAAGCCGGCCGCGTCGATCGCCATCTGCATGAGCTGCTCCTGGAACAGCGGCACCCCGAGCGTCTTGCGCAGGCAGTCCTCGAGGATCGGGTGGGGATAGGTGACCTCCTCCTCGCCGTTGCGCCGCCGGAGGTAGGGGTGCACCGAGCCGCCCTGGATCGGCCCCGGCCGGATGAGCGCGACCTCCACCACCAGGTCGTAGAAGGCCTCGGGCCGCAGGCGGGGCAGCGTCGCCATCTGCGCCCGGCTCTCCACCTGGAACACCCCGATCGTGTCGGCGGCGCACAGCAGCGCGTAGACCTCGGGCTCCTGGGGGATGGTGGCGAGATCCACCTCGACCTGCTCGTGCTCCCGGATGAGGTCCACCGCGAGGTGCAGCATCGTGAGCATCCCGAGCCCGAGCAGGTCGAACTTCACCAGGCCGGCCGCGGCACAGTCGTCCTTGTCCCACTGCAGCACCGAGCGGTCCTCCATCCGGGCCCACTCGATCGGGCAGCACTCCACCAGCGGCCGGTCGGCCATCACCATGCCGCCGGAATGGATGCCGAGATGGCGGGGGAAGTCCTGCACCTGCTCCGCGAGCTCGAGCACCAGCTCCGGAACCGGCGGCGCATCCTCGCTGCTACGGAAGTCGTCGAACGCGCCTTCCTTCGAGCGCCAACGGTCGATCCAGCGGGTGAGCGCATCCGCGTGACCGGGTGACAGTCCCGCGACCTTCGCCATCTCGCGCAGCGCCGAGCGCGGCCGGTAGGTGATGACGTTCGCCACCTGCGCGGCGCGGTCCCGTCCGTAGCGCTCGTAGACGTACTGGATCACCTCCTCACGCCGTTGGTGCTCGATGTCGAGGTCGATGTCGGGAGGGCCGTCGCGCTCGGTGGAGAGAAACCGTTCGAAGAGCAGGTTGAGCGCGACCGCATCGGCCTTGGTGACCCCGAGCGCGTAGCAAACCGCGCTGTTCGCCGCGCTCCCCCGGCCCTGGCAGTAGATGTCGTTCACCCGGCAGAACTCGACGATGTCGTGCAGCAGGAGGAAGTAGCCGGGAAAGCCGAGCTGCTCGATCACCCCGAGCTCGTAATCGATCTGGCGCAGCGCCTGTGCGTGTTGCGGGTGCGTCGACGGGTAGTAGACGGACGCGCCGCGGGTGGTGAGCTCGCGCAACCAGCTCATGTCGGTATGGCCGTCCGGGACCGGGTAGTCCGGAAGGTTGGGCACGGCTACCCGCAGGTCGAACGCGCAGGCCGCGGCGATCTCGGCCGCGCGCTCGACCGCGCCGGGATAGCGGGCGAAGCGCCGGAGCTGCTCGCCCGGGCTCCGAAGGTGCGCGAACGGTGTGGCGGGCAACCATCCGTCGAGCTCATCGAGGCTGCGCCGGCTGCGAATCGCCGCGAGCGCCCGGGCCAACCGATGACGATCGGGAGTGGCGTAGTGGACGTTGTTCGTCGCCACCACCTCTACGCCGGCGCGCGCCGCGAGCCGCGCCAACGCGTCGTTGCGCGGCCGGTCCATCGGGTCGCCGTGGTCCCACAGCTCCACCAACACCCGGTCCCGCCCGAACGCGCGCACCAGCCGACCGAGCTCGTGCTCCGCTGCAGCCGGACCGTCGCGCACGAGTGCCGCAGGGACCGCACCCTTGCGGCAGCCGGTCAGGAAGAAGCACGGTCCGCGCGTCGCGCCGGCGGCGAGGTCACCAAAGCCGAGATTCGGTGCACCCTTCTCGCCCCGCATCTGCGCCTCGCTGATCGAGCGCGCGAGCGCCGCATACCCCGACGGCCCCTCGGCGATGACGACGAGATGCTCCCCCGCGGGATCCGCGTGCCCGTTGGACACCGTTCCGGGTCGGCTCCGGCTCGCGCGCTGGCCTCCAGCAGGGGAATCCTCGCCTCCGCCTCGTGTCCGGGCACCGAGGGTGAGCTCGGCACCGAAGACGGTGGGCAAGCCGAGCGGGCGCGCGGCCACCGCGAAGCGGACCACGCCGTACAGACCGTCGTGGTCGGTGACCGCGAGGGCAGAGAGCCCGAGTCGATGGGCCTCCTCGACGAGCTCCTCGGGATGGCTCGCCCCGTCGAGGAAGGAGAAGTTCGTGTGGCAGTGGAGCTCCGCATAGGCCGCGGCCATCCCCCGACCTTACCGAACACCTGTTCGATCCGCCAGGGCATCCGCCAGGGCGACCGCCGCCGGGGTGACGGGCCAGACTGCCGCCATGCCGATCGAACTGATCCCCCTATGCACCGCGACCCTCACCCTCGCCGACCCGTTCCTGATGCCGGCCACCCCGTCCGGCCTGCGTGTCATCGTCGAGGTGGAGTCGTGGGAGATGACCGGTGAGCGGTTGAACGGGCACCTGAAAGGCCGCACCGCCGCGGACTGGATGTCCGTGAGCGCCGAGATGCTCGGCACACTCGATGTGCGCGCGCTGATCGAGACCGACGACGGCGCGCTGATCTACACGTCGTACCAGGGCCGGCTCGACCTCTCGCAGGGACAGGGCGCCTCCCCCGCGTACGCGGCGCCGCTGTACGAGACCGGCGACGAGCGCTACGCGTGGATCAACCGGATCCAGGCCGTGGCGAAGGGCGAGCTCTCCGGCGACGGCAAGCGCCTCGTGTACGAGATCTGCGAGGTCCGGTAGTCAGCTCAGTCGAGCGAGCAGCCGTTCACGCACGACCGGCCACTCGGTGTCGACGATCGAGTAGATCGCGGAGTCCCGCAGCTGGCCTTCCTCATCCGCGACGTGTGACGGCTGCCAGTTCCGAAGCACCGCCTCGAAGGTCGCGCCGAGCGCGGCTATCGCGTCGCGAGACCGCTCGTTGCGGGCATCGGTCTTCAGATCCACGCGTCCCACCTTCCAGACCTCGAACGCGTAGGTGAGCAACAGCAGCTTCGACTCGACGTTGATCCCGGTGCGCTGCGCCGAAGCAGCCAACCACGTCCCGCCGATCTCCACCGCGTACGGGATCGACACCCCGGGGCGGTAGCGGAGGGTGAGGTAGTTCGTCACACCCACCGCGCGAGCCTGCGCGATCGAGACCTGGACGAACGGGATGAGCTCGCCCGTGTCCCGGGCGGCCAGCAGACGGTTCACGTTGCTCGCTGCTCCGTCGCGACCCTCCGGCACGGTGGTGAACCCGTACGTTGCCCGGTCCTCTGCCGCCGCGGCGGCCAGGCCGTCGAGATGGGACTCGTCTATCGGGACGAGCTGCACCCGATCGCCGGTGAGCGTGGGGACGACAAGTCGTGGCGCCATCGACGCACCATTGCACGCCGGCCGGCCCGCGCACCGGCGATAATCCCGCGATGGGGATCGCGGACGATCGGTCGGGCGCCGCGCTGTGGTTGGCTGCGGACCTCGTCACGCCGATGGCGGTACGGGTCGCGGCGACCTTGCACGTCGCGGACCACATCCGTCGTGGCCTCGACACCGCGACCGAGCTGGCCGGGGCCGAGGGGGTCGATGCCGGCGCGCTGGATCGGGTGCTGCGGCACCTCGTCACCGCGGGCGTGCTCGGGCGTGACGAGTCGGGCCGCTATTCGCTCACCGCCGGCGGCGAGGCGCTGCGGGATGATCATCCTTCGGGTCTCCGCGCCGTGTTGGACATGGACGACGCGATCGGCCGGGGCGACCTGGCGTTCGTGCAGCTGCTCCACTCGGTGCGCACCGGTCGAGCGGCGTTTCCCGAGCAGTTCGGCCTGCCCTTCTGGGACGACCTGGCCGGGGATTCGCCGCGGCAGGCGTCCTACGACGCGCAGATGGGCGCGGACGTCTCGGTCTGGGCGCTCCCCGTGATCGCCGCGTACGACTGGGGATCGCGTACCCACGTCGTCGACGTCGGCGGAGGGAACGGCACGCTCCTGGCCGCACTGCTCCGGGCCCATCCAACGCTGCGCGGCACGGTCTTCGACCAACCCGCGACTGCCGCCGCGGCCCGAGAGACCCTGGCCACGGCAAGTCTCGACGGCCGCAGCGACGTGGTGGCGGGCAGTTTCTTCGATGCGCTGCCGATCGGCGCCGACACCTACCTGCTGTCCGCCATCCTCCACGACTGGGACGACGACTCAGCTCGGGAGATCTTGCGGCGGTGCGCCGAAGCCGCGGGGGCAACCGGCCGCGTCTTCGTCGTCGAGAAGACGGGGATCGACGGTGAGTCGCCGCGCACCAGCATGGACCTGCGGGTGCTCGTCTACTTCGGCGGCCGGGAGCGTGGCGTCGGCGACATCGTCGCGATCGCCTCCGGCGCAGGTCTGCGACTCGTGGCGGCGCACCCCGCCGGAGACCTCTCCGTCATCGAGCTCGCCCCAGCGTCCTGATTCCGGCGAGCTCGAGGTCAGTCCTCGATGGCGGCGTAGATGCAGGTCCAGAAGTCTGTGCACACCGGTGGAGGGACCGGCGAGCTCCAAGCCTGGCTCGTCATGAGGACGCCGATGACGCCTTCGGCCGGGTCGTTCGCCCACTGCGCGCCGAGGCCGCCGTCCCAGCCGTACGTACCGACCGACCGCGCCGGGCTCGTCCGCGCGATCTGGACTCCTACTCCGTAGCCCCAGCCCAGCGCGCCCGACGGATCCGGTCCCGACGCGGCCAGCTGGCGCGCGGTGAGGTGGTTCGTCGTCATCGCTTCGACGGAGGGCCGCGACAGAATCCGTTGGCCGCGATGGATCCCGTCGCTCGCCAGCATCTCGGCGAAGGCCCGGTAGTTGTTCACCGTCGACACGAGTCCGGCGCCGCCCGAGGCGAACGCGGGCGGCCGGCTCCATTGGCCGGCGGACGGGTCGAACAGCTCGCGGGCACCCGTGTCGGGATTCGTCCAGTAGCAGGGACCGAAGCGGTTCAGCTTGCGCGCCGGCACCGAGAAGCTGGTGTCCGTCATGCCGAGCGGTTCGAAGATCCGCTCGGCGAGGAACGACTCGAGCGACTGGCCCGAGGCGCGGGCGACGAGCACACCGAGCACGTCCGCGCTGGTGTGGTAGAGCCAGCGTTCACCGGGCTGGTACATCAAGGGCAGGGTCCCGAGCCGCCGCATCCATTCGTCCTGGGCGGGCACGTCGGCTGGTCGCAGCGGGCCGACTCCGAGCCCGAGCTCGGCCATGGCCGCGAGCACCTCCTGGCCACCACCGCCCCCGAAGTCGTACCCCGTGCCCATGCGGAACGTGAGCAGGTCCCGCAACGTGATCGGGCGCTGCGCGGGCACCGTGTCGGCCAACGAGCCCTCGCTACGGGCGAGCACCCGCCGGCCGGCCAACTCGGGCAACCACGGGTCGACCGGGTCGTCGAGGCGGAGCCGGCACTCCTCGACCAGGATCAGCGCACCGACCGCGGTCACCGGCTTGGTCAGCGACGAGATCCGGAAGATCGTGTCGGGCGCGACCGGGTAGTCCTCCTCCGCGCCGATCGCCCCGGCCTCGCCGAAGTGCACCTCGCCGCGGCGGGAGAACAACCACACGAGACCGGGAACACCGCCGCTCCGGACGTGGCCGGCCATCACCTCGTGCATGCGCTCGAGTCCTGCCTTGGCCAAGCCGCCTGAGCTCATCTGCCTCTCCTCGTATCCATCGACCCTCGTGGCGTGAGCGCTCGCGGCACCGCCCAGCTCATCACCCGGCGGCGAGTCTCGCCGGTCACGGTCCGATTGTCGCCTCCCCACGTCGACGACAATGCGATCCGTGGCGCCGGCCGTGCTGCTCTGGGACTACGGCGACTGCCCGAGCGTGCTGCACGCGCCCGGAGCTCCATGAGACTGCTACGTCGTCGACACGTGAGCACCGCGAGGCTCAGGCCAAGAGCTCATGGAAGGGCTCCGGGCCGGCGAGACTCGTCGTAGAGGTCCCGCGGCGAACGAACTCGACTCCGGCCGGCCATCGGGTCACGTACTGATCGTTCGTGGCCGAGTCCCAGCGGATGAAGGTCACTTCCTGGACGTCGACGCGATAGAGATGGAACCGGCCCGGCTCCGGTTGCCATCCGAGCTGGGATGCGACCGTCTCCGCGTAGGACTCGTGTACTTCTGGATCCGCGACGGCGATCGTCGCGCCTCGCAGCTTGTACTCGCCGCCCGTCCCTTCTCTGCCGGTCACGATGCTGTGAACCAGGATGCGCGGGTCGCGTTGAAGGTCGAGTGCCTTGCGAGTCTGCCAACCCATCGAGAGCCAGAGGTCACGGTTCCAGAAGAGCGGCTCCACCGGGCTCAGGCGCGGTGACCCGTCGGCGCGGATCGTGGCGACGAGCACGACACCAGGTTGGCCGAGCTTTGCCCGACCGAGCTGCGCCAGGCGCGGCGCCAGCTGCTCGAACTCCTCCCACCGCATTCGACCATTGTCGGCGTCGGACGCGGCCGCGGCAACACCGCCTCTACGGCGCCGGGTTCTCGATCGTGTTCCAGTCGCGAGTGGAGAGGTAGGTGCTGAACTGCTCGCCGACGTGGAGGAGATCGGCAGTCGTCTTCGGATGGCGCAGCTCGTACAGAAACGGGAATCTCGCCATCGAGCGCACGAGATCCCATAGCGCGATCGCGTCCTCGCCCTCGGGCGCCGGGACGACGACGGGCCCGTAGACGGCGTAGTCGCCCGGGTGGAACACGATCGTCGGGACGCCGTGCGCACCCACCTGGGCCACGGCACCCAAATGCTCGTCCCGGACCTCGACGAGGGTGGTGGGGTCGTCGATCGCCCGCTCCACGTACGACGCGTCGAATCCGGCCTGTGAGATCACCGCCGCGTGCTCGTCCGGGACATGAGTCTTGATGCCGTCATAGAAGAACGCACGGCCTACCGCGTCGTACCACCGGTCGAGCGCGTCGTTGCCCAGCTCGCGCCGGATGAGCGCGCCGACGCGCATCTGCCCGAAGCCGTACGACCACGGACGCTCCCAAGGGTGGCGCTTTCCCTCGACCCGGTTCACCTCTTCGAGTGAGAAGAACTTCCACGTGATGTCCAGATCCACCTCGGTGCGCACCGTGCGAATCCACCGCGAGGTCTGGTATGCGTACGGGCACATCGGGTCGAAGTAGAAGCTGATCCGGTTGGTCACGTCGCCAGTCTCGCACGACGAGTCGCGCTACGTTGCGCAGATGACTGAGCCGATGATCAACCGTCTCGAAGAGGTCTGGGACGACATCACCACCGTGTGTGCGAACTTGACGGACGAGCAGTGGAACCAGCCGACCGAGTGTCCGGGCTGGACGGTCCACGACAACGTCGCGCACGTGATCGGCACCGAGCGGATGCTCCTCGGCGAGCAACCCGCGCCGAGCGCGCCCGACGCGGCGGAATCGGCGCACGTACGCAACGACATCGGCAAGGCGAACGAGCAATGGATCTCGACCTATCGGGGATGGGACGGCGCCGCGCTGCTCGACGAGTTTCGCTCCGTCACCCGGCGTCGCCTCGACGTCCTCTCGGCGATGACCGAAGCCGAGTGGGAGAAAGAAGGCTTCACACCCGAGGGACCCGGTCCGTACCGCGTGTTCATGGAGATCCGCGTGTTCGATTGCTGGTACCACGACCAGGACATCCGCGAAGCGCTCGACCGACCGGGATTCCTCGAGGGTCCCGTCGCGGATCTGTCGGTGGGCCGGATTCCTTCGAAGGCGCTCGGTTACGTCGTCGGGAAGAAGGCTGGTGCGCCACCGAACACCACCGTCGTGTTCGAGATCACGGGCCCCTCGCCGCTGTCCGCGTCCATCGCCGTGCCGCCGGAGGGCCGCGCCCGTCTGCTCGATGCGCCGCCCGCCTCGCCGACCGCGCGGATCACCATGGACCGCCGGACGTTCACGCGTCTCGCGGGTGGGCGCTGGAGCGGCGAGCACGCTCGCACCCGCGGGACGGTGCACCTGGACGGCGACCTCGACCTGGGCAACCGGGTCGTCGACAACCTCGCGTTCACGATCTGAACGCGCGAACGGGTCAGTCGTAGAGCGCGTCGATCACCGTCTCCCCGCGCTCGACGCGCACGAGGCAGGCCACCTCACCCACCACCACCTGCCAGTGCACCCGCCGGGCCCAGACGCGCCGGTCCCACCACCGCACATCCTGCGCCCAGGGTCCCGCCCACGCGGTGATCTCACCGTCCGCCAACGGGAGTGCGTGGCAGCGCAACACCACCGGCGTCCCAGATGCCTCACCGCGGCTCGACACCGTGACCGGGCGCCCTGCCCCGTCGAGCAGCTCAGCCGGTAGCGGCGGCACCAGCACGCGAGCCGGCGCGGGGCCGGGAACCGCGCCGGGCCATGGCGGTACAGGGAGGCGTTCCGGTTCTCTCATCTCTCCCCACGGGACCCAGCGCACGCGTTCGGCCGGGGTGCGCCCTCCTCGAGGCACCGGGGTCACCACGTGCTCCGGACCGACCAGCCCCTGCACGCGGGCGAAGACCCGCGACGCGCGATCGGCCGCCGCCGCGTCGCCACCCCAGAAGCCGAGCTGGCGCCCACTCGCCGGGATGACCTGGTCGGGGACGAGCCGCAGCAGCGTGAGCCCACCGGTGGTGCCACCCGTCGCCGCCGCGCGCTCCCCCAGACCGCCGGTGATCCAGCCGTCGAGCTGCCAGCGGACCCGTTCCGCGAGCGCGCCAGGCGTGAGCGCGCCTTCATGACGCCAACCGCGCGCGAGGTGCTCACCGTGCTCGGTCTCGGCCTCGACGATCACCTGCGTGCACGCGAGGCCGCGCTCCTCCAACCGGGCCAGGAGCCGATCGGCCAGCGCCTTCGCGACGAACGCCGCCTCGTCCACTCGCTGGGCCGGCGGGTCGAGCTCGCAGACCTCCACCAGATCCGGCGGCGGCACGGTGAGCGCCGGTGGGTGCTCCTCCTCGCCCCCCGCCAACCGGTGCGCGCGCATGCCATCCGGACCGAAGCGCGCGATCACCGCCGGTAGGGGCAGCGCGGCGAACGCGCCGAGCGTGCGCAGCCCCATGCGGCACAGGACGCTGGCCATCGCTTCGTCGCCGACGGTGCCGATCGGCCAGGGCGCGAGGAAGTCCGGGGTCTCGCCCGGTGCGACCACCAGCCCGCGCCGCGCCGCGAGCCGAGCTGCGAATCCACCGTCCGCGATCCCCGCACGAGCTCCGACGACCCCGACGGAGCTCACCGAGTCCAGGACGCGCGTGACGAGCCCGTCGTCACCACCGAAGTAGCGCGACGGTCCCCGGGTGGGGAACGCGAGCATCCCGGGGCGGTCGATCACGAGCCGTGGGGTGAGGCACTCGATCGCGCGCGCTACCGGCTCGAAGGTGCGCGCGTCCGCGGCCGGGTCCACGTCCACGATCACGATCCCGGGACAGCGCGCCTCGGCTTCGCGGCGCCGGAGCCCGGCCGTGACCTCCTCCGCCCGCGCTTCGCTCGAGGCCGAGAGCACGCGTCCGTGCCGGAGCACCGCGACCGGCTCGTCCTCCGGCGCATCACCGCGGCGACGGGCCGCGACCACCGGCCAGTCCGGGCACCACAAGCCCAGGATCCGACTCGGCATCGGGTGGCTCAGCCGGTCAGGGCGAGCGGGCCCGCCACCGTCCGCACGCCGGGGGCAACCCCCCGTCCTTCGACCCGCAGCCGAAGCGCTCGGGGTGCGAGCACACCTCGATCCGGTCCCAGTCCCGGCCAGGGGCCACCGACGGCCCAGATGCGCAACGCGGCATCGGCCGGCCACACGGCTCGGGCCGACGCGCTGATCATCACCAGCGCCGTGCTGCGCTCGCGGGCGCGGGCGACCAGCCGGTGAGCATCACCGGCGCGCAGACCGCGCGGCACCTCGGCCATGACCAGGCTCACGCCGTCGAGCAATGCGGCCACGACGGTCGCCCAGCGGTCCTTGGCCACGTCGCGCACGACCGCGAAGCGCGAGAGGTCGACTCCGGCCTCCTGTGCCGCCAACCCACCGAGCGTCCCCTGGGGGTCGACTGCGGCGGCCCACTCCCCCGCGGCCGTCGCCGCGGCCACCAGACCGAAGGCCAACGAGGTGACGCCTGCACCCGGCTCGCCGCCGACGGTGGTCACGGTTCCCCGTTGCAACGCCCCGTCGGGGAAGAGCGCGCCGAGCGGGCCGGGGATGGACAAGACACGCTCACGGGCCAGCACCACCGGCGCGCCGCGACGCGACACGTCGTCGAGATGGGCGCGCGCAGCCGCGTCACGCCGGGGCAGGACGAGGGGTCGGGCCGGATCCGAGAGCGAAGAGGGAAGTGCGGTGATCGCCACTCGGGCACCCTACCGAACGTATGTTCGACTCCGCAAGAAGGCGCGGTACAGGTGACCTCAGATCGCGCCGAAACAACTCCCCGTGCAAGTCTCCGAGCCCTCGTCCTGGACGTCCCTTCCCGCCACGCGCCTGATCGGCCGCGGCATATCCGAGGTGTCGACGACCGGAGAATCGAGCAACCGGACCATTCGACGCGGCGTCATATTGGGCTCACAGAGCGGCGCCCTGGGATTCACCCTCGTCGAGCTCCTCGTCGTCATCGTGATCCTCGGCGTGCTCGCCGGTGTCGTCGTGTTCGCGGTGGGTGGCCTCCGAGCGCGCAGCTCGGCCGCAGCATGCGCGACTGACCACGCCGCGCTCGAGTCCGCCGAAGAGCTGTACCTGGCCCAGAACGGACGCTATGCAACCGAGCCGGAGCTGGTCGCGCAGAAGATCCTGCGCGGGGAGTCCGCCAGCTACGACATCGACGTCGGCACGCCCCCGGGGAGCTACACACTGGTTCCGATCGGCAGCTGTGCCGACGACGCCGCCGTGGTCGACGGCGCGAGCTACGACGGTGGCTCGACGACCACGACCGCGCCGCCGAGCACGACAACCTCGGTATCGACAACGACAACCGTGGCTCCCGCGACCACGACGACGACCACGACGCTTGCTCCTCCCACGACGACGACCACGAGTGGCCACCACCACCCCCCGACCACGACCACCACCCGTCGGCGCCACCGTCACTGAGGCAGCACCGACGCCACCGACGCATCGTCATCGGATCAGAACACGACGAGCGCGAGACCGTCTCGGCGAGCGGGCAGGATCTGTACCGACATCCCAGCACTACAGACCGGCCGAATCCGTCAGCGATCAATTGCCTCCATCCCCCTGCTGACGCCTAAGGGTTCGGGACGAGAGTGGGGACGGGGCAACCCGTCCCCACTTTCATGTCTCGGCGCCGGTCGATCCGGCCTCCTTCGGCGCGGCTACCCTCCCGCTTGGTGTGCCGGGAAGCCTGGTCGGCGATCCGTGCCCCCGCGACCGGAGCCCGCCCCCGATGACCCGACGCGCCATCCGCCTTCCCTTCGGTCGATACCTGCCGCCGATGGGCAGCGCCTTCGTCTACGTCGAAGTGCTGGGCGGGGTCGTTCTGCTCGTGTCGACGCTGGCCGCCCTCGCCTGGGCCAACCTCGCGCCGGGCTCGTACGCCCAGGCATGGTCGACCGAGCTCACCATCGGCGGCGGTCGTCTCGCGCTGACCGAGACGATGCAGCTCTGGGTCAACGACGGGTTGATGACCGTGTTCTTCTTCGTCGTCGGGCTGGAGATCAAGCGCGAGCTCGTGCGCGGCGAGCTGCGGGACCCGAAGATCGCGAGCCTGCCGGTCCTCGCAGCGCTCGGCGGGATGGTGGTGCCCGCGCTCCTCTACCTCACGGTGAACGCGAGCGGTCCGGGTGCTCGAGGCTGGGCCATCCCGATGGCGACCGACATCGCCTTCGCGGTCGCCGTGCTCGCCATCGTCGGCTCGCGCGTCCCGCCGCGCCTCAAGCTGTTCCTGCTCTCGCTCGCGATCGTCGACGATATCGGCGCCATCCTCGTGATCGCGCTCTTCTATTCGGGCGCCATCTCTCCTTCGTGGCTGCTCGGTGCGGTGGCCGCGCTCCTCGTCGTCCTCGGCCTCCAACGACTCGGGATCCGCCACGCGCTCGTCTACGTGCTTCCCGGGGTCGCGCTCTGGGTGTGCGTCCTCGAGTCCGGGGTGCATGCCACGATCGCCGGGGTAGCGCTCGGGCTGCTCACTCCGGCGCGGCCCATCCACGGGCGTGAGGTGCTCGAGGAGCTGGAAGCGCGGATTCACCCGTGGTCGAGCTTCGTCATCGTCCCGGTCTTCGCGCTCGCCAACGCGGGGATCGAGCTGGGCGGTGGCAGCTTCACGCGCGCGCTGCAGAGCCCGATCGCGCTCGGTGTCGTCCTCGGACTGGTGCTCGGCAAGCCGCTCGGGATCCTCGCGACGACGGCACTCGCGCTCCGCCTGCGCCTCGGCCGCCTGCCTGAGGGGGTGCGACTCGCGCACGTGGCTGCCGCGGGCGCCGCCGCTGGGATCGGGTTCACCGTCTCGTTGTTCGTCGCCAACCTCTCCTACGCCGGCATCCGGCTCGACGAGGCCAAGGTCGCGATCCTGAGTGCCTCGATCCTGAGCGGGGCGATCGGCATCGCGCTGCTCCGCCTCACCACTCGCGAACCGGTCCCCCCGCCGTCCGGGTGAGCCGGCGCTCCCCAGCTGATCCCTCCCTCACCACGGCACCGGAACGCTCCGCCGCTCAGCGGTAGTCGGGATTCGGGAAGTCGAACCGGCAGCCCGCGTCCCACTCGGCGCGCTGATTGCCGTGGTCCGGGATCCCACCGGCGTCCCTGAGCATCCGCGCCGCGTGCAGCAGGTTCCAGGTCATGAACGTGGTGTTGCGATTCGTGAAGTCGTTCTCCGGGCCGCCGGAGCCCGGGTCGAGATAGGACGGACCGGGCCCCGCCTCGCCGATCCAGCCCGTGTCCGCCTGGGGCGGGATCGTGTAACCGAGGTGCTGCAACGAGTAGAGCACGTTCATCGCGCAGTGCTTCACGCCATCTTCGTTCCCCGTGACGAGACAGCCACCGACGCGCCCGTAGTAGGCGTACTGACCACGCTCGTTGAGCAGATGCGAGTTCCCGTAGAGCCGCTCGATCACCTGCGTGCACACGGAGGACTTCTCACCGAGCCAGATCGGCATGCAGAGCACCAGGATGTCCGCGGCCATCACCTGCTCGGAGATCTCCGGCCAGTCGTCGTGATCCCATCCGTGCTCGGTCATGTCCGGCCACACACCGGTCGCGATCTTCCGGTCGATCGCGCGTATGACGTCAACCGTGACGCCCTGACGGCGCATGATCTCGATCGAGATGTCGGCCAATCCCTGGGTGTTGGACACCTCCGGGGAGCGCTTGAGCGTGCAGTTGATGAACAGTGCCCGCAGGTCCGAGAAGTCCCAGCGGCTCTGGCTGCACAGCTCTTCCTGCTTGGGCGTGAGCGTGGTCATCGAACCTCCGTTGCTGCCTCGCCCGCGTCGTGGATTGCGGGCCCGGGGCGTTAGCCTGCCCTAGATGGAATCCTCGGCGCCCACCTCCGGCAGCCTGCGGCTCCGGCGCGGCCAGCTCAGCGCTTGCCTCGGTGTCGGTGCGGCCGCGTTCTCGATCTGGCTGTGGCCGATCGCCCTGGGGTTGGCCGCTGTCGCCCTCGGCATCGCCGCCATCGTCCGGGGCGAGCCACGCGGGCGCTGGGTCATCGTCATGGCCGTCGTCTGCGTGCCGATCGGGCTCTTCGTCGCCACCCTGCCGGCGGACGTCATCGGCAACTAGCGCGCCCCGGCACTCCCTACGAGGCGTCGCGCAACGATTCCTTCCACGTACGGAACCGAGTGTGCGTCATGCCGTCGGCGCCGACCCCGGAACCGGTGCCGTCCGCGAACAGCCGGTAGGTGTACCGCTCCGCGAGATCATCGGCCGCGAGCGCCATGTAGCGAGCCTCGGCATGCACCGCCGGTCCGGCCCGCCACAACAAGTAGCGCCCGATCCGGCGCTTGTACGCGACGAGGTCGACGCCGATGTCGGCACCGAGCCTCTGCAGCTCCGGCGGCGCCTCCGGCCAGCGATCGGCCGGGATCAGGAAGTCGCGTTGCGGAGTCGGCGGCAGATCCTCGGTGTGCACGTCCTCGGTGACCTCGGGACGCGCTTCGGCGGGCGTGGCCATCCCGCCATCGTCGCGCGCTACTGCACGTCGAACTCGTTGCCCTCCGGATCCCGCATGCCCACCCAGTACTCGCCCCGCTCCTCGAACGTCCGAACGAGCTCGGCGCCGAGCTCGACGAGGCGAGCCACCTTCTCGTCCACCCGGGATCGGCGCTGGGCGATCGGAGTCTCAGGTCCGCCGCCGACGTTCAGATCCAGGTGCAGGCGCGCTTTGCCGACCTTCGGCTCCGGCACCCGCTGGAAGAAGAGGCGCGGTCCCGCCCCGTCCGGGTCGACGACCGCGCTCACCGCGTTCCACTCGGACTCCGGCACGCCGTTGTCGCGCAGCCACTCCTCCCAGCTCCCGAAGCCCGGCGGCGGTGGCTGCACCACGTAGCCGAGCGCCTCGGACCAGAACCCGGCGAGCGCCGCCGGGTCGCCGCAGTCGATGACCACCTGGATCGGGACGGACATCGTCAACCTCCCGTGCGGTTGCTAGCCGGCGGGATCGATGGGCGGCGGGGCCTCGAGCCCGCGTGCTTCGTACGACCAGCCGGCGTCGTCGCCGTAGTACTCGAAGAGATGCTCGATGAGGAAAGTCGCCTTCGACTCGAGCTCGGCCCACTGCTCCACCGGCGCTTCGACGACGACATCGTTGGAGTACACCGTGACGTGCGTCGCGCCGGCCTCCAGCAGCCGCCGCGCGAGCACGTCCGGTGGCCTCCCGCCCCGTGCCCGTGCATCTTCGACCGATGTGTAGCGTTCGATCGCCATGCCGGTGAGCGACCGGTTGAGGTCGAACATGCGGACGTTCGGCGATGCGCCGGCGCGCGCGGTGACGGTGATCTCTTGACCCATGGGTTGAAAACTACCGGCTCGGGGTCGCCGACCGAGGATGGCGAGGAGCTGGGTCATGCGACCCAGCCGTGGATCAACACGTCGAGGGTGTGGTGCCCGCAGCACATCTCCCCCCGGCCGAGACGTCGTACGTACCGGCCGGGTGCCCGCCTCCCGAGGTCAGAACAGGCGCCCGGGTGCGGGTGCGACGCCGCCCCAGCACAGACCGTCCATGAAGATCCACGACCGACGGTGGATCGTCGTCGGGCCCCAAGCGGCGAGCGCGGCCTTGTGCGCCGGCGCCGGGTAGCCGCGGTTCGACTCGAAGCCGAACGCGGGAAAGTGCTGGGCCTCCTCGGCCATCAGCTGATCACGCGTGACCTTGGCCACCACCGACGCCGCCGCGACCGCCAGCGACGTCGAGTCGCCCTTGATGACGGTCGTGCAGCGCGCGCCCAGCTGCAAGTAGTCGTGGTTGCCGTCGAGGATCACGCGATCGGGCTCGTAGCCCTGCGCGGCGAGCGACGCGAGCGCTCGCCGACCAGCTGCGCGTTGCGCCGCGGTCATACCGAGTGTGTCGCACTCTTCATGACTCGCGTGCCCGATGCCGATCGCGACGGCCCACCGGCGGATCGCGACCGCCGCGACCTCGCGTTGCTCCGGCGTGAGCATCTTCGAGTCGCGCACGCCGCGCAGATGCTCCGGCGCGGGGATCACCGCGCACACCGTCACCGGTCCGGCCCAGGCACCCCGGCCGACCTCGTCGATCCCGCAGACCAGTCGCTCCCCCGCCTTCCAGCACTTGCGCTCGAGGCGCAAGGTGGGGCGCGGAGCGAGGGCGGTCACGCGCGGGACGTTACCAACGGCAGCCGCCCGCGACCGGGACGCACGGTGCCCGCCGCGGTTCGCGTTTACGATTCGGCGCGTGAAGCCGGGAACGCGAGTCGAGGTGCAATCTCGGTTCGACCGGGCCTGGGCCCGGGGCTTCGAGGTCGCCGAGGAAGTCCGCGAAGGCGCCACTTCCCAGTACCGGGTGCGCCGCCGCTCGGACGGTTCGATACTCCCCGTCCTGTTCGGTGACCACGAAGTGCGCGAAGAGCGGCGCAAGAACGACATGTGGTGGATCTAGACAGCAGCGGGGTGCCAGAACGGGCACGGAGTGCGGAGGCCGGAGCGACCCAGAAGGCGGGTCCTAGTCCGGGACGCCCCGGAGGGCCTCGAGCAGGTCCGCGATGGGCAGGGCCTGCAGCGTGGTGGAGCGCATCGTGCCCCGCGCCGCGAGCGTGACCGCGGCTTTGGCCATGGTCCCCTCGTCGGGTGCCTCGATGATGTTGAGGAAGTCCCACTGGCCGAAGAGCGCGTACTGGGCGATGACCTTCAGGCCCATGGACTCGACCTCACGGGTGACCTCGAACAGTCGTTCCGGCTTCTCGGCCAGCGTCGCCCACCCGCCGGGGCCGAGCGTGCTGAGCATCGCGTAGGTCGGCACGAATCCAGCCTAACCGGGTTCGAGACGACCGATGTTGACCGCTTCGTCCGGATCGAGCGCCGTGGTGAACCAGGCGTCGAGCATCTCGCGGGCCACCGGCGGGCTGGTCAGCCGCAAGCTCATGACGAGCACGTTGGCGTCATTCCACCGCCGGGCCCCGGCCGCGGTCGCCGCGTCGGCACAGAGCGCGGCGCGGACTCCCCGTACCTTGTTCGCGGCGATCGACGCACCGGTGCCGGTCCAGCAGAAGAGCACACCGGTCTCGGCCCGACCGCCGGCCACGGCCTCGCCCACCTCCTGTCCGACCTGTGCCCATTCCTTCGCTTCGTCCCCCGGCGGGCCGACGAGCGTGACCTCGTGGCCGCGGGCCCGGAGGTCGTCGAGCACCGCGTCCGTCAACGTGGTGCGCTCGTCGGAACCGAGAACGACCTTCATCCGAGCAGGATCCGGCCGACGTCGGCCAGGGTGTCGAACCCGCGGAACTCGACCGCGTGCTCCGAGCACCAGCGCGCCAGCCCGTCCTTGGCGATCACCACGTCGGCGAGCAGTGCAGCTTTGCGATCGCTCGTACCGTCGCCCACCATCACCGTGGCCCGACCCCGGTGCCGCGCATCCTTGATCGGCGCCTGCTTGCACGTCCCGCAGCTCGAGCACGCGCAGCAACGGTCCTCGTTCGGGAACGCGAGCTGCCCGGTGCTCCAGTCCACGGCGTTCGTGAGAACCGGGATGCCGAGGTGCGCGCAGGCTGCCTCGGCGTAGAACCCGAAGCCGTCGGAGACCACGCTCACCTCCGCGCCGGCCGCGAGAAGCGACGCCACCACCGGGTCGAGGTCGGGATCGAGCGGCACCTCGGCGACGACCCGCGCCAGCAGCTCGGCATCCTTCGGGAGCAGGTCCCACTCGTCGAGCAGGCACACCCGGCTGCCGATCACGCCCGAGCTGTACTCCGCCTCGATGTCGTGCCATTCCGGCCCGGCCAGGCGCTCGAGCAGGTGCACACCGATGTCCGAGTGGCTGATCGTCCCGTCGAAATCGAGGAACACGGAGGTCGCGGCGAGATCCAACGGGAGGGGAGCGCCGGGCATCGGGCTGATCGTACCGGCGCAAAGCCCTGTCGAATCGCGCAGAACGCGGCTAGAAATGCATCGGCCAGGGGGAGGCCGAATGACCATCGAACGACGCGAGTTCATGAAGCGGGCCGGGCTCATAGGCGGCGTGGCGGCCGCCGCCACGACACTGCCGGGCTGCCGCCGCCTGTTCCACCCACCACCGTTCCGGTCGCCGGGCCTCGGGTCCCGACCGATGCTCGACTGCCAGGCATCGGACTCCGGCATCGACCACGTCGTCGTCGTGATGATGGAGAACCGCTCGTTCGACCACTGGCTCGGCTGGCTCGCCGACGACGACGGCTACCTCGACGCCGGCCGGCGCCGCTACGGGCACCACTTCTCCATCGACGGTCGCCAGCAGCAGACCATCGCCGGGCCGAACGGTCCGGTGCACACGGCCCACGTGCTCGACCAGGCCGCCGAGGCAAATCCGTATCGGGGCTGCGACCACCCCGATCCGGGCCACGGCTGGGACCAGGGCCGGGCCGAGCGCGACGCCGGCTTCCTGTCGCCCGGCAGTGGCAACGACGAGTACGCGACCGGCTACTACCTGGGCGAGGACCTTCCCTTCACGTCGCAGCTCGCCCGCAGATTCACGACCTTTGACCGCTACCACGCGTCGCTCCTCGGCCCGACGTTCCCGAACCGCGAGTACCTGCACTCCGCCCAGTCCGGCGGCACCAAGGACAACACCCTGCCCGTCGCCACCGGCGGGTTCGAGTGGGAGACGATCTGGGAGCGGCTCGACCGCGCCGGTGTCTCGGCCCGCTACTACTACAGCGATCTCCCGGTGCTCGCGCTCTGGGGCACCCGCGTCGGCGGGTTCCTGCATCCGGCGGCCGACTACTTCACCGACTGCGCCGCGGGGACGCTCCCGAGCGTCTCGTTCATCGATCCCAAGTTTCTCGGTGAGGGCCGGACCGACGATCACCCGCATGCCGACATCCGTGGCGGTCAGGGCTTCGTGCGCGACGTCTTCGACGCGTTCGTGAGATCCCCGCACTGGCACCACGGCCTGTTCATCCTCACCTACGACGAGTGGGGTGGTTTCTTCGACCACGTCCCGCCTCCACACTTCCCCGACGACCGTGCCAGCGCGGTGGACGAGGACGACTTCAGCCAGGGCGGCTTCCGGGTGCCGACGGTGATCGCCTCACCGTTCGCCCGCCCCGGTTTCGTCGATCACGACACCTATGAGCACGCCTCGGTGCTGCGGTTCCTCGAGTGGCGGTTCCTCGGTGCGCCTTCGCACGGTCCCGGAAGGCCGGGTGACTCGTGGTTCCTCACGAGCCGCGACCGCGGCGCGAAGAACATCGGAGCCAGCCTGCTCTCGCGCCGGGTGACGGACGACGTCGGGTTCGATCCCGCGGCCATCCAGCTCGCCCCCATCAGCCCCGACTGCGTCGGCGACGTCGGGGGATTCGCGCTGCGCGCCCCCAGCGCCCCGAGCGTGCCCGAACCGCCGTCGGACTTCCAGGATGCGGCCGACTCCGGTTACTTCGAGCAGGTCGGCGCCAAGATCCTGGGCTGACGCCGGCCGACGGCCCGCGGGTCAGGTCGGCGCCAGCAACATCTCGACGACGGCAGCGGTGATCTCGTTCGCGCGATCGTCGACCGGAGCCCCACTCCGGTCGCGCAGGTAGAACGTGTCGACGACCTCATGGCCGAGCGTCACGGCGCGGGCCTGATGGATGTCGAGCCCGAGATCCGTGAACGTCCGGACGATGCGGAACAGCACACCGCCGTCGTCCGGTGCTCGCACCTCCACGACCGTCGCATCCGACGCGGCTTCCAGGTGCACGAGCGCGACCGGATCCGGCGGGCGAGCGGCGAGCCTTCGCGCGGGGCGGTACCTCTGCGCCCGCTCTTCGACCCGGGCCTCGAGGTCCAGCGTCCCGTCCAGGACCGAGACGAGCTCGGCCCGCAGGGCGGAAAGGTCCGCCGGCCGATCGAACTCGGGTCGGACCGTGAAGGAGTCCACCGCAGTGCCCTCGCGGTCCGTCGTTGCGATCGCGCGCTGCACGCTCTGGCCGTGCAGTGCGAGCAGCCCCACGATCGCCGCGAGCAGACCGGGCCGATCCGGCGCGACCACCGTGATGTTCGTGTCGTCGATCTCGACGAGCAGATCACCCGCCGCGCGTTCGCCGAGGGCGCGGCGGGCACTGTCGAGCTCGTCGACGGTGGGCACCATCGCCTCGCCTCGCAACACCGCGTCGACTCGGCGTACGAGATCGTCGATCAGCTCTTCCTTCCAGGTGCTCCAGACCGCTTCGCCGGTCGCGAGTGAATCCGCCTTGGTCAGCGCCGCGAGGAGTGCCAGCACCTCGCGGGTACCGACCACACGCGCCACTGTTTCGATCGTGACGGGGTCGGACAGGTCCCGGCTCGTCGCGACGGACGCCAGGAGCAGGTGCTCGCGCACGAGCGCGGCGAGGACAGCGACGTCTTCGGGCCGGAAGCCGAGGCGCGGCGCGACTTCGCCGACCAGCGCGACTCCTGCCTTGGTGTGGTCGCCCGGATAGCCCTTCCCGAGGTCGTGCAGCAGCGCCGCGACGAGCAGCAGGTCCGGTCGCCCGACCTCACGGGTGAGACGCGACGCCTGCACGACCGCCTCGATGAGATGACGATCGACGGTGAACCGGTGGAACGAGTTCCGCTGGGGCCGGCTGCGCACCGGTTCCCACTCCGGGATGAGGCGCGTCATCAGGTCGTGCTGCTCGAGCGCTTCCACGACGTTGACGAGTGGCTCACCGGCCCCGAGCAGCCCGATGAGCGCTTCGTGTGCTTCGTCGGACCACGGGTCGTCAGGTCCGACGGCGAGGGCGAGACGCTCGAGCGCGCCGCGGCGGAAGCGCACACCATGGCGCGCGGCGGCTTCGGCCGCGCGCAGGATCAACGAGCCGTCGGACAGGTCGGCGTCGGCGCGAAGGTCGAGCTCGCCGTCGCGGAGCACCAGATCGCGCCCGACCTCGCGATCGCCACCTCCCCCGCGCCCCGCCGGGCCGACGCGCCAGGAGTTCGCACGTACCCATGCGTCGTCACCGGCCCAGGCCACCGAGCGCCCGGCCGCGGCGACGCCGGCCATCAGCGCGTCCGCATCCTCGACGCCGAGTCGGGCCGCCACATCGTCCTGATACTGGAGCAGCAGCCGATCGGTGGCCCGGCCCGCCACCCGGTGCAGCTCCACCCGCACGGTCAGCAGCAGGTCCGCCGCGGCCCGGGTCACCTCCAGCGGCTCGGTCAGTGGTGCCGCGAGCCCGAGAGCGTGCAACACGCGGAGGTCACGCAGGCCTCCCTTCGCCTGCTTGAGGTCCGGTTCGAGCAGGTGGGCGACGTCACCTTCCTTCTGGTGGCGCTCGCGCGTGATCTCCTCGAGCCCCGCGATGCGCTTCCGGGCTTCGCTGATCCACCGTTCCCGTACCACCGCGAGCACGCGCCCGCCGAGCCCGACGTCGCCGGCGACCGGTCGCCCGTCGAGCAGGCTGAGCACGACCTTCAGATCGCTGCCGGCCACGGCGATGGCCTCCTTGGGACTCCGCACGCTGTGGTCGAGGGCGATGCCGGCGTCCCAGATCGGGTACCAGAGCCGCTTGGCGACGGGCGCGACGTCACGCCGGCCGTCGTGGATCAGGACCAGGTCCACGTCGCTCGCGGGGGCGAGCTCGCGGCGACCGAGTGCACCACCGGCGACGACCACGACGCCGGGCTCGTCGCCGAGCAGCTGCCCGATCCACTCGTCGAACAGCGCCGACAGCGCCACGCCGAGCTCCGGTCCGCGCCGCGTCTCGTCCCCCACCAGCGCGGCGCGCCGGACGGTAAAGGCGGCCGCGTCCACGTGCAGACCCTATCGGCCGCCGTCCGGTACCTCGGCTGTCGCCGGCCGTCAGAACCGGCGCGACCGAGTGCTCACACGAGAACGCACCGCGGCCGGTGAGCGTGGTCTCCCACCGGCCGCGGTGCGTTGATCGTGACGTCGGATGTGAGCGGTCTACCTCCCGATCGTCGGGTCGGGAGAGGGTCCGCCCGACAGCACCTGCTCGAGGCCCTCGCCACTGACGACGTCGAGCTCGTTGACCGTGAGGTTGTCGTAAGCGAGCACTCCCATCTCGGGAATGTCCAAGCCCTGCTCCTCGACCTCGGCCGTGGGCCGGATGCCGCCCTTCATGATCGCGTTCTGGATCTTGAAGAAGGCGAAGGCGATCCCGCACATCACGATCGCGATCGTCAGGCAGCCGACCGCCTGGGCGCCGAGCTGGCGGAAACCGAGGTCGGCGTTGTACAGGAAGCCGGTGACCCCCTTTGCCGTCGCGGCCGCACCCTTGGTGGTGCCGTTCCAGCCGGCGCCGTAGGTGCCGTCCGAGAAGATGCCGATGCAGAGGACACCCCACAGACCGCAGATGCCGTGGACCGAGATGGCACCCACCGGGTCGTCGATGCCGCGGCGCTCGAAGAACCACACCGACTCGACGACGATGAAGCCGGCGATACCACCCAGCACCGCCGCAGCCCAGGGCGCAACGAACGCACAGGGTGCGGTGATGGCCACCAGACCGGCGAGCATGCCGTTCGCCATCATGCCGGGATCGGGCTTGCCGGTGCGCATCTGCATGTACCACATGGCGATGATTGCGCCGAAGGCGGCCGCGATCGCCGTGTTGGCCGCGATCAGACCGAACCGGGTGTCCGTGACCGCGAGCGTCGACGCCGCGTTGAACCCGAACCACCCGAAGAGCAGGATGAACGTACCCAGCATCGCCATCGGGATGTTGTGGCCCGCCAGGGTGCGAGGCTTGCCGTCCGGTCCGTACTTGCCGATCCGTGCGCCGAGGACCAGCGCACCCGCGAGGCCGGCGAACCCACCCATGGCGTGCACGACACCGGAACCGGCGAAGTCCACGTAGCCGAAGCCGAGCTGCGCGGTGTTACCGAGCTTCGCGAGCCAGCCACCACCCCACGTCCAGGCGCCGAAGAGCGGGTAGTAGATCGCGCCGCAGAAGAGGCCCCAACCGACGAACGCGTTCCACTTCCAGCGCTCCGCCATCGCACCGGTCGGGATCGTCGCCGTCGTGTCCATGAACGCGACCATGTAGAGGAAGAACGCGGCGACGGGACCGGCTGCCGCGACGCCACCCATGTGGCTCAGGCCCCAGCCACCCTTCCAGAGGAAGACCCAGTTCCCGGACCCGACCAGCGCGTTGCCGACGGCCTTGTCGTACCCGAACAAGCCCGTGAAGCTGTAACCGCCGAACATGAACGGGAAGCCGACGAGGAAGAAGGCGATGAAGCCCAGACCGAAGACCGCGAAGTTCGTCGACACCACATGGGATGCGTGCTTCGCTCTACAGAAGCCCGTCTCCACCAGCGCGAAGCCGGCCTGCATGAAGATCACCAGCGCCGCACCCACGACGACCCACAGCATGTTCGCCCCGACGGCGACGTCGACGATGTTCGACGGGATGAGACTGCCGTCGTAGACGGGCTTGCCGGCGGCGAACGCCGGCGACGCGAATAAGACCACGAAGAGGGTCGACAGGACCCCCACAACCGCGACTCGCCTCTTGGTTAGGTTCACTCCAGCCTCCTGAGCTGATGTCGAGCGGCTGGGGCGCCGGTGCCCTGCCATCGCTCGTCCGGATTGACTTTCAGGAGACCGTAAGGAGACGCGGTTTCGCGTTCAGGACCAGAGTGTTAACACGAGACACGCTCTCTCTGACCGGATCCTGACGGCCGCAGACCGGCGGCCCGGCGACCGGTGACACGAGAAGCGGCCCGCCCCGGGGCCACCACGCGCCATTGCGCGCCGACCTCGGAGCGGGCCACCACCGACGGCCCGTTCGCCGCTATACGGCGTCGTCGCCGAGCTCGCCGGTCCTGATGCGCACCGTCCTCTCGACGGGCACGATCCAGAGCTTGCCGTCGCCGATCTTGCCGGTGCGGGCGGCCATGACGATGGCGTCGGCGACCTTGTCGGCGTCCCCGTCGGGCACGAGCACCTCGAGCCGGGACTTCGGGAGCAGGTCGACGGTGTACTCCCCACCCCGGTACACCTCGGAGTGCCCCCGCTGCCGGCCGTGCCCTCTCGCCTCGGTGATCGTGATGCCGGGTACGTCCAGGGCATGGAGCGCTTCGGTGACCGCCTCCATCACGTGCGGTTTGACGACCGCGACCACGAGCTTCATCTCGGAGCTCCTCTCGAGCCGCGCGCTGCCGTGACCACGACGGCAGTCCCCACGCGACAGGCCGCACGGTATGGGGGGTACGTGGCGGCGGGATCTCAGAAGCGTGACGGGCGTGTGAACGTGACCGGCTCGTAGTCTTCGGCCATGACATCTGCCGCGGCCGTACACCCGACCACCGTTGCGATCGTTCCGCACACGCACTGGGACCGCGAGTGGTATTCACCGTTCCAGACGTTCCGTTTGCGGCTCGTGGACCTGCTCGACAACCTGCTCCCCCTGCTCGAGCGGGACCTTTCCTACGCCCGGTTCCTGCTCGACGGCCAGACCGCGGTCCTGGACGACTACCTCGAGGTGCGGCCGGAGGCGGCGGGGGCGCTGCGCCGCCTGGCCACGAGCGGCCGGCTCGCGGTCGGCCCGTGGATGATCCTCATGGACGAGTTCATGGTGTCCGGCGAGACGATGGTGCGTGACCTTCAGCTGGGGATGGCCCGGGCGACCGAGCTCGGCGGCGCGATGCCGGTCGGTTACCTCCCTGACATGTTCGGTCACGTCGCCCAGATGCCGCAGCTGTTGCGCCAGGCCGGGCTCGAGCACGCGGTGGTGTGGCGCGGCGTGCCGGCGGCGGTGACCGAGACCGCGTTCTGGTGGGAGGCACCCGACGGGTCGCGGGTGCGCGCCGAGTACCTGTACGGGTCGTACTCCAACGGGCGCGACCTGCCGGACGACGCGAAGCAGCTCGTGGCCCGGGCGCGCGGCTACGAGATCGAGCTCGGCGGCGCACGGTTGGACGGTGGCGGGCTCCTCCTGATGAACGGCACCGACCATCAGGCACCGCAGCCCTGGCTGGGTCGCGTCGTCGCCGAGGCGAACGCGGTGCAGGACGACTACCGGTTCGTCGTGACGTCGCTGCCCGAGTACCTCGCCGATCAGCCGGTCGACGACCTCATCACGATCACCGGTGAGCTGCGCTCGGGCGCCCGGGCCAACGTGCTCATGGGGGTCGCGTCGAACCGCGTCGACGTGCACCAGGTGTGCGCGGCCGCGGAACGCGCGATCGAGCGGCGGGCCGAGCCCCTCAGCGCCGTCCTCTTGGCGGCCGAGCGGTATCCGGCCGCCCCGCTCGCGATCGCGTGGCGCAACCTGGTGCTCAACTCCGCGCACGACTCGTCGTGCGCGTGCAGCGCCGACGAGGTGGTGGATGCCGTGGTCGTCCGCTACCAGGAAGCGCGCCAGATCGGCGACGGTCTGGTCCGCCAGGCGCTCCACGCGCTCGGCGCCGAGGTGGCCGCGCCACCGTCCTCGACCATCGTCGTCAACCCGACGGGAGTCGACCGGGGCGGGATGATCACGGTCCTGCTCCCGGGGGAAGGCCCGGTCCACGTCGCCGCACTCGACGACGGCACGCCGTGCCCGACCCAGGTGCTGCGATCGGTCGGTGGCGACGGGTTCTCGCAGACGGTCGTGGGCCAGAAGATCCGCTGGGTGCTCGAGCTCATCCGTGGTCCCGAGTTCGCCGGCGTCCGCACCGGCCGCTACGAGCTCGAACGCGACGGTGACGTCGTCGACGTGCAGGCCTTCGGGGCCGGTCCGGCGGAACCGGCGATCGACCTCGAGGATCTGCGCGACGAGCTGTTGCGCCTCGCCGACGAGGACGTGACGTTCCGGATCCGGGTCACGAGCGCGCCGTTGCGTGAAGCGCTCGTATCGGTGCCACCGGTGCTCGGGCTCGGCTGGCGGAGCTTCGAACGGGTCGCGGGCGAGGGACCGGCGACCCAGGTCGGCTCGAGCGAGCACGCGATCGCGAACGAGCACCTCCGCGTGGAGGCCGACCCGACGGACGGCACCTGGTCGATCGAGACCGCCGACGGTGTGAGGGTGGCGGGGCTCGGCCGCCTGGTCGACGGTGGCGACGGCGGCGACACCTACAACTACTCACCCCCGACCGAGGACCTGGTGGTCGACCGGCCCGAATCGGTGACGGTGACCGCCACGGAGTCCGGCCCGGTCCGCGCCCGGCTCGTGGTGGACGCGGTGTACCGCTGGCCCGAGCACGCGATCGGCGACGCGCTGCTGTGCAGCCGCCGGAGCGACGAGACGGTCGACGTCACGGTGAGCACCACCCTCGAGCTCCGGACCGGCGAGTCGTTCCTCCGGGTACGCACCGAGCTCGACAACCGGTGCCGTGACCATCGGCTCCGGGCGCACTTCCCGTTGCCCGCGCCGGTCGATCGCTCCGCCGCCGAGTGCGCATTCGCGGTCGTCGAGCGCGGGCTCACCGCGGAGGGTGGGCCGAACGAGACCGGGCTCCCGACGTTCGTGTCGCGCCGCTTCGTCGATGCCTCGGACGGCTCGGTCGGTCTCGCGGCACTCCACGACGGCCTGCTCGAATACGAGCTCGTCGACGGGGGCCGGGAGCTGGCCCTGACGCTGTTGCGGGCCACCGGCTACCTCTCCCGGGCCAACATCTCGTACCGGCCCAACCCCGCAGGACCGCTCGACCCGCTCGACGGGCCGCAGCTCCAGGAGCGCCTGGCGCTCGAGTACGCACTCCTGCCCCACCACGGCACCTGGGAGGACGCCGACCTGCACGCCCGGGCCGACGAGGTGCTCGTCCCGCTCGAGCGGGTGCGCGGCGGTGGAGTGTCGGGCGCCTGGCGGGCGGTGGCCGGGCAGCCGTTGCGCATCGAGGGCGCGGTGATCTCGGCGGTGCTGCGCGAGCCGGGCGGGCTCGTCGTGCGCGTGTACAACCCGTCCGCCCGCGAGTCCGTCGTCCGGCTCGAGCGTGAAGGCGCACCGGCAACGGGCTGGGTCATGGACCTGCTCGGCCGGCCGCAGACCCCGTTCCAGAGCGAGGTCCCCCTCGGCCCGAGCCAGATCGCCACCCTCCGCCTCGACTGACCCACCCCCAACCCGGTTTTGGCGTCGTTTGTTTAAACCCGGTGGGGGGAAACAACACCCCCCACGGGGGGGGGGGGGGGCGAGGGGGGGGTGGGGGGGGGGGGGGGACGGGCGGCGGGGTTGCACCCCGGGGGGGGGGCGCCCCCCAAGTGGGG
>JBBSAM010000020.1:0-87604 GCA_038252255.1 Acidimicrobiia bacterium | reverse complement strand
GCGCATCGACTACAACACCCGACGGCCGCACTCCAGCCTCGGCATGTTCACCCCAGCCGCGTACGCTGCGCGCTGGACCAATCTCCAACCCGAACCAGCACTCTCATAGCGAGCGGACCACCAATCGGGGTCAGGCCACCTGCTTGTCGGTCGCCCGGAGGCCATCAACGGCTCGTTGTGCGTCGTCATGGGTGAGTACGTGGTGTTCCTTCCGGGCGCGAGTCCCAACCCTTGGTCCTTCGAGGCGATGGACGACTACCTGCGCGGCGAGACGAACGGTGGTCGTGGTTCGGAAACTGGTGGTCTCGCGGCGCAGTGGCCTACACGTCCGGACTTCGCGCTAGAGCACTACTTGCCCGAGTAGCGCGGCACACATCTCAGGAGGTCGTTGCAATGACTCTCTCAATCGCCCTGTCGGCGGTGGCAGTGGTCGTGTCGGTGGCGACCTTCTACCTAACGCGCGTGAGACCGGGCAGCCTTGAGATGGTTGGCAACCCACCGTCCTATGGAACGACGTTTGAGCCATCAGGTCTCCTGCGCTTGCGACTACCAATCACCATCAACAACCCAGGGGCCCGGACAGCAGTGGTACCGATTCTCAAGTTGTTGGTGCCTCCTGAACTCGGCGGTGGCGAAGCCTTCGCCCACTACCGCTGCGAGAGCGTGAAGCCGTCGAAGGACCGCGACAACCGGACTGGCGTCACGTTCGTTCAACCCGTGCCGGTGGAGGGTGGAGCAACGGAAGTCATCATCGGGGAGTTTCACCTCAACAACGTCAGCCCCGAAAAGCTCCGGGCGGACAACTACCACTTTCGACTTGAGACGCTCCAGCGTCAGCGACGGTCTGACGCCGAAGCAAGTCAGTGGCACGAGTTGGGCGACGTGTGGCTCTACGTCACTGAGCATGAGCGAGCGGGGTTCGGCAATCCAGAAGCCCACTTCAATGGGCTCAGGTAGGTCGGAACGCCGGTTACGAACCTCTACAGGGCTGACTCATCAAAGCCACTCGCACCCACGGTCCACTGAGCACAGTCAATGTTGGGCGTAGATGCGTTATGTAGAGGCGACACTGTGAAC
Organism: Acidimicrobiia bacterium; assembly: GCA_038252255.1. Taxonomy (GTDB): domain Bacteria; phylum Actinomycetota; class Acidimicrobiia; order IMCC26256; family JAENVU01; genus Chersky-806. The sequence goes on along the minus strand of JBBSAM010000020.1, from coordinate 86,527 downwards.
GAAACGGTCCCGCTGGCTGGCACCTTGTCAGCGTTGTCTGCGTAGGTACCCATCGTTCCGGTTGGTGTGCCGTTGGCAGCGAAGCAGAACACGTCCACCTTCACCGGCCCGGTTACCTCATGGTCCCGCGGGTTCGTCACTGTCCCGACGACCTGGTCCCCTACGAGGTTGGCTTCGGTGACCGTGAAGTCAGCGGCGTACGTCTCCTTCGTTGACGCCTTCTCGCTTGTGACCTTGATGGTAAGGGTCGAGCCAGGTGGAGCAGTCGCGTTCGGGTCCAGGTAGATGTACGCGAATGACAGACCACCCTTGGCTACGTAGGCAGGATGGAATCCTTGGTCTGAGCCAGTCGCTACGAGTTTGCCGCTTGGGTCCCGCACCTGCCCTGACGCCTTCACGTCCGACACGGGATTGCCAGTGTCATTCTTTACGACGAACGGGATACCGCCGCCCGTCTGAGGGAGAGGGTTCGGCAAAGGTGCTTGCGCGACAACGTGGAGACCGTCGCCTGACGGGTAGGTGCCTGTGAAGTTGCCTCGGAGATAAGGCGTGGCAGCGGCAGGCGCAGCCGTCGTGGTGGACGTGCCCGCCGTTGTTGTGGTCGTCGTGTCCTTCGCCTTGGCGCTGTCCCCGCTTGACCCACACGCTGCAAGGCCAGAGGCCATGACCGCGACCAGCGGAACGAGATACTTCAGTGCTCTGCCCATGACTGCCCCCTCCTGCATCGACGTTACCTGCGCGTAGGCAGCAAGAAAGGGAACCGACCTACCCCACCAGCCCCGACCACTCCAGCGCTGACGTGTGTTCGTAGTAGGCGGACGTGACGCCTACCGACGAATGGCCCAGCACCTTGGACACTCCGACGATGGAACCACCGCGACCGATGGCCCGCGTTGCCCATGAGTGCCGGAACCCGTGGAGTCCCCGGTACGGGAGCCCCAACACCTTGCAGAAGTGCTGGAACCTGCGCATGGCCACGGAGTACGACCACGGGAACACGTAGACCGTGGGGTCACGGTGGAACGTGCCCCGTCGTGGACCGTTGCCGAACCTCAGCGCCTCACGGTTGGCAGGCGTGAACACTTCCGTTGCCAGCCGTGTGGAGAGAGGCACCAACCGCGGGACTGTCTTGGTGGTCGGAAGTTCCGCGTAGGGCGGGTGCTGGTCAAGGCGTAGGTGCTCCCACTTGAGCCCCAACGCCTCGCCTGCCCGCATGCCCGTGTCCATGAGCGTGGCCAGGAACGTCCACCACCGGAGGTCGCGCTCAGCCGCCCGGAGCATGAGGTCAAGGTCAGCCTCCGAATAGACGCTCTGTACCTTGCGCGGTGCGGGCTTCGGTCGGTCGCTCGGTTCCAACGCGACACGCTCGCACCACCCCATGGCAAGGGCGTACTGCCCCAACGTTGTCAGTGCGTCCACGGTGCTGCGCATGCTGCCCGGACCAAGGCGGGCAGCCAGTGTGTCCAACAACGCGAGAACATTGGCCCTGGACTCAAGGCTTGTTGCGCTCAGGCTTGAGAGCCTTGTGACTCCAGCGGTGCGCATGACGACCCGGAGCCGGGAAGCCTTTGTTTTCAACGTCCCGGCTGCCGCTGGCTTGCCGGTACGCCTCTGTTGCCTGGCTGTGTACCAAGCCAGCAAGTCCGCCATCTCTTGCTCTGCGGAGACCTGTGTTCCGTTACGCTCGCCCATGTGAGGCTCCTAATCCAGAAGAACATCATCGCCAAGAAGGCGATCAAGCTCCCCCGCAAGTAGGGACAGCGACCTGCGGCTCGCTCGTGACTCGTGCGCGAAGTGTTGAACGTCATCGTCGTCGCTCTCGCGGTGACGGTTGCTCTCTGGCTGTTGCTCGTTGTGTTCCTGTTCATCGCCAATCCGAGGTCAGGCACGCCGACCGAGGTCATGCGGCTGCTGCCCGACACGGTTCGGCTCGTACGCAGGCTGACCACCGACAAGAGCGTGCCGCGGTCCGCGCGGGTGCTGGTGTGGTTGCTGCTCGTCTACCTGGTCTCACCGATCGACCTCGTACCTGACTTCATTCCGCTCATCGGCTTCGCGGATGACCTCATCCTCATCGCCTTGGTGCTGGGCTACCTCGTCCGGCGCGCTGGTCCGGAGGTGCTGGAGCGGCAGTGGCCGGGGACTCCCGAAGGGCTCGCGAGCGTGCGGGCGCTCCTCGGCGTGGCCGGGAGCGACGTCGATGGTCCGGGCGGCGACGGCACCGGCACCGGCTGCGAGTCCTGAGGTCTGGTCGTTGCCGCTCTCTTGTCGCAGGGGCCGAGCCGAGCACCGATACTGGAACGGACGATCCTGGACCGAGAACGTTCGTGACACGGAACCCCGGCGCGTGACCGACCACCACTCCGCCTCTCGGTAGCCTCAGCCCGATGCCTACGCTGCCGGGTGTGACGGACCGGGTGGTCGAGCGGTACCTGCGAGCGATCGCGGAGCACGATTGGGACGCGCTCGACGTGTGCCTGGCGGAGGAGCTCACCCGCGTCGGTCCGTACGGCGACACCTACGCGTCGAAGCCCGAGTACCTGGCGTTCATCAGCGACCTCATGCCGCGCCTGCCCGGGTACGCGATGGAGGTCACCCGCGTCACGTACGGCGACGGGGTCGCGTACGCCGAGCTGTCGGAGACGGTGACCGTCGACGGCCAGCCGCTGCGCACACCGGAGTGCCTCACCTTCGAGCTCGCGGGCGACGGCCGGATCGCGCGCGTCGAGGTCTTCATCCAGACCACTCCCCCCGATCGTGACCTCCTCGCCACCTGAACCACGCCCCCGTCGCCCTCCGTTCGTGCCGAAGCGCGTCACAGTGACGGGTTCCGGCACAAGCGGCAGAGGATGATGGGGCGATGAGGCTCGGGATCGTGACGCCGGTGCTGACGCGGCTGCCCGGCGCGCACGCCCAATGGGAGGAGGGCGCCGGGATCGCCGAGGTCACGCGGGTCGTCACCGAAGCGGAGCGGCTCGGGTACGACTTCTGCACGTGCAGCGAGCATGTCGCGGTGCCGGTCGACGCGGCGGAGGTCCGGGGCGGGACGTACTGGGACCCGCTGCCGACCTTCGGCTATCTCGCGGCGCGCACGTCGAGCATTCGCTTCGCGACGTTCGTGCTCGTTCTCGGCTACCACCACCCGCTCGCCATCGCCAAGCGGTACGGGACCCTCGATCAGGTGAGCGCCGGGAGAGTCGTCCTCGGGGTGGGTGTGGGATCGCTCGAGGACGAGTTCGTGTTGCTCGGCGCCGAGTTCGAGGATCGCGGTGCGATCGGGGACGACGCGATCCGCGCGCTGCGCGCCGCGCTGTCCGAGACCGAGCCGATCTATGACGGTGAGTACTTCGCGTTCGGCGGCTTCGTCGTGGAGCCGGCGGCGCGGCAGGAGCACGTCCCGATCTGGGTCGGTGGCCGGACGGCACGATCGTTGCGGCGCGCCGTGGAGCTGGCCGACGGATGGGCCCCCTTCGGCCTGCGGACCGCCGAGCTCGGCACACTCCTCGACCGGGCTCGCGACACCGAGGCGTGGGCGGCGCGCACCGAACCGCTGGATGTGATCGTGCAGAACGAGCGACCGCTCGACCCCGCCGGCGAGCCGGACCGGGTCGCCGAGCAGCTGGAGCGCTATGCCGGCATCGGTGCGACCACACTCGCCGTCCGCTTCTTCCACCACTCCGTCGAGCACTACTGCGAGCAGCTCGCCGCCCTCGCCGAGCTCCCGGCCCTCGGCCCCGAATAGCGCCAGCCTCCCTCGTTTCGGTGTCGTCCCGACACGCCCTGGCGTGTCGAGACGACACCGAAAGGAGCCCAGGAGGCGAAGCGGGTCAGCCGAGGAGGGCTTGGATCCTCGGGAGGTCGATCTTGCCTTCGAATTCGGTCTGGCCGTCGCGCAGCGCGACGCAGCGGGTCGCGTGCTCGAGGAACCCCAGCTGGTGCGTCGCGACCACGACCGCGGCGCCGGCCGACGCCGCCTCGACGAGGATCTCGGTGAGCGCCTGCTGGCCCTGGGGGTCCAGACCGATGAACGGCTCGTCGACCAACAGGATCGAGAACGGCCGGACCAGCCCGAGCACGAGTGAGGTCTTCTGGCGTAGCCCGCGGCTGAAGCGCGACGGCAGGTCGTTCGCCCGGTGGCTCAAGCCGAGCACCTCGAGCAGCGTGTCGGCCCGCTCCGGCCATTCATGCTCGCCGTGCAGCCGACCGGTGAACTCGATGTGCTCGTTCACGCTGAGGTCGTCGTAGAGGACGGGCTGATCGGGCACGAACGAGACCTCCGCGCGGGCCTTCATCGACCCCGGCGGTGCGTTCGCCACGACCAGCACTCCGTCCGTCGGTTCGAGCAGCCCGGCTACGAGGCGTAGGAACGTGGACTTCCCCGACCCGTTGTGGCCCACCATCGCCACGAGCTCCCCGGCGTTCACCGACAGCGTGAAATTGGCCAGCGCGACGACGTCGCCGTACTCCTTGCTCAGATCGTCCGCGACGAGCACCGGCATCAGAACACCACCGACTTCCGGGTGCGGAGGTACACGAGGACCAAGCTCGCGATCAGAATCGCCGGCACCGCGGCCAATGCCGCGATCGCGATCGGGTCCGAGTGGTTTTGGACGGCTGCGCGCGCCGCAATGACCGGAGCGATCGCGAGCGCGGCCAGCAACGGTGGGAACGCCTGGCGGAGGATGAGCCCGATCGTCGCACCCTCGGGGAACGTCATGGTGAGCCCCGAGCCGATCTTCGGCGCGCCGAGCACCACTGCGAACGCTGCAGCCGCCGCCGTGGCGAACGCGACGGGAACCACCGTGATGGCCCCGACGAGCAACACGCCCGGGGCGGGATCGAGGATCGCGGCCGCGATCAACCCGATCGCTCCGGCGACGGCCATCACCGCGACCGGGACCGCGAGATGGCGTAGGTACATCTCACCGAGCTCGACCGGCGTACCTTGCGGGCGGTCCGGATGGTCGATCTCCTGGGCGAGCGGTTCGATCGCGTCGAGGCCGGCAACGAACAGGGCGAGCCCGGCGACGATCACGAGCGGCGTGGTGCCGCGCCAGGTCCCGTAGGCACACAGCCCCGCGACGGCGCCGAGCGCGGCGACGCGCCCGACGCGGGAGATCGGCCAGCGCAGCACGCCCTGCCAGTCACGCCGCCAACATGCGTGGCCGAGCGGCTTGCCGCGCGGGAGCCGGAACCATGGATTGGCCCGCGACCGCTCCTGCGCGAGCTGGCGGTGCAGGACGATGACGGTGCGCAGATCTTGGAGTGTGGCCGCGAAGCGGAGCGCACCGACGAGCCCCGACCGCCGCTCGGCCGCCTCGATCGACGTCCCACCGATGCCGAGCAACCCGACGACCGGGACCGCGAGGGCGAGCAGCACACCGACCACTGCGAGGGGGCGCACGACCAACGGCCAGAACGGCAGTGCACCCAACATCGACGCGGGTGAGGTGATCGTTCCGGCGGAGACGTCGAGCAGGGACCAGGCGACCAGGACGACGCCGATCGCCGCCGTCACCAGGCGACCCAGCCGGTGGCCCGATGCGATGAGTGCGCTGCCCCAGACCGCCATGACCGCGGCGCCACCGGTGACGAGACCGGCGGCGATCCAGCCGACGACGTCCGTGTTGCTCACGTCCGGGATCCGCTGCGCGACCAGCAGACCGCCGAGCGCGCCGCCGACCAGTCCGAAGAGCGCGACACCGCGCAGCTGCCGGAACGCCGACGCGCGCATCACCACCCCGCGGTCGGCCGGCGCGAGCAGGACGTGATTCACGTCCGCCGGTTCGAGGGCCAGGGGTCCACCGCGGGCACCCGAACGAAGGCCGAGCGCGATCGCCACCGCGACCACGAGTCCCACCACTGCCGGACCGTCGTTGCGCAGGTTGGCGACCGTGCCCGGGCCCAAGGGTGAGTCGCCGACGATCGCCGCGGAGGTGAACAGCGTGCCGAGCGACGCGATCGCCGCGATGTAGGCCTTGTACGCGACCTCGATCCAGTCGACGTCGTGCATGCGCCGGTTCCGGCGGCCGCGCTGGAGCGAGCGGAGCGCGTCGCGGGTCTCGGCCGCGGTCAGGATCACTCGGCGGACACTAGTGAGGGCGCGCCCGGTCAGCCGAGTCGCTCGATGACGGTGGCGTTGGCCTGGCCGCCACCCTCACACATGGTCTGGAAGCCGAACCGGCCGCCCGTGGTCTCGAGGTCGTTGAGCATCGTGGTCATGAGCCGGACGCCACTCGCACCGAGCGGGTGCCCGATCGCGATCGCTCCACCACGGGGGTTGAGCTTCTCCGGGTCGGGCCGGAACTCCTTGGCCCACATCAGCGCGATCGCGGCGAACGCCTCGTTGCACTCCATCGAGTCGAACTCGTCGATCTTCATGCCCGTGCGCTCGAGCAGCTTGCGGGTGACCGGGTTCGGCGCGGAGAGCACGAGCACCGGGTCGTCGGCCGCAACGGCGAAGTGCACGAAGCGGGCGCGGATGGGCAGCCCCAGGCGCTCGGCGGTCGCCCGGTCGGCGATGAGCATCGCGGCGGCGCCGTCACTCATCTGGGACGCGTTCCCCGCGGTGATCTGCGGGGCCGGCTGGTCCGTGGAGTCCCACGCGGGCGCCAACGCGCCGAGCGACTCCATGGTCCCGCCCCGGCGGATCCCTTCGTCGGCCTCGAGCACGTCGCCCGTGGGCTCGCCCGTCTCCCGGTCCTTGATCGGCACCGGCAGGATCTCGCGGGCGAAGAAGCCCGAGTCCGTGCTCTCCGCGGCGCGGCGGTGGCTCTGCAACGCGAACGCGTCCATCTCGTCACGCGTGACCCCGAATCGGTCGGCGAGCACTTGCGCGACCCAGAACTGGATGCCGAGCGTGTTGTTGGTGTGCCGGAGGAACTCCGCGCTGAAGGGGCCGAGCCCGCCGCGCGCGTTCGTCGACATCGGCGCGCGCGTCATGGACTCGACGCCGCACGCGATCCCCAGGTCGTAGGCACCGGCGATCACACCCTGGGCGACGAAGTGCATGGCCTGCTGGCTCGAGCCGCACTGCCGGTCCACGCTCGTCGCGGGGACGTGCCACGGCAACCCGGCCGCGACCCAGGCGTTCCGGGTCACGTTGCAACCCTGCTCCCCCACCTGGGTCACGCAACCACCGACGACGTCGTCGATCAGACCCGGATCGACACCCACCCGGTCGAGCAGGCCATTGAGCGCGAAGCCGAGCAGGTCGGTCGGGTGCCACCCGGCGAGCGCGCCCTTCCGCTTTCCGATCGGCGTGCGGGCGGTGTCGACGATGACGGCTTCGCGGGCTTCCATCAGGGCTCTCCAGGCGGTCGCGGCAACCTGACACAGTAGTCAGGGTTCGCGGCGCGGCCGATAGGCTCCCGGCGCCATGAGCGACACGGGGACACGGACATGAGCCTGGCGATCGCTGCGCTCGTCAAGCAGATCCCGATGTTCGAGGCCATGGAGCTCGGCTCGGACGGCCGCCTCGTGCGGGAGGGCCTGGAGCTCGAGATGAACCCCTACTGCCGGCGCGCGGTGGCCGAGGCCGTCGAGCTCGCGCAGCGCCACGGCGGAACCGTCTGCGTCATGACGCTCGGCCCGCCGGCGGCCGAGGACACGCTCCGCGAGGCGATCGCCTGGGGCACCGAGCGCGGTATCGAGACGACGGGTGTCCTGCTGACCGATCCCGCGTTCGCCGGCTCGGACACGCTGGCAACGGCGCGTGCGCTCGCGGCGCTGGTGCAGCGCGAAGGCCCGTTCGACCTCATCCTCGCGGGCCGCAACTCGGTGGACGCGGACACCGGTCAGGTCGGCCCCGAGCTCGCGGCACTCCTGGACCTCCCGTTCGCGACCGGCGTGCGCCATCTCTCGCTCGAGGACCGGACGCTCCATCTGCGGTGTGAGCATGACGACGGCTGGGTCCAGGCGCAGGTGGATCTCCCGGCGGTGCTCTCGACCGCGGAGCGGCTGATCGACCCGTGCAAGGTGGACCCGGAGGGTCGCGCCGCGGTGCCGGCCGAGCTGATCCGGCGCCGTGCCGCGACCGACATGGGCGACGGCCCGTGGGGCCAGGCAGCCAGCCCGACGCGCGTCGGCCGCGTGCGGATCGTCGAGTCCGAGCGGCTCCGTCACCTCGAGCCCGACGCTCCGCTCGCCGACCAGGTGCGCCGGGCGGTCGAGATCCTGGTCGACCGGGGTGCCCTCGATCCGGCCCTCGACCACGCGGCGGACGTCGGCCGGGTCGCCGCGCCCGATCCCGACGCCACCCGCACGACCGGCGTGCTCGTCGAGCCGGATCGAGCCGCCGTCACCCGCGAGCTGCTCGGCGCGGCCACGAGCCTCGGCGGCCGGGTCGTCGCCCTCGTGACCGAACCACCCGACGCCGACGAGCTCGGCGCGTGGGGCGCCGACGAGGTCGTGCATCTCGCCGGATGCGCGGTCGAGGAAGACGTCGCGACCGGCTGCACCGGCTGGGTGCGCGCCGTCGAGCCGTGGGCATTCCTCGCCCCGAGCACGGTGTGGGGCCGCGAGGTCGCGAGTCGCGCGGCGGCTGCGGTGGGGGCCGGGCTCACCGGCGACGCGGTGGGCCTCGAGCTCGACGGCGATCGCCTGACCGCGTGGAAACCCGCGTTCGGCGGCCAGCTCGTCGCCGCGATCCACACCGACTCCGCGACGCAGATGGCGACGGTGCGCGCCGGGATGCTTCCCGAGCTCGAGCCGCGCGTGCACCGGCCGGTCGTACGTGAGCTCCCGGTGGTGCCGCGCCACCGCATGCGCGTGCTGGCGCGGACCCGTGACGACGATCTCGACCTCTTGGCCGAGGCAACCGTCGTCGTAGGGGTCGGCCAGGCTGTCCCACCCGAGGACTACCCATGCCTCGACGCGTTGTGCGATGTGCTCGGCGCCGAGCTCGCGGCTACCCGCAAGGTGACCGACCGGGGCTGGCTCCCCCGGGCCCGGCAGGTCGGGATCACCGGCCGCAGCATCGCGCCGCGCCTCTACGTCGTGTTCGGCGCGAGCGGGAAGTTCAACCACATGGTCGGGGTCCGGGCCGCGCGCACGGTGCTCGCCGTCAACACGAACCCCGATGCCCTGGTCTTCGAGGCGGCGGACGTCGGGATCGTGGGCGACTGGCGTGAGGTCGTCGCGCTCCTGGTGGACGAGATCACCACTCCCGAGGATCTCCGGAGGGCGAAGGCAGGACCGGGGAACGGGTGACGCCCCCGGGCGGTAGGTCAGGTCGCGCCGTCCTCGCGCTTGCGCTGGTGCTCGCCGTCAGCCTCGCCGGTTGCGACAGCTCGTCGGGCGGTTCCTCGAACCCGAAGCAGAGGCCAGGCCCGCCCCCCAAGTCCGCGGTCTACGAGGCCGCGTGCGCCGGCACGCTCGTCGCGTCGACCCCCGGCGGGTTGGCGAGCACCGAGATGGACGAGAGCTCTGGACTCGTGGTGAGCGCGACGAACCCCGACACGCTCTGGATCAACAACGACTCCGGTGATACCGCCCGCGTGTTCGCGGTCAGCACCACCGGCGCGCTCCGCGGGATCTACGCGCTCGCCGGCGCGACCGCGCTCGACTGGGAGGACATCGCGATCGGCCCCGGCCCGCAACCGAGCACGCCCTACCTGTACGTCGGCGACATCGGCGACAACGCGGAGGGCCGCGCCAACATCGTCGTGTACCGGGAAAAGGAACCGACGGTGGTGGGTGATGGCGGCACGTACACGCTCGACGGCGTTGACGCGCTGACGTTGCAGTACCCCGACGGCCCCCACGACGCCGAGGCGCTGCTCGTCGATCCCCGCTCGGGCGAGCTGTATGTCATCGCCAAGCACCTGGCGGGCGGACCCGCCGGCGTCTACCGAGCGCCCGCCGGCCTGGCTGCCGGCAGCACGACCGTCCTCGCGCTCGTCGGCGACCTGAAGCTCCCGCTCGGCCTGCTCAACGCGGTCACCGCCGCCGACATCTCACGCGACGGCAACACCATTGGAGTCCGCACCTACGGCGCCGTGCGTCTCTGGAACCGCGGCCGGCATTCCGTGATCGCCACGCTCGGTTCGAAGCCGTGCGACGGACCGATCCCGGGCGAGATCCAGGGCGAGTCGCTCGGGCTCGCGCCCGGCGGCCTGGAGTACTTCACCGTCAGCGAAGGTGTGAACGTGCCCCTCCACGAGCTCGCCGCCCCGAAGCAGTAACCCTCCCTCCCCCCATCATCGTTTTGGCGTCGTTTCTTCACCTCGGCGGTGAACAAACGACGCCAAAACGGGAGAGGACCGCGTCAGGGGGCGGGAGCCGGGTCGGGCTCGGGGCGGCGCCAGAAGACGGCGAGGAGGAGGATCCCGCCACCGATGCCGGCGGCGGCCGCGACGGCGAGGCCGGTCCAACCGGTCCAGCCGAGGTCGATCGCGTCGTCGAGCGACCAGCCCCCCGCGCCGATCGCCCCGATGGCCAGGCCGACCATCATGAGAGTGAGGACGTACTCGTAGCCCTCGCCCGGCCGGAAGATGAAGAACCCGTTCTTCAGGTGGTTCGTGATCAGCGCGACGAACATGACGCCGACGACACCCCCGGCCGCGAGCGGCGTGAGCAGCCCGAGCACGAGCATCGTGCCGGCCCCGAGCTCGGTGAGGCTGGCGAGCCACGCGTGCAGGACACCGGGCTTCATCCCGAGGCTGGCGAACCAGCGCCCCGTCCCGGCGATCTTGCCGCCGCGGAAGATGTGGTTGTAGCCGTGGGCGAGCATCACGATCCCCACCATCACCCGCAGGATCAGCAGGCCGGCGCTGACACCGTCGTCCATCTCGTCCCTCGCCCCTCGTTCGAAAGCCGCTCGCGTGTCCGCGAGCGCCGGTCGGAGCTGACGCTATCGTCAGCCGACGCGCCCTGATCGTTCCACGTCTGGAGGCTCATGATGAGCACCACCGACGCGACTGAGCACGACCCGTTCGAGGAGTTCAACCGCAGCGCCGGGATCGGCGTGGTCGAGGACCCGTATCCGATGTTCGCCCTGGCCCGGGCGCACGCGCCGGTCATCCAGGAGGACGTGCGGGCGATGGCCGGCCTCGAGGTCGAGGGCGAGGACCAGGCCGGCTTCATGGATTTCGAGCTCTTCGGCGAGATTCCCGACGTCTTCACCGCGTTCACCTACGACGCGGCCCAGGCGGTGCTGCGCGACGGCGACCTCTTTTCGTCCCAGGGCTACGCGGTCGTGATGGGCGAGGTCATGGGCCACACGATCCTCGAGATGGACGAACCGGAGCACCACACCTACCGCGGGATCGTCCAGCAGGCGTTCAGCCGCAAGACGATGGAGCGATGGGAGGTCGAGGCGATCACCCCGATCGTCGACGAGCACATCGACGCGTTCGTCGACCGCGGCCGCGCCGAGCTGGTCCGCGAGCTGACGTTCCCGTTCCCGGTCCGGGTCATCGCGCGGCTGCTCGGCCTGCCCAACTCGGAGATGGCGCGCTTCCACCGGCTCGCGGTCGAGCTCATCAGCGTCGGGTTCGACAGGGACCGGGGGCTCGCCGCGTCGCAGGCGCTCAGTGAGTACTTCGGCGCGATCCTCGCCGACCGCCGGAAGACCCCCGCCGACGACCTGATGAGCACGCTCGCGCAGGCCGAGCTCGACGGTCAGCGCCTCACCGACGACGAGATCTTCGCGTTCCTCCGTCTCCTGCTCCCGGCCGGCGCCGAGACGACCTACCGCTCGTCGGGCAGCCTCCTGTTCGGGCTGCTCAACGACCCGGCGCAGCTCGACGCGGTGCGCCGGGACCGCGGCTTGATCCCGCAGGCGATCGAGGAGGGCCTGCGGTGGGAGCCGCCACTGCTCACGATCATCCGCACCGCGACACGCGACACCGAGGTCGAGGGCGTGCCGGTCAGCCAGGGTTCCATGATCATCGTCAACATGGGGTCGGCGAACCACGACGAGAAGTACTGGACCGACCCCGACACGTTCGACATCTTCCGCCCGCAGCGCCAGCACCTTGCGTTCGCGTTCGGGCCGCACATGTGCCTCGGGATGCACCTGGCCCGCATGGAGACGCGCATCGTGCTCGAACGACTCATGGACCGGTTGCCCGGGCTGCGTCTCGACCCCGACGAGCCCGCGCCGTTCATCACCGGCATGACGTTCCGGAACCCCGACCGGCTCCCCGTCGTCTGGGACTGACCTCGACAGAGAGGCCGGCTAGCGGAACAGCACGCCGGCGACGCCGAGCAGGATCGCCAGCCCCCCGCTGATCAGGCCGACCCGGGCGATCCGTTCGCCGCCCGCGCCCATCCGCGCGAGGGCGCGGCCGCGCAGGCTGCAGAACACCGCCACGAGGCCGACGATCACAGCGAGGACCGCGAACGCGACGGAGGCGAACCCGACGAGGACCGCCAGCAGCACCCCGAAGACCCCGGCCGCCAGGCCGGCCCCGGCCATGCCGTTCATGGGCGTGAGCCCGGGGCCGCCGGCTCGTGAGCTCATCCGCTAGAGCGTAGGCAGCGGTGGCCCATCCGCGCGCGACCCTTCGGCGCGCCGTACCGTGCCCCGGCGATGGACGAGTTCGAACCGATCGAGATGGCCTGCATGCGCTGTGGGAAGCCGGCGCCCATGCGCTTCGCCGGGCCCTGTGGGGCGTGCGTCGCCGAGCTGGCGGTCCGCTTCCCGGGGGTCGCCCGCCAGGTCGAGACCGAGGAGTACGTCCCGAAGGTCAACGTCACCGCGAACGCCGTCGCCCTCAAGGACGACTGACCTCCCCACTGGCCCTCCGACCCCTCCGCTCCCGGCGCTAGCCTGACACCGGCGTCAGTTCGCGAGCACGGGGGACATGCGATGCGGGTGGAAGACCTCATCCTGGTGAGCGTCGACGATCATGTGGTCGAGCCGCCCACCCTCTTCGACCACCACCTCCCGGCGAAGTGGCTCGACCGCGCGCCGAAGAGCGTGCACCGTGACGGGATCGACGTCTGGGAGTACGAGGGCAGCACGATCCCGAACATCGGGCTCAACGCGGTCGCCGGGCGACCGCCCGAGGAGTACAACATCGAGCCGACGTCGTACGACATGATCCGCAAGGGTTGCTACGACATCGACGAGCGCATCCAGGACATGAACCGCAACGGTGTGCTCGGGTCCATGTGCTTCCCGAGCTTCGTGCAGTTCTGCGGCCAGCTCTTCAGCCGCTCGAAGGATCTCGACATGGGGCTGAACCTCGTGCGCGCCTACAACGACTGGCACATCGACGAGTGGTGCGGCACCCACCCCGGCCGGATGATCCCGCTCTCGATCCCGCCGATCTGGGACCCGCAGCTGATGGCCGACGAGGTCCGCCGGGTCGCGAAGAAGGGCTGCCACGCGGTCACGTTCTCCGAGAACCCGTACAAGCTCGGTTGGCCGCACATCTTCGGCGATCACTGGGACCCGTTCTTCGCCGCGTGCGAGGACGAGGGCACGGTCATCTGCCTGCACATCGGGTCCAGCTCGACGCAGATCGAGATCGCGCCCGGCGCGCCGATCGACGTGATGATCACCCTCACGCCGCTCAACACGATGCAGGCCGCGACCGACCTGCTGTGGAGCCCGGTGCTGCGCAAGTTCCCCAACCTGCAGTTCGCGTTGAGCGAGGGTGGCACCGGCTGGATCGCGTACTGGCTCGAGCGGATCGACTACGTGTACCAGCAGCACCGGTTCTGGACCCACCAGGAGTTCGGCGACACGCTCCCGAGCCAGGTGGCGCGTGACCACTTCTCCTTCTGCTTCATCAGCGACCGTTCCGGCGTCGACCAGCGCGACGCGATCGGGGTGGACCGGATCACCTGGGAGTGCGACTACCCGCACTCCGACTCCGAGTGGCCCCACTCCCCCGAGTCCGTGGCCAAGCAGATGGCCGACGTGGACGACGCGATCGTGAACAAGCTGACCCATGAGAACGCGATGCGCATCTACCAGTACGACCCGTTCCGCCACCGGCCGCGTGAGAAGGCGACGGTGGCCGCGCTCCGGGCCGAGGTGCGCGACTAGCCGGAGCCGGCCAGGCGGGGTCGGTGGCGGAGCTCGGGGACGAGCCCGGCCCCGGAGAGGCTGCGCAGCGCCCGCGCCTCGGCCACGTCGAACACGATCGCCTCACCGGGCTCGCGCCCGACGATGAAGCTCACGACACAGTCGTCGCACGCCGCGGTGTGCTGCATCACGCATTCCGCGCAGTCGATGTGCTGCTCTCCCGCCATCGTGCTCTCCTCTCGGTCCCGGTTCCGCCCGGGCCTCACGATCGCACGGGGGTGGGACAGCAACGGCGGTCGTTCCGTTGATGGGCTGTCAGGGGCGGCGCGATGCTCTCGGGGTGGGCGAACGCGGCACACGCCCTGGTCCCACGTGAGTCCGGTCTCCCAATCGGCGCGATCAACGAGCACAAGGCGCTGGTGGCCGGCGTGCGCTCCTGAGCGCGAGAGGGTCACCCGGGTGGACTCGTCCCGAGTGACCCTCTCGCTTGCCTGTGGTGAGCCGACCGGGACTACCGGTCGGAGTGCGCCCCGCTAGAAGACGGCGAGGAGCGACGGGTGGGTGCCCGTGAAGCTCACCCCGCTCAGCCTGCCGGCGTTGCAGGTGTTGGTTGCACTCTCCACTGTGGTGTTCAGCGCCAGCTGGAGCTGGAGCGTCGAACCGGCGAAGGCACCGCCGGTGATGCGCGCGGTCACCACCCAGCCCGTCGTCGGGTACTCACCGACGGTCACGGTGGACACGACCGTCGTGCTCTTGCCCGCCGTGCTCAGCTTGCCCTTCTTCAGGCCCTTCCACTTGACCGTGAGCAGCGTGCCGGCCATGTTCGGGTTCGACACCGCGGTGCACTTGGTGCCTGCCGGCATCGCGCCCTTGAACTTCACCGATCCCGAGGTCACCGGGAGCTTCGTCGCCGAAGCGGGAGCGTTCGTGTTGTTGCACGCCGTCCCTGCGTCGGTTCCGAGCAGTGCGCTGCCCTTGATCTTGGTGGTCTTGGGCTTCTTCGGCGCGACGTTCGTGATCGGCTTGTTGAAGCTCATCGAGCCCTTGAACGCGCAGCTCAGCTTGGGTGCGGTCAGCGAGATCGGGAAGAACTGCTGATCGCCCGTCCCGATCGAATTGTTCGTCGACAGGCGAACCTTGCAGTTCGTGTACGACGGGAGGCTGCTGGTAGCGGCCTCGCCCGATGCCCGGCAATTGAACAAGCCCTGAGGACTGTCACCCTTGAACGGGCGGAACTGGTGGTTGAGGTTCGAGACCGAGAACGTGACGTTTCCGTCCGCGTCCGCGATGGCCGGTGCCGGCGACGAACCGAGGTCGCAATTGATGGTCGGGTCCCAGCCGAAGTCCGAAACGGGGGTCCCGTCGCACTGTTCGACGAACACCGAGTCGTCCGGCTGGAAGCCCGACGCGCGCACGGTGAACGGTCGCGGCGCTCCCGTCCCATCGGCGAGCACGCTGAACGGGCTGGTGGTTGGTTGTGTGATGGCGGCGAACGCCGGGCTCGCGGTGGCCGTCAGGGCCATCAGGGTCCCGACGAGCACGGCGACTCTTGCAAAGTTGCGCACGGATCTCCCTTTCGCTTGAGACTGATGGCACGCGGCGGCGCCACCGGTGCTTGGCGCGTCGAGGGGGTAGCGCTGCAGCGCGGCACTACCCCCTCGACACGAATATCTCGGCTCTAGCTCAGAACCTGGCACCGACTTCCTGCGGCTCGGAGAGCTACCGGCACGGTGGTGAAGCCGTTCTTGTTGAGAGCACCCGTCTCCGCCGAGAACAGGTTCACCCCGGTGAAGGGATCGAAGCCTTGCTGGGCTGCGGATGCCCGGCACAAGAACCGCGTGTACTCGCGAACCGCACCCGACGGCCCGGAGCTCGCACCCGTCACGTTGAGGTCCGTCCCGCCGCCCGAGATCGCCGGGCCCGGGTGGCCGGCGAAGTCGCACGCCGCCGCGGTCTTGACGCAGTCGGCGTCGTTCTTACGAGTGACGTGGTACAGCGTCCTCCCGATCGGGTAGGTGTTGGCGATGATGCCGCTGGAGCTCGGCAGCACACCGTTCACCGGAGCCGCGATCGCGGTGACCGTCGTTCCGGCGCGAACCGTCTTCGAGGAGCTGGGGTACGCCGAGAAGGCCCCGAACGAGCCCCACCAGATCCAGTTGACGGGGTTGTCGATCGACGTCCGCGACGTGCTGAGAGCAGCCGGCGTGTTGACGATCGGCTTGATGTCGTTCTCGATGGAGTAGAGCGGCCCGACCGGGTTGGTCGGTCGCACGCACGCCTGGCCGTCCGCCGCCCAGTTGGCGGGCGCGCCACCACTGGTCTGCAGGTACGTGTTCATGGTGGCGTACGTACCCGAGCTCGGGTTCATGCCCCAGGCGACGATCGGACCGTCGGTGGCGCTGCCTGCGGTGATGTGCAGTGACGGAACCTGGCTCCACTGCGTGAAGTCACAGTTCCAGATGTGGAACAGGTCCGACGCGGTGATCGCAGAGCCACCCGCGGCCTGCGCCTGTGCACCACGAGCGTTGAAGACGGTCACTTCGAGGCCGTCCTGCGCGAAGCCCCAGAAGGTGTCCGCGTGCAGCTCGTTGCCGTCCAGGGCAGCACCGCCGCTGGTCTTCGGTCCACGCGACGAACGGGCGAAGTCCGGAAGCTTCCCGGTCGCCGCTCCAACGTCGACCTCACCGGGAGGCATGGTGCGCTCGGTACCGAAGTAGTTGACATCCGTCTGCCCCGCGCCCGGGATGCCGTTGAGCGCAGAGATTCCGGCACTCGAGCCGACGTCGGGAGCCTGGGAGAAGTTGTCGTGCTGGTAGTTGACGAGCGTGTTGCTCTCCGCGCTCCCGGTCACGACACAGTTGCCGAGGCTCGTACCGACCACCGTGTTGAGAACGCATCCGTTCTTCTGCGACACGTTCCATACCGCGCTCAGGTCGAGCTGTACGTGGTACGTCGTGTCCGATCCGCCGCCCACCACGATGTGCGACGTGTTGTCGAACCCGTAGCCGGTTGGTGGCGTTGCCCCGGCGGGCGAAGCCGCCAGGATCGGGCCGGCTATCACAGCCACGCCCACCGCGGCGATTGCCGCCTTCCAGAGTCGTTTCACGGTTGGAGCCTCCATTTCCCATTGGGATGATGTGCTTGCGATGCCTTGCTGTGGCTGCGTGTCTTGGTCACTCGACTCAGGCCGCCACCCTCCTGGTCCGTCGCCGGTACAGCACGAAGGCCGCTCCGCCCGCCGCCACTGCGGCCGCGAGCACCAGCGCCCCGATGTACGGGACCTCCGTCCGGCTCGAACCCGAGGTGGCGGACGCAGAGTCGCCCGACCCTCCCGAGCTCGCGCTCCCCGACGCGCTCTTGCCGGACCCGGACTGGTCCGACGAGACCTGACCCGACCCCGACGAGCCCGAGCCGGACCGTCCCGCGGTGACAGCGGCGGGAAGCACGGGGAGGCGCAGGCGCAGGAACACCTGGTCGTCGGTCGGGCGGGTGTTGTTCGACGACACGCGGACCTGGCAGTCGCGGTAGTCGGTCAAACCATTCTCGAGTGATGCCGCTCCCGGAGGAAGACAGTTGAAGAGCTCCTGCGGGCTCTTGCCCACGAACGGGTGCAGCGCGTGGTTCGGGTCCGTGGCCGAGAACGTGACGTTGCCGTGCGTATCGGCGATCGCCGCGGCGGGAGCCGAACCCAAGTCGCAGTCGAGGCTGGGGCGCCACTCGTCGTCGGTCGGCGCCCGCCCGTTGCACTGCTCGATGAACACGCTCTCGTACGGCTCGAAGCCACTTGCCTCCACGGTGAAGGGCGCGGCCATTCCCGCGTCCACCTTGACGACGACGACATCGCCGGATGGCTCGGTGATCGCCGTTGCCGCGATCACCGGCGACGCGGTGAACATCACGACCGCCGCAACTCCCGCGACGACGGACACTGCCCTGAACAACCCGCGCACAATCCTCCCTCTCCGCTCCGAAGGCATCGATGTACGACGCACGAGGTGATTGAACGCTGATGCCCGCGTCACCTCAAGACGCGTGGCCTCTGGTTCCGCCAACCTTGTACCGCCGTTCACAGTCCGCTTGCGACGCGTTCAACTCCGCGTCCGGGCGCGCCTCCACCCGCCCCGTCTGGTCGTTTGGCTCGGGCGCGGCGCCACTCACGCGCGCGCCGATGCGGACGCCGGGCGCTAGGCCAGCGGCGGGAGCAGAAGGCTGAGATCGAGCAGGAGCAACAACGCACCCGCAGCGGTCAGCGGGACGACGACGAACATCATCGCCAGCGTTCGGACCCGCCGGCGGAGGTAGACGGCGGTGCCGGCCGCGAGCGCGAAGGCCAGAAGAGCGAGCAGGAGCGTGGTGTTCAGGAACACCGAGCCTCCGGGGGTGGTCGCGCGGACTGCTACGGGCCGATAAGGGTCCCGCGCGACCGCACCCGACACGGCGGTGACCACGAGCTCGTCGTTCGAGAGGCTTCCGCCCCGCCCGGTGACCAGCGTGAGCCGGTGGTCACTCGCCGGCCGCAGCAGCTGCGTCTCATCGGCGCCGACTCGGTGAACCGAGCGGGTCCGGTAGACGAAGGTCTTGCCCAGACGCGTCTGGAAGGCGATGAGATCTCCGGTCCGGACCCGGTCGAGCCTCGAGAAGGGCCCGCCCCACGCGTGGTCGTGCCCGGTGATGAGGGTGTTGCCGCGAGCCCCCGGCTTCGCCGTGCCGGCGCGGTGACCGGGCGCACCGCGGAGCAGCTCAGGCGTATCACCCTCCACTACGACGACGTTGATTCCGAGCCTCGGTACCTGCAGGACACCGAGCGCCTGACCCGGCGCGACACCAGGTCGCGGTTGCGCGAGGTCCGCCGCGAGATGATGCTGCCGGGTGCGGTACCACACGCGCTCAATCGGACCCGTGAAGATCGCCAGTACCGCGACCACTGCGAGCAACGCGAGCACCACCAGGGCGATGGTTCGTCGCCACAGCCGCGACGCGGCCTGCGGACCGGGCGCGGAGTCGACCGCGCACGCCTCCGGTTCGACGAGATCACCCTGCTCCTCCACGTCGGTCGGCGCTCCGGCGAGCGTCATGGGCGCGCCCGAGCCAAGAGTCGCCGAACCGGGCGCCGGAACGCGAAGTACGCGCCCGCGCCGATCAGCAGCGTGGCCAGCCGGTCGAGTCCGCTGCTCGCCGGTGGCAGCCCGAGCGGCAGCTTGGTCGCCGCCAACGCGGCCGCCACTCCGCTCTTGCGCCCGAGCTCACCGCCCGTAGCGGTGGCCCCCGTCTCCGAGGTTGCCAGTGCGGTCGAGCCGGCGCCGGAGCTCGTGCCGCCGTAGCCGGCGCTTGCCGCGCTGAACGCAGCGCCGCCCGACGACCCGCCCGCGCCCGCAGCCGCGGCCGGTGCCGGAGCGCCGGGCGCGCAGTGCAGCATGGTCCCGATCGTCTTGATCGCCGGCAGATCTGGCGCGGATGGGCCGGGGTCGGAGCTCTCGACCACGTGGCGGTCGGGAGCATCGCAGTTCGATCTCACCAGCTGATCGGCCGCGGCCAGCGCCATCGTCACGAGCGGCCCCGGTAGCCGTCCTTCACCGACCGGCTGCGCGGCGTCCTGGCCGGCGGTGGCCAGATAGCGGATGACCGCGGCCAGGCCCTCCGTCTTCTCGATCGACAACCCGTGCGCAGGTGCGTAGAGATGGTCCACCCACACGAGGGGATAGGCGCCCGGCACCTTGTTGGTGAGCGCGAACAGGGGTGCCGCACCACCGGCATTGACCGCGGCGTCGATGGATGCGGGGTTGGGCGCGACCCAGTCTCCGTTGGCGTTCTGCACTTGCATGTACTCGAGCTTCGCCTTGGGGAACGCCTGCTTCACACCTCCGATCGCCGAGGCCGGAACCGCGGCGAAGACTCCTGCCGTGAAGCCCGAGATCGTCCCCGACGAAGGATCCCCGCCACCCAGTGCGAGCTGCTGGCCCTGTTGCTCGACGCCGTCGCGGCTCGCACCCGCCTGGCGTGGCAGGCGCTCGGTGATCGGCTCCCACGCGATTCGAGTGTCCTGCTGCTTGAGACCGCTCCATACGGACGGCGCTGCGGTAGCGGCGAACTGCTGGAGGTAGAAGCTCATCTCGTCCTGGTCGGACCGGAGCACCGGCGCCGGTCCCGCGAGCGGAGGTGTGGTGAAGTTCGGGACGCCCATCGCGCTCAGCACACTCGGGTCGTTCCAGCTCGAGAGCGGAATCGTCGACGCCCCCGCGTACTTCAACGCCATCGCCGCGAGATTCTCACTCGGCACCTTGACCGGGCCGGTGTACGGACGCTTCACCAGACACTTCGTCGGGTCCGGCGTGTTCGGATCGTCGGGGTCGCACTTGACCTGAAGAGTCGAGAGACCGTCGGGCACCGGGCGCTGGAGCACGAAGGCCAGCGAGCTCACCTGGACGGGCGCGTCGATGAGACCGCTCGCCCCGCCGTCCACCTGCGCCAGCTCCTCGGTGCTGAACGGAATGCCGGAGAGCACGAAGTCGAGGTTCCGGTCGAGGAAGTCCTTCCGTCCGAGGAAGGAGCCGTGCGCCGCGTAGCCGAGGTCGATCGGGGACCGGCTACCCCCGAGATCGTCCTGCCAGGTCAACAGCTCGCGGTACGCCCCCCACGAGCCACCACCGTTCAGCGACAGCTCGGCCTTGGCCGGCGCGGATCCTGCCGTGGTCGAGGCCAGTCCCAGCATGACGCAACCGGCGAACGTGCCGCCGAGGATCCGTCGCAGGCGCTTCCATCGCGGGCTCATGGGCTGAACCTCCGCCGAACCCCGATCGCCGCGGATATCCCCGCCGCCAAGAGCGCGCCGATGACGAGCATCCAGACCGTGGAGGTCGAATGCGCTGCGGACTGCTGGCCGGCCGCGGCCGCGGCGAGCTTCGTGTCGAGCGTCTCTTGGCGAGCTCGCTTGGCCTTCTCCCGCCGCGCCGCCTTCTTGGCCGCCTGGACCGCGGCCTGCTCCTGTTCGGCGAGCTTCGCCGCGGCGGTCGCGGCGCCGGCACACGGGTCCGAAGCGGATGGAGGGTGCGCAACTGTCGTCGTTGTCGATGGGGCGCCCGCAACCGTCGTCGTCGTCGGTGGCGGGCACGCCACCCCCCCACTCGCTCCCGTAGCTCCCGGCCCGCCCAACACGGAGGGCAATGGCGGCGGGGCGTCGGCCCCCGCCAGGAAGCACGCGTTCGGGGGTGGCGCACCGGGGATGTGCGAGATCGCACCGATCGCGATCTGCACCAGTGGCGCCGAGAGCCGGGCGTAGCGGAGCTGGGGCGCGATCTGCTGTCCGAGGCTCACCGCGTAGCAGAGGAACTGGCCGAGCGCTTCACCCTTCCCGCGGTCGAATCCGGTCGTCTGGGCAAGCACATAGGAGTACGTCGACGGGAAGTACGCGCGCGGGTCCGGCCCGGTGAAGTTCAAGTTGAAGGTACCGTCGCCCCGCCCGGTGGCGTAGCCGAGCGCGACCGTGACGTTGTCCTCATCGGGTTGCGTGAAGACCCCGGCTGCGTTCTGCAGCGAAGCGACCGGAAAGCTCCGGACCTTCGCGTAACCGGCCGCGACATAGGTGATCGCGTCCCGCCCGGTCACCGCGTCGGACACGACGTTGGCCGTGCCGTCGGCATAGAGCGCAGGAGAGGATCGTCCCCAGTTCTGGGGCCAGTTCGAGACCGGCGATCCGTCCCGGAAGTCGTTGCCGACGTTGGACGGGTCGTTGCGAATGCGTTCGGCGATGAATGCATCCCAGACGTCTTTGGCGACCGCGATGCAGAACTGCGAGAAGACGAAGCTCTCACCGGCGCCGTCCGCCCTGATGATCGGGACGATGTCGCGATCGAAGCCGGCCAGCCGAGGGTTGGTCGCGACGAGCTCGGGATCGTTCCATTTGCTGATCGCGCCGGTGAAGACCTTGCACGCCGCTCGCCGGCTGAGCTTGAGATCATCGACGCGGTGCCCCGAACCGTCGGTGAGGTTGTACATGAACGAGAGCCCACCCGCGCTCACCGGCACGTACACGAAGCAGCCGGTGTCCGTCGGCCTCCCACCGCAACGTCTCGCTTGAAGCTGGGGAAGCTCCGTCGGCTGGAACGTGATGTCCGACGCGCCATAGTCCAGGTTTCCCCCGATGAACTCCTGGCGTCCGAACGTGGAGCCCTGCGAGACGTAGTTGACCTGCAGCGAGAAGGGCTTGCGCGCGGTGTCGGCCCGCCACTGGTCGATCTCCAACGATGCGAACGACGAGCCACCTCCGGTGATCGCGGAAGCGGCTCCGGCCGGAGCGGTCGGGATCGCCGCGAGCGGCAGACCCAGCAGCACCGCGGCGATCCCGATGCTCATCAGATTGCGGATCCGGTGCCGAAGCGCCGGTGGGCGACGCGTCATCCGAAGCGGCCCGTGACGTAGTCGAGCGTGCGGGGATCGTCGGGCTCCTCGAACATCTTCTTGGTCTCGCCGGTCTCCACGATGCGGCCCGGCTGGCGCAGCTCCTCGACGAGGAAGAATGCGCACTGATCCGAGACGCGCGCGGCTTGTTGCATGTTGTGCGTCACGATCACGATCGTGATGTCGTGCGCCAGCGCGGCGATCGTCTCCTCGACCACGCGGGTCGAGATCGGGTCGAGCGCCGAGCACGGCTCGTCCATCAGGAGCACCTGCGGCCGCACGGCCAGCGCTCGTGCGATGCAGAGCCGCTGCTGCTGCCCTCCCGAGAGGGACATGCCACCTTCGTGCAGCCGGTCCTTGACCTCGTTCCACAGGCCGGCCCGCGTGAGGCACTCCTCGATCAGCTCGTGGCGGTGCGGAATCTGGGTTCGCGAGAGCTTCAGCCCGGCGAGCACGTTGTCGCCGATTGTCATCGACGGGAACGGATTGGGCTTCTGGAACACCATGCCGATCTTGGTGCGCACCTGGGTCGCGCTCATCGCCTGCCCGTAGATGTCGTCCCCGTCCAGCTCCACGCGCCCGGAGATCGCGGCGCCCGGGATGACCTCGTGCATCCGGTTCAGCACCCGCAGGAACGTGGACTTGCCGCAGCCCGACGGGCCGATCAGCGCGGTGACCCGGCGCGCGGCCATGGTGAGCGTGCAGCGCTCCAACACCTTGCTGCTGCCGAACCACGCGCTGACCGCGATCGCGTCGAGCGTCGCAGGTTCACCCTCGGCGTGGAGCAGTCCCCTCGGCTTCGCCGCTTCGAGCGTGTCGTCGGCAATCGACGTCATCGGGTGGTCCTCAGCTTCCTCTGGCTCCGGGTCGCGACGTAGCGGGCGGCGACGAACAGGACGAGCACCAACAGCACGAGCACGAGCGCGCCGCTCCAGGCCCGCTCGAGCTGGGATGCGTTCGGAAGCCGGATCAGCTTCCACACGAAGAGCGGGAGGTCCGACTGGGGTCCCGAGAACGGGTTCGTGTTCACCGAGTCCGAGCCGAAGGCGGTCAACAGCATCGGGGCCGTCTCGCCTACCGCACGCGCGATGCCGAGGATCGTCGCCGTCACGAGTCCGGCCATCGCAGTCGGGATCACGACCTTGACGATCAGCCGCCACTGTGGCGCGCCCAGAGCCAGCGCACCCTCGCGCAACGTGTCGGGGATCGTGCGCAGGATCTCTTCCGATGCGCGGGTGACGGTGGGCAGCATCAGGACGGCCAGTGCCGCGGCGCCGGCGACACCCGAGAAGCTGCGACCGTCGACCCACACGGTGTAGACGAGCAGGCCGGCGATGATGCTCGGGAGCCCACTCATCGCGTCGACGATGAACCGGACGGGGCGGGCGAGGCGCCCGCCGATCTCGTGCAGGTAGACGGCGGTGAGGATCGCGACCGGCACGACCACGATCGTGGCCAGACCGACCTGCTCGAGCGTGCCGATCAGTGCGTGCTCACCACCTCCACCTGGGGTGAGTGGTCCCACCGTGCTCATGTCGTGAGTGAAGAACCCACCGGTGAGCGCCGGGATCCCCTTGACGAAGAGGAAGGCGAGCATCCAGGCGAGCACCGCGGCGACGAGCGCGCCGGCGGACCAGATGAGCACGGTCACGATGCGGTCGAGCGCACCTTCGGTGTCCGAACGGTCGCGCACCAGGATGTAGAAGACGACGAGTGCCGACAGGTACCACCACAGCAGCGTCCCCAATATCCCGTTCTGGTCCAGGAGGACGCGCAGCGTCAGCGCGACGGCACCGCCCGCCAGCATCGACAGGATGGTGGCCGCGTGATCCTCCGGCGTCAGCTTGCGTCGGCGCCGCGGCCGATCCCCGGACGGCGGACCTTCGAACAGATCCTGGTGGGCGGACCGGGTCGTGAGATGGAGCTCCTCCGTCGGAGCAAGGACGGGAGCCGAGCCCACGCGCTCGAGCGCGGGAAGGTCGACAACGCGGTCCTCGCGGCTCGCCCTGCGCTTCGACACCGTCATCGCACCGCCGCCGATCGGGCGACGATCCGGCGGGCGACGAGGCTGACGACGAGCGTCAGCAGAAACAGCGCCAATCCCGCGGCGATCAGCCCGCTGCGTTCGAGCTGGCCGGCTTCGCCGAAGCGAACCGCGATCAGCGCCGCGATCGAGCCAGCCCCGCGCTCGAGGATGTGCGTGTTCGCCTGGAACACCGGGCTGATGATCAACGCGACGGCGATGGTCTCGCCGAGCGCGCGACCGAAGCCGAGCAGCGACGCACCGACGATCCCGTTGCGGCCGAACGGGAGGATGACTTCGCGGATCATCCCCCATCGGGTTCCGCCCAACGCGAGTGCGCCTTCGCACTGCTCACGCGGGACCTGGGCCATGACGTCTCGGGAGACGGACGTGATGATCGGCGTGATCATGATCCCCACCACGACCCCGGCGACGAAGCTCGATTGCGCCAGCGTGGCCGTCGGCCGGGTGAGCTGGAGGAACGGGAAGACCGAGAAGTGGCCGGTGAGGAACTTCGCGACCGGTACCAGCTGGTGTTGCAGCGCGAAGAACCCCCACATCCCGAAGAGGAGGCTGGGGAGCGCCGCGAGCAGATCGATGATCGACGTGAGTGGGCTCCGCAGCCAGGACGGTGCGTACTCGTTGATGAACAACGCCATCGCGAGCGCGAGCGGGACTCCCACGACCATCGCGATCGCGCTGATGATCAGCGTTCCCTCGAGCAGCCCGAGGACACCGAACTTCCCGACCGTCGGATTCCAGACGCTGGTCGTGAAGAACGACCACACCCCGGCAGACTCGAGCGCCGGGCGCGACTCGTTGACGAGGAACACGAACGTGATGCCGACGATCACCAGGCTGAAGGACGTCGCCGCGGTGGCCAGCGTGCGGAACACCCGGTCGCCCGACGTCAGCCGGGTCGCCGGCCGGATCGGCACGTCCGCATCGACGCCGTCGATCTCGATGGGTCTCGTGAGGACCCCTCCGCGCTCGCCGATCATGACGACCTCTCCCGAGTGTTCTCGTGCCCGGTACGGGCCGAACCGACCGACCCGCCTCCCGACCCGTAGGCCGGCGCCGCTCCCCTCCTCAACGCGACCGCAATCTACGGACGCAGGGTGAACAGGCGGTGGCCGCCGGCTGACGCGTATGAGCGCGTTCGGGGAACAACTGGCGATACCTCGCAGTCAGGCTCTGTGAGGACAGCGCGCCCAGGCGGACATCGACGCATTCCGATCCGAGACCCACGATGGCTCCGGTTCTCGGACTAATCGTCCTTGAGGATGTTGCCGGTCCCGTTCGCCCGCCCGATCACGGCCCGGACCGGGGCGGTCAGCTTCACCGTGAACACCTCATTGGGCTCGACCGTGGAGTCGCCCACGATGGGGATGGTCACGAGACCCGACGTCTTGTTGGCCGCGATGGTGAGCGTCCCCGACTTGGCGACGAAGTCGGTGCCGGCGGTTGCCGTGCCCGCGACGGTCGCGTAGTGGACCCGTACGGATTGCGGGTGAGGCCCGGAGACCGACACGGTGAACCGCAGGTTGCGGCGGCCGGTGTTCCCTTCGTAGACGGACGCATTGCCGATTCCCACGCGCAGGCCCGACTTCGGCGGGTCGTCGTTCAGGATGGTGCCCGTCGCGTTCCCGCTCTTGATGCCCGCGCCGTTGGCGTGCGACAGGTGCAGCTTGAAGGTCTCATTCGACTCCTTGGCGGCGTCACCCTTCACCTGGATCGCGATCGCCGCGGAGGTGACACCGGCCGGGATCGTCACGTTCCCGGTCTTGGCGACGAAGTCCTTCCCGGCTTTCGCGGTTCCCGAGACCGTCGCGTACGAGAACGAGACGGGAAGCTGCGACGGCCGCGAGAGCGTCGCGGTGAACGTCAGGGCGCGAGTGCCCGTCGTCCCTTCGAGCACGCTCGCCGCCGCGACCGCCAGTCGCGCCGGCGGTGGCACCACGGTGCCGGGAGCGTCGGGAAGGACGATGGGCAGGAACACCTGGTCCGCAGTGGCCGCGGAGTTGTTGGTCGAGACCCGGAGCTTGCACGTCCGGTAGTCGGTGAGCCCGTTGTTCGGCGACGGGTCATACAACGACAGGCAGTTGAACAGCCCCTGTGGGCTTGCACCCTTGAAGGGGTGGAGCGCGTGGTTGACGTCGGCCATGTCGAACGTGACGTTCCCGGACGCGTCAGCCAAGGCGGCCGCAGGAGAGCTTCCCAGGTCGCAGTTCGTCGTCGGGTCCCAACCGACCACGGTCGGGGCCACTCCGTCGCACTGCTCGATGAAGACGTTCGAGGTTGCGGCGAACCCGGCCGCGCTCACGGTGAACGGGACCGGGTTTCCGCCGGCGTCCTTGGGGACCACGAAGGGATTGCCGGTAGGAGCGGTGATGCTCGTTGCGGCGCCCGCCGTACCGGCGGTGACCACCACGCCGGCCAGGGTCACTCCGATGAGTGTCGTCACTCGCAACAACCTTCGCACTAGGGCATTCCTCCGTGTTCGAGCGGCCGTGGCGCGATCTGCGCCACGAGATGTTCCAGTGCTTGCCGTTTGCTATTGCTCGTCCGGACCGTCAGGGCCCGGTCCGTGGTGATCGTCGTGACCGCCGTGCTCGTGGTTCCACCAGCCGTCGTGCCCCTGGTTCCACCAGCCGCCTGGACCGTCGTGCTCGTGGTGCCACCAGCCGGGGTATCCGTGGTGATGGGTGTGCTCGAAGCAGTCCTTGATCTCGTGCCAGAAGTGACGCGAGTGGTCCTCGTGGAACAGCCGGTACCAGCTGACGTGCTGCAGCCGGTGCTTGAGCCACGGCGGGCACATCGGCTGGTGGTGCTGCTCCGCCGGGTTGACGACGAGCGTGAACGTCTGCACCGCGTCGGGTGCCACGCCGTTGCTCGCCGTGACGGTGATCGGGAACGAGCCTTCCGTGGTGGGAGTACCGGTGAGCTCGCCGGCCGGGCTGATCGTGATCCCACCCGCGATCGTCGCCGGGTCGACGGTGAACGTCGGTGCCGGTGAGCCGGTGACCCCGGTGAAGGAGAAGTCGTAGACCGCTCCCACCGTCGCCGCCGGCGGCGTGCCGGTGAAGTCGGGCGCGGTGTCGGTGTTCGCCGGCGCGATGTCGATCGTCCCGGTACGGACCGCATCCGGCGCGACGCCATTCGTCGCGGTGACGGTGATCGGGAACGAACCCGACGTCGTCGGCGTACCCGAGAGCACCCCGGCCGAGCTGATCGTGATCCCACCCGCGATCGTCGGCGGGTCGACCGAGAACGTCGGCGCCGGCGAACCCGTGATACCGGTGAAGGCAAAGCTGTACGCAACCCCGACCGTCCCACCAGACGGCGTCCCCGTGAAGTCGGGCGCCGTGTCGGTGTTCGCGGGCGCAACGTCGATCGTGAACATCTTCACCGCATCGGGAGCAACACCATTCGTCGCGGTGACGGTGACCGGGAACGAACCCGACGTCGTCGGCGTACCCGAGAGCACCCCGGCCGAGCTGATCGTGATCCCACCCGCGATCGTCGGCGGGTCGACCGAGAACGTGGGCGCCGGCGATCCAGTGATGCCGGTGAAGGCAAAGCTGTACGCAACCCCGACCGTCCCACCAGACGGCGTCCCCGTGAAGTCA
This sequence comes from Acidimicrobiia bacterium, assembly GCA_038252255.1. Classification (GTDB taxonomy): domain Bacteria; phylum Actinomycetota; class Acidimicrobiia; order IMCC26256; family JAENVU01; genus Chersky-806. The sequence goes on along the minus strand of JBBSAM010000020.1, from coordinate 58,500 downwards.
GGCGCCGTACCGACGCTCGCCTCGGGCAAGCTCAAGGTCAGGAAGGTCTGGTCCGAGGTGCCGGCACTGTTGTTGGTCGACACGCGCAGCTGGCAGTTCGTGAAGTCCGGCAGCCCGTTCGCCGGCGATGGCTGGTTGGGTGAGAGGCAGTTGAAGAGACCTTGCGGGCTCGCGCCCTTGAAGGGGTGGAACCCGTGGTTGGGGTCGGCCGAGTCGAACGTGACGTTGCCACTCGCGTCGGCGAGCGCCGGGGCGGGCGACGCGCCGAGATCGCAGTTGGTCGTCGGATCCCAGCCGACCGCGGTCGACGGGGTGCCGTCACACATCTCGACGAACACGTTGGAGTCGGCGGTGTAGCCGCTGGCCGAGATGGTGAAGGGAAGCGGGTTGCCGGCGCCGTCGCCCGGCACGACGAACGGGTTCCCCGTCGGCGTGGTGATGGTCGCAGCGAAGGCGGAAGTGGGCGACAGCACGAGCGCGGCCCCTCCGCAGAGCACCGCCAAGAGCAGAGCAACGATCCGTCGCACAGCATTTCCTCCAGATTGGAACTACGTCGAGTAGCCGTCGTCTGGCAGGAGACTGGAAAACGGTGACCGGTACAAGGAATCACGCGCCGTCTTCTCTCAAGGTTCCGGACTTGTTCACCGGGCGCGCGGATGTTCACCTGGGCGCCGCGCATCCGTGTGAGGACGCGCTGCCCTCGAGGTCGCCGACGCGTCGAGGCCCTGGCTCCACGAGGACAGAGTCAGGGCCTACGAGACGCTGGCACGCATCACCCTCAGGACGGGACGCGGGTGTTGCGCACGGTCAAGGTAGCGAGGACCGCGCCGTGAACCTAGGTCCCGGTCGAAGCGTTCACCGAGGGTTCACTGCCGATCCACCCTCTCGGGCGTGTGCGTCAGCTGTGACGCGCGTTCGGTGTGGCGCGCACAGAGCCCCGTGGCGCGGCCCGCTGCGGACTGGTCATGCGGTGCTTGAGAATTCGCGCGCGCACCTCGCGTTCGACGAGGATCGGAACGAACGCCTGGATGCGCGCCGTCGCGGCGTAGCGGTCGAAGTCCGCCTTGACCACCGCCGCGAGGATGTCGCGGTCAACCGCATTCCCGACGCCGGTCTCGAGCGCACGGACGACCTGCTCGATGCGTTGACGATCACTGCCACTGTCCATGTGACCCTCCGCTGGCCGACATGAGATCGGCACCATAGAACGTCCGACGGCCGAGGAAAAGACTCGGAGGCGAGCCGGAACCCGATATCCCGGCCTGCATGCTTCGCGCGGGATCTGCCGGACCGGAAGGAGACTCGGCCACGAACCGGTGAATACCCGGTAACAGAGATGGGATCGCCGCGCCGCGCATCGTACGGTGCCGCCGATGGCGATCCTCCCCCTTTCGCTGCAACCGTGACCGGCCACGAGCTCTGGCACCACGAGCCGGACGAAGTGGTCGCACCCGAATCCCTCACGGCCTTCGTCGTCATGTGGTTGCTGGTCGTGATCCCGCTGCTCCCCGGCCTCATCGACGGCTCCCTGCTGCTCATCGCGCTCGGTGGGTGCCTGAGCATCGTCGCGCTCGTCATGAGCCTGGAGGCGCTCGCCGATCTCGACGATCTCGTCGTCAACCCGACGATCGTCGTGGCACCGGCTGCTCGCGGACGGCGTTGCCGGACGCGGCGCATCACTCGGCCTCGCCACGGCAACGGGACGCGGCCCGGTCCCACGCGACCCGCCGCCCGGTGCACCCGCGCGCGGCCGAACCGCGCGCCGGTCCGGCCGGTGTGCTCCGCTGCGTTGCGCCGCCGCCGCGACCCGCAGCACTCGTAGGCCTCGTAGGCCTCGGTCAGGTCGCGCCGAAGAGCGCCGTAACGACCGGCATCGCCTCTTCCGGCGCTCGAACCTCCAACCCGGTGCCGCGACCGTCGACGGTGATCGCAAAGGAGAGGAACGTGCAGCACTCGTGCTCAGCCGCCGCCAGCCGCACGAGCTCCGCGCGGTCGACGTCGTCGTCGAGCTCGATGCGGAGGGCCCCGTCGGCCACCGTGGTGCGAGCTCGTACCCGCTCGAGGATCGCCTGCCAGGCCGCGAGCCGCGCGGGCATGCTCCCCGTGTCCAGCGTGCAGACGATCGGCGGATGCTCTCGTGACGATGCCATCAGGGCGACACGCTCACCGTGGGCCTACGAGGTCGACGCGCCGGAGACTTCGGAAAGGAGCTGCTGGACCCGAAGGTCGATCTCATCGCGGATCGCTCGGACCTCTTCGACGCTCCTGCCCGCCGGATCGTCGAGCTCCCAGTCGAGGTAGCGCTTCCCCGGATAGATCGGGCAGGCGTCTCCACAGCCCATCGTGATGACGACGTCCGCGGCGCGAACCACCTCATCCGTCAAGGGCTTCGGGAACTCCTTCGCCAGGTCCAGACCGAGCTCCTCCATCGCAACGACCACCGCGGGATTGATCTCGCCGGCCGGCGCGCTGCCCGCGGATCGGACGTGGACACGCCCGTCCGCGCGCCAGTCCAAGAGCGCCGCCGCCATCTGCGATCGACCGGCATTGTGGACGCAGACAAAGAGGATCTCCGGTACGTCGGACACGAGGACTCCTTCAGCTTGAGCAAGGGCTCGGAGACGTTCACGAGCGAATCGTTCGGCCAGCACCGGCAAGAACGCCGGCACCTTGGCGGTGGTGGAGAGCTGCTCCCATGACTTCGAGACGTAGCGGTCGAGCGTCTCGGGCGAGAACACGCCGAGGAACTCCGCGCTGAGCCGGCCCACGATCCCTGAGATCGCTACTCGGTCGGCCAGGCTCATCGGCGCTTCCCTTCATTCGGCGCCTTGCGCTCGACGCGCTGTCCATTCCCGTCTTCGTGGTGCGACACGATCAGGTCCGGGAGGTCACGGGCGATGTCCGGGTAGAGCAGGCGCACCAACCCGATCGCGATCGCCGCGCCGACGAGCTGGAAGGCGATGAAGCCCGGAACATCGGTCGGGTCGATGCCGGCGAAGGTGTTCGAGAACATCCGGCCGACCGTGACCGCGGGATTGGCGAAGCTGGTGGAAGAGGTGAAGAAGTACGCGGCGCCGATGTACGCACCGACCGCAAACGGCGCGACCGAACCGCGTCCGGAGCGCACCACTCCGAAGATCACGAGCAGGAGCCCGGCGGTGGCGACGGCCTCGGCCAGCCACAGCCCGCCACCCGACCGTGTCTTGGTCGAGAGGTCGATCGCCGGGATCTCGTACATCAGGTTGGCGAGCACGCACCCGAGCGATGCGCCGGCGATCTGCGCGGCGACGTACGCGCCGAGGTCGCGGGTCGAGATGCCGCCGAACACTCGATCCGCCAGGCTCACCACCGGATTCAGGTGCGCGCCCGACACCGGTCCGACCGCCAGGATGATCGCGATGAGACCGGCAGCAGTTGCCGCAGCGTTCTCGAAGAGCTGCAGTCCCACGTCGGCCGGTGAGAGCCGTTGCGCCGCGATGCCAGACCCGACGACGACCGCGACCAGCAGCATCGAGCCGATGAGCTCGGCGAGCGCGCGCCGGGCGAGCGGGGCTTCCATCAGCAGCAGGGTCGACGTTCGGGCGCCGGCTGGGCGCCGCCGGCCAGGCTCAGATGCTCGGACAGCTCAGCCAAGGCGTCCGGCACGAGCCGGTAGTAGGTCCAGTAGCTCCAGCGCTCCCCCGCGACGAGCCCCGCGTCCCGCAGCACCTTGAGGTGATGGCTCACGAGCGGCTGGGCGGCATCGAGCTCGTCGACGAGATGGCAGACGCAGAGCTCCTCGCGCTCGAGGAGCTGCACGATCCGCCAGCGCAGCGGATCGGCAAGCGCGACCAACGCCGGCGGCGGGCCCTGGACCTTCGTCTTGGTGCTCATCTGCATCAATCTTGATTGATTCAGATGCCCGACGCAAGTGAACGGCAGGTGACTTCAGCGCGGGGCGAGCGAATCGCGCAGCGCGGCCAGCCGCTCGGGCACGATCCGGTACCACACCCAGCGCCCCCGCTTCTCACGCGTGAGGAGGCCGGCGTCGTGCAGCACCGAGAGGTGGTGGCTGATCGTCGGCTGCTTCCGGTCGAGCACGTCGACGAGCTCACACGCACAGGTCTCCCCGTCACGCGACGCGATCAGGCTCAGGAGTCGCAGCCGGACCGGATCGGCGAGGACCTTGAACGCCGCCGCGACCTCTTCGGCATCGGTCTCCCCGAGGGGCGCCCGGAGAACCGGCGCGCAACAGACCTCGGTCGGCGCGGCGGTGGTGGCTGAGGGAGCGGTCATGAGGAGATCTCCTTGGTCGGGATGCCACCGATTCCACCGTCGACCGGATGCGCGTGGCGATGCAACGTGAGCCACAGTCGCAGGAGGTGCCGCGGCGCGCCGGGATCGTCTTCGTACGCGGTCCGACCGTGCAGGATCACGGCATTGGAGAGCCATTGCATGTCGCCCGGAAGGAACTCCATGTCCAGATGGAACCGTGGGGACGCGGCGATCTCGTCGATCAGGTCGAGCAGCTCGACCTGGCGCGGCGTCAGCCGGGGTACGTCTTGGTGACGCTGCGCCTGCTCGATGTAGAAGCGGATGTACAAGAGCCCGACCACGTCCGAGCCGTCGGTGTGATACGGCTGCGCGGCCCGGGTCCGGTAGAGCCGGACCGACGGGTCGCTCGGATCCGCGCCGGTGTCGCGCACGTGACCGAGCAGGTCGCCGGCGGTGTTCTGCGACACCGGTACTCCGAGGTGCTGGCCCACTCCCCAGTAGACGACGCTCGCCTCGGCCCCGGTATAGCGGTGAACCGGAAGTCCCCTCACGAGCACGAAGCCCCGACCCGCGTCGAGCTCCTCGGCCCACGAGTCGATCGTCGGGGCCAGGGTCGGCAACGGGAACGCCGAACGGTCGATGTCGTGCAGTGCCGGCCCGCGGTCACGCACCTGCTCCAACGCGGCGTCCAGCTCGGCGATCTCGGGACCGCTGAGCTCGTGGATCCAGTCCGGCCGGCCGGCCAGCTCCGATCCCAGCCAGGCCGCGGGGACCTCCAACGGCGGCTTCACGGGCACGGTGGCGGTCATCTCGGGCTCCCGGTCGAGGTCACGAAGAACATATTGACATCCATCTATGCTCGTGGCAAGGTATCGACACTGATCGATGTGTTCACCCAGGAGGAACCACCGTGTCCAGAGTCCAGCTCGCCCTCAACGTCTCCGACCTCGACGCCGCCGTCGCCTTCTACTCCAAGCTCTTCGCCACCGAGCCGGCCAAGCGTCGACCTGGGTACGCGAACTTCGCCGTCACCGAGCCGCCGCTCAAGCTGGTGCTGCTCGAGAGCGAGACCGGCGGCACGCTCAACCACCTCGGGGTGGAGGTTGCGACGACGGACGAGGTGACACAGGCCACGGCCCGGCTGAGCGACGTGGGCCTCGACACCGCGACCGAGGACAACGTGTCTTGCTGCTACGCGGTGCAGGACAAGGTGTGGGTCGACGATCCGGATGGCGCACCATGGGAGATCTACACGGTGCTCTCGGACGTCGAGGACCCGCAGCGTTCCGAGGTCCGCGCCGAAGGTCCCGGCAGCAGCTGCTCGTGCGGGGTCGGCGCGAGCTAGCAGAGAACGTCCGCCGGTACGATCACGGCGGTGACACGGCGACGGGTGAGCGTGATCAGCTTGCTCGTCGCCTTGGTCGCGGTCGGATGCAACGGCGGCGATGATTCCTCACAAACGTCGCGCCGGTCGCAACCGGCCACGACCACCACCGTCGCGCCGCCGACCACCACGACGACGGAGCCCGCACCCGACCCACCCCCCCAGGTGTGGAACCCGTGCGGCGGGAACGAATGCGCGACGCTCACCGTCCCGCTCGACTACGCGCACCCGCGTGCGGCGACCATCCCGATCGCGCTCGTCCGGCGCCGGGCCACGGATCCGGCCCACCGGATCGGGTCGCTCGTGATCAACCCCGGCGGCCCCGGCGAGGCGGGCACCCAGCTGCTCGGCCGGGATCTCGGTGTCCTCACGCCGACCGTGAAGGCACGCTTCGACATCGTCGAGATGGACCCCCGCGGGGTCGGGAACAGCGGCGGCCTCCACTGCTCGGACCCCGGCACCGGCGGCTCCGGGACCGGCGCCAAGGTCGATCCGGTGCCGGTGACGCCGGCGGGTCGCACCGCGCTGATCGATGCCGACCGCGGCTATGCGCAGGCGTGCGCGCAACGGGCCGGCGCCCTGCTCGGCCGGATCGGGACGACCGATGTCGCCCGCGACCTGGACCAGCTGCGCAAGGCTCTCGGTGACGAGCGCCTCACCTTCCTCGGCATCTCGTACGGCACGCTGCTCGGCGCCACCTACGCCGATCTGTACCCCACGCACGTACGCGCGTTGGTGCTGGACGGCGTCATCGACGGCGCGCTTCCGAGCTTCGAGCTGTGGATGGCGCAGGCAGTCGGGTTCCAGCAGCAGCTCGACGGGTTCTTCGCCGCGTGCGGGAGCAGCTGCGCCTGGCAACCGGGCATCCCGCTCCCCGATGCGCTCGATCGGCTGATCCAACGAATTCGCGCGCAGCCGCTCCCGGCCGGCAACGGTGCCATCGTCGGGGTCAGCGAGCTGTACTCCGCGCTGTTCAGCCGGCTGTACAGCCGCTCGCGCTGGGGCTCACTCGGCCAGGCCCTCGGCGCAGCAGAACGCGGCGACGGGGGGCCGATCCTCGACATCACGCGCAGCTACCTCGGCGAGACATCGGGATCGACGATCAACTCGGACGCGTCGAACGCGATCAACTGCCTCGATCACCCGGTCGACACCGACGTGACCCACTACCCCGCGCTCGCCGCGCAGGCCGCACTCCGAGCCCGGCACTTCGGCCCCTACCTCGCCTGGGCGGGCGCGATGTGCGCCACGTGGGAAGCCCCGCCGAGCCGGGAGCCGCACGCGGTGCAGGCGCCCGGAGCACCGCCCGCGCTCGTGATCGGGACCACGGACGACCCGGCTACCCCGTACGCGTGGGCGCAGGACGTCGCGTCGCACTTCGATCAGGCAGCGCTGTTGACCCGCAACGGCACCGGGCACGTCGCGTACTTCTCCAGCTCCTGCATCCGGAGCAAGGTCGACGCCTATCTCGTGGACCTCGCGCTCCCACCCCCCGGGACCGTCTGCTCGTAGCTCCTCAGGCGCGCATCGCCCGCACGAAGGCATCCGAAGCGACCACCGTCGCGCCCTCGGCCTCGGACTGGTCCCGTACCTCGTGGTCCGAGGAGACGACGAGCACGGGCACCGCCGGCGGAAGCGCGGCGACTTCGCGCACCACCACCGCGTCGGCCTCCTCACCCGCAGCCGAGAATCGCACGCGCACCCCGGGACGGCGTTCCGCGGTGGGCCCGACATCTGCGCCGTCGAACACGACCGTTGCGTCGCAGCCGGTGCGGGCGTGCAACGCCGCGAGCGCGCTGACCAACCGGTCACGCTGCTCGGACAGGGACAGCTCGGGCCACGCCTGCTTCGTGACGTTGTAACCGTCGATGACGACGACCGCACCCTGCGTGCGCAGCATCGCCTCCACCGCCTCGGGCGCGTCCGCGCGCAGCCCGGATGGCACTCGGAAGCCGGTCCGGCGCTCCCGTTTCGATGCCGGCGGTGGCGTGGAGGCGCGCAACAACCGCACCCGATCGGCGACGCCTCCCAGTCCGTTCGACAGTCGCTTCGCGAGCTCGGACGCGTCGACGAGCGCCTGCAGATCGCGATCGCGCAACCTGATCTCCGGGCCGGTCCGAGTGTCCCGCGCGGCGCGCAGCTCCGCCTCGACGACGCGCAGCTTCTGGCCCATGCGCTGCTCGCGCGCCGTGGCCGCCTCCGCCACCCGTTGCAGCCGCTCCCCCTCCGACATCGCCTCTTCGACCTGGCGCCGCGCGGCATCGATCGCGCGTTGTCCCTGCTCCTCGCGCAGGCGCCGCGCGCCCCGTTCCTCACGCAGCTCTCGCTCGAGGCGGGTCACGTCGTTCTCCGCCGCCGACCTCGCGGCCTCGGCTCTCCGGCCCGCCTCTTCGGACTGGGCCACTCTCGCCTCGATCGCGCGGAGCGCCGCGTCCGCCTCGCCCACCCGGCGGGCCTGGTCGAACGTTGCCGCGGCAAGGCCGAGTCCGAACATCCAACCCGCGGGACGCGCGGCCACCAAGGCCGACGCGAGCAGTGGGAGGTCCGAGCGTCCGGCCGCTTCGCCGACGCGCGCCGGCGCGACGCTCGCATCCCACCCGGACAGGGCCGCGGCCACCTCGGGCCGGTCGAGGAACCGGTCGACGACCGCCTTGCGAAAGCCGTCATCTGCCTCTATCGCGTTCCGCAGCTGCTGGCGGGCCGCGCCGCGCGCCATCCCCTTGGCGTGGAAGCTACGAAGAGCGTGGAGCGACGCGGGGACAGCTTCGGGTGCCAGGTCCCGCAGCACCTCGCTCGCGGCTTCGAGCAGCGGACCGAGCAAAGCGTCCGGTACCGGCGGCACGACCGGATCACTCATCGGTTCTGCTCAACCGGCCTGGGCGAGGTGGGGTCCATAGAATGACCCCTTCGCCGCGAGCGGCACACCGGCCGAGCGCGTGCGAGTGACTGGGGGGTCATGCAGGCACGGTATGAGGAGCTGTCGCTCGACACGCAGGGCCACGGCGAGGTCATCGACCTCACGGCACAAGCGCAGAAGGCGATCGACAACGCGGGCATCGCCGACGGGCTCTGCACCGTGTTCGTCGCCCACTCCACCTGCGGCATGACGACCATCGAGTGCGAGCCGGGTTGCAACGCCGATCTCAACGCCGTCCTGGAACGCATCGCACCCGAGGACAACCGGTGGGAGCACAACGAGCGCAACGCGGACACGAACGGGCACAGCCACGCGCGCGCCGCGCTCATCGGCCCGTCCGTGACGATCCCGATAGCCGGCGGTGAGCTCGTGCTCGGGGTCTGGCAGAAGATCGTCTGCGTAGACTTCGACGACCGTCCGCGGACGCGTCGGGTCGTGGTCCAGCTCATCGGCGAATAGGCGTCACGCGGCACCGGCGTCCGAGGCGGCCGGCGCATCCGGCGCGCCATCGGAACGCGGCTCGATCGCATCGTCGCCCGCCCCGCACCACCGGCACTCCACGCGATCGACCTGCTCCTCGAGCACGTCTGCGCTCTCGATCGTGAGGTCACCACCCACGCTGAAGTGACGGAACTCCTTGACCCGCCGGCTGACCGTCACGTCGAAGCGGGTGAGGTTGCCGCACGCGGTGCAGCGGTATGAGCCCATCGACCGATCATAGGAGTCGCCTCCTCCATCCTCACGGCACGAACAGATGTTCGCTATCATCCCGCAGGAGTGCTGACCGCAGGAGGGATTCGCGCCGGGTTCGACGACCCCTCGACCCCGCTCTCGCAGGTCACGTTCGTCGTGCTCGACCTCGAGACCACCGGCACCGCCCCGGACCACTGCTCGATCACCGAGATCGGCGCGGTGAAGTACCGCGGGGGCGAGTGCCTCGGCGTCTTCGACACCCTGGTGAACCCCGGCGAGCCGATCCCGGCGTACATCACGGTCCTCACGGGGATCACCCAGGCCATGGTGCTCCCCGCGCCCCCGATCGACGAGATCCTCCCGACCCTCCTCGAGTTCATCGGCAGCGCGGTGATCGTCGGGCACAACCTCCGCTTCGACACGAGCTTCCTCGACGCCGCGTTGCGCCGGTACGGGGCGCCACAGCTCGATCACCCGCGCGTGGACACGTTGCGCATCAGCCGGCGGCTCGTGCGCGACGAGGTCCCGGACCACAAGCTCGGGACGTTGGCCCGCCATCTCCACGCATCGGTCGACCCGAACCACCGAGCGCTCTCCGACGCCCGGGCCACCGCCGACGTGCTCCATGCGCTGCTCGAGCGCGCCGGGACGCTCGGGGTGCTCGGTCTGGACGACCTCCTCGCGCTGCCGAGCATGCGCGCGCACCCCACCGCGAACAAGCTGCGCCTCACCGCCCGGGTGCCGCGCCGCCCCGGCGTCTACCGGTTCCGGGACCGCGCCGGACGGCCGATCTACGTCGGGCGGGCTTCGAACCTCCGGACCCAGGTGCGCGCCCACTTCCACGGCGACTCGCGGCGCAAGGTCCCCCAGATGCTGCGCGAGACGGAGTCGATCGACTGGATCGAATGTGCGGACGTGCTGGAAGCCTCCGTGCGCGAGGCCCACCTCATCCGCGACCTCGACCCGCGCTTCAACCGCGCACCCAAGCGACGGAAGCGGAAGGCTGCACCGGCCGGGCGCCGCGCCGAGGTGTCGGTTACGGGCTGATGTCCCGCCGCGGGATCCGGCGGGCTTTCGGGGCGCCCGCCGCACCGGTCGGTGAACGCGTCTCCGCGGCTGCGGGACTCTGGGCCGGGGCGCGAGGCTCGGTCGGGACCGGCGGCTGCGGCTTCGGGCGCGGCGCGGTCTGGCGCGTGGCGGTCTGGCGCGGGGCCGGCTGGCGCGGGGGCGCCGCCTGCTTCGCCGGCGGGACCCGCCGGACGGGCGGGCGACCGGGATGCCCGGGCGACAGGTTCCGGCGACGGATCCACCAGCGCCCGCCCTCGATGAACAGCGTCGCGAGGAGGGCAGTGGCCAAGGCCCAGAACGGCACCAACGCGAACACGCGGAGGTAGCGGCCGATGCCGCTGCCGGTGATGACGTCGATGAGGGAGTCGCCGGTCAGCCATCCGATCGTGCGGGCGAGCCAGCGCACGATGTAGGCGCCGAGGCCGACGGCGATCACCCAGGCCAGGATGCGCAACGGAAGCGGCACGGCCACCGGACCGCTCCGGGGTGCGGGTCGTCGGAGCTTCGGCTCGACGCGACCGCCCGCCGGGATGACCGAGGTCTGGTCCCGGGTCGCCGAGCCACCCCGCTGCACGCGAGCGCCCGAGCTCGGTCGCGGCGGCTCCGACGGTCCGGACGGCTCGGGCCGCAGGTACTCCGCCGGGGTCTTGAGCAGCCGGCCGCACTGCACGCAGCTGAAGACCGGCTCACCGCTGAGCGCGGACAGCCGGTGCTTGAAGCCGCAGGCCGGGCACTGGAGTGCGCTCGCCATCCCTACCCTTCCTCTTCCTCACGCGCGGCGTGGCTGACGGCGACGAACTGTTCGAGCGTCGCCGCAGCCCGGCCGGAGTCGATCGCCGCGGAGGCGGTCTCGAACCCCTCGGCGAGATCGGCAACCGCGTCGGCTACGACGAGCGCGGCGGCTGCGTTCAGCACGACCACGTCGCGCAGCGCTCCCTTCTCACCGTCGAGCACCCGCCGGGCGATGCCCGCGTTGTGCGCCGGGTTCCCGCCCCGCAACGCCGAGGCGTCGGCGCGGGAGATCCCGAAGTCGAGCGGATCGAGCACGGATCGCTTCACCTTGCCGTCGTGAAGCTCACGGACCGTGGAGACATCGGTGGTGGTGAGCTCGTCGAGGCCGTCGTGGCCGAAGAAGACCATCGCGTGCTTCGCCCCGAGCTCGGCGAGCGTTCCGATCACCCGGTCCGCCATCGCGGGATCCGAGACACCTACCACTTGGCGGGTCACGCGGGCGGGGTTCGCGAGCGGGCCGAGGAAGTTGAACGTCGTGGGGACGCCGATCTCTTTGCGCACCGGTCCGGCGAAGCGCATCGCGGCATGGAACCTCTGCGCGAAGCAGAACGCGATCCCGACCTCTTCGATGCAACGCACCACGCCGCCAGGACCAAGGTCGATGACCACGCCGAGCTCTTCCAGCAGGTCGGCCGAGCCGCACGCAGATGACGCGGCGCGGTTCCCGTGCTTCGCCACCCGTACGCCGGCTCCCGCGATCACGATGGCCGCGACCGTCGAGATGTTGAACGTGTGCGAACGGTCCCCACCGGTGCCGCACGTGTCGACCAGCGGACCGCGCTCGCTCTCCGCGGCGATCGGCACGGGCTCGGCAAACCGCAGCATCGTCCGCACCAGCGCCGCGAGCTCGACGGGGGTCTCGCCCTTCGCCCGCAACAGCGTCGCGAACGCAGAGATCTGCGCGTCGGTCGCCGCGCCGCTGAGGATCGTGGCCATCGCCGCGTCGATGAGCGCAGGTTCGAGATCCTCGCCGCGCAGGAGCGGGCCGAGGACGTCGGGCCACACAAAAGCGTCGTCAGGGCGGTTCGCGTCGGGCATCGGTCAGTCCCACCACAGGTCGTGGTCGAGCACGCCGCGGGCGATGAGCCCGAGCTGCACCTGGCTCGTGCCTTCCACGATGGTGAGCTGCTTGGCGTCCCGGTAGTACAGCTCCATCGGGTGGTCCTGCATGTACCCCGCCGCGCCGAGCATCTGCAGCGCGTGGTTGCTCACCTTCACTGCGAGCTCCGTCGCGTAGTACTTGCACATCGAGAGGTAGGGCACGTACTCCTTCGTGAACTGGCCCCGATCGGCCATCCACGCGGCACGGTACGTGAGCAGGCGCGCAGCTTCGATCTCCGTCGCCAGCTCGGCGATCTTCCATTGGATGCCCTGGAAGTCCGCGATCGTCTTCGTGAACGCCTCGCGCGACTTCGCGTACTCGACTGCGTACATGAGCGCGCCTTCGGCGAGGCCGATCCCACGCGCGGCGACGATAGGGCGCATGGCGTTGAGCCCGAGCATGCAGAGTCGGAACCCGCCGATGTCGCCGACGATGTTGGCCGCCGGCACGCGCACCTCGTCGAGGAGGAGCTCGCCGGTGTCGACGCCCTTCACTCCCATCTTCTTGTCGATGCGACCGACGGATACGCCGTCCCAACCCCGTTCGACCACGAACGCGGAGACGCTGTCGTGCGCGCGTGAGTCGACGGGCCCGGTCTTGGCGAAGACGCAGTACCAATCAGCTTGCTGCACCCCGGACATCCAGCACTTGGTCCCCGTGAGCACCCAGTCGTCGCCGTCGAGGACGGCCTTCGTGCGCATGCCCATCACGTCGCTGCCGGCCTGGGGCTCGGAGAGCCCGAACGCAGCCCGCTGCTCCCCCGTCGCGATCGGCGTGAGGTACTTCCGCTGCAGCTCCTCGCTCCCGGCGATCAGGAGCGGGCCGGTGGGGAGCCGGGTGAGGAGGAGCATCAGGGCGGCGGCGTTCGAGTACTTCGCCACCTCCTCGATGGCGATGGCCAGTCCGAGGATGCCCGCTCCCGAGCCACCGAGCTCCTCGGGGATGCAGAGACCGGCGAGGCCGGTGTCCACGAACAGCTCGAAGAGGTCCTGCGGGTACTCCTCGGTCAGGTCGATCTCGCGCGCACGGGGGGCGACGCGCTCCTGAGCCAGCTTGCGCACGGAGGCCTGCAACTCCGCCAGCTCGGGCGGCAGGTCGAAGTCCATGGTGCACGGAAGCCTACAGGCCCGGCATCTCGACCTCAGGGCTCCAAACCGATCGTCAGTGACCGGTCACCGGCCGCGATCCGCTCTCCAGGCGTGCTCCAGCTCACCGAGCGGAGTGGACGGAGGCCCGCCGACCCAGGGCCACATCTCCTCGGCCATGCGGCGCCAGTTCGCGGTGGCCCCGAGCGAGGCGAGGATCGCGAACAGGCCGAGGTTGATGCGTTGCACGACCACGAACGCGCGCGGGACGTTCGCGTGCCGCATCACTTCGCGGTACGGGCCCGTCGCGTCGAAGACCCGGCGCACGTTCTCGGAAGCGAGGTCGTGGCCGATCGTCGAGCGGCGGTCCTGCTGCAGGTACTCGTAGAGGCCGAAGTAGTCGACGACCTGCGCATCGCTGACGGGGGCACCCGATCGGAGGAACCCCGCCTGCTCGACCGCACGCCGGAACGCGACCGGATCCGGCTCGAGCACCATCGTCTCGATCAGTGCCCGCAAGGAGACGAGCTCGGGATCCTCGAAGGGCGTCACCAGACCGAAGTCCAGGAACGTGACCCTCCCGCCGGGCCGGAAGAGGTAGTTGCCGGGGTGCGGGTCACCGTTGAACAGCCGCAGCCGGTAGAGGCTGCCGAAGACGAACCGGAAGATGGTCTCGGCCGCCAGGTCGCGCTCGGCCTGGGGCCATGACTCGGCCTCCGCGAACCTCACCCCTTCCGCCAGCTCGGTGGTGAGCACACGACGGGACGAGTACCGCGAGAGGACGGCGGGGACCTCGATGAACGGGTGTCCCTCGTAGTAGTCGGCGAAGCGTTGCTGGTGGTGGGCCTCTCGCTCGTAGTCGAGCTCTTCGCGCAAGCGGGCGCGCAGCTCGGCGACGAGCGGACCGGACTCGAGCCCGGGGAACACCTGGCCGAGCCCACCGAACAGCAGGCCCACGTTGCCGAGATCAGCTTCGATCGCCTCTGCGATGCCCGGGTACTGCACCTTCACCGCCACCGCGACCCCCTCGTGGGTGATCGCGCGATGTACCTGGCCGATCGAGGCGGCCGCGATCGGCACCGGGTCCCACTCGGCGAAGAGCGTCTCGGGCGGAAGGTGGAGCTCCTGCTCGATCATGGAGCCGGCGAGCTCCGCGCTCATCGGTGGCGCGTCGTGCTGCAGCTGCGCGAGTGCAGCCCGGAAGTGCTCGGGCAGCCCCTCGTCCAGATAGCTGACCATCTGGCCCAGCTTCATGAGCGCGCCCTTCATGTTGCCGAGCTCCGTGGCGACCTGCGCCGCAGTGCGGATCTCGTACTCACGATCCAGCGTGTCGCGCCGTTCGGCGGACGTGAACACGCGGCGTGCGCGATGTACGGCGAAGCCTCCACTGGTGCGCGCGCCAAGGCGTGCGAGACGTGCGTTACGGCCGACGAATCCGGTCTCGGCCACGGGCCCGGGCGACGATCGTCGCCGCCGGCCGAGGTACCCCGCGGCCGCGGCCGCGACGAATCCTGCTCCCGTGCAGACTCTGCGAACGGTGAGCCTCAGGCCGAGCGGCGACGCTGGCGAAGCACCCGCCGGCGTTCGCGCTCGGTGAGCCCGCCCCAGACGCCGTGCTTCTCGCGCACGGCCAGCGCGTGCTCGAGGCAGGCCTCGCGCACGGGACAGAGCTCGCAGATCGCTTTCGCGGGAGATGGGTCGTCTTCCTCACCTGGATGGAAGATCTCGGGGTCGACGCCGCGGCAGCGCGCCTGTTGGCGCCAGCCACCGTTCACTGTGAGCCCCTGGAGTGCCATCATGATCGAACGCTTCCTCCGGTTCGAAATCGTTCAACGGGCTTCTTTCGGCGCGTATTCCGCTCGACCTGAGGCTGGGGCACGAAACGGACGATCACCACTCGTAGGATGCGTCTGATGCCTGTCGAATTCCCCACATCGGCCAGTCATCCCAAGCGCCAGCTCCTGGCCATCGTCATGGCGACGGGCTTGACGCTCCCGGCCCTCGGGCTACGGATCACGGGCACCCATCCGCAGAGCTGGGTCGCGGCGTCGATCTTCGGGCTCGCGGTCGTCGGGGCCGCATTCCTCCTGGCCTGGAGTGCCGAGGTGCTCCAGCTGGACGTCTCGGCGGGCCTCGCGCTGGCCGTCCTGGCGCTCATCGCGGTCCTCCCCGAATACGCCGTCGACTTCGTCTTCACCGCCAAGGCCGGGACCGATCCCCACAAGTACGCGCCGCTCGCCCTGGCCAACATGACCGGCGGGAACCGGCTGCTGATCGGCATCGGCTGGTCGCTCGTCGTGCTGCTCGCGGCGTGGCGCATGAAGACGATCGCCAAGCGCCAGGGCTACACGGGCCCGGTCGACACCGAGGTGAGCCTGGACCGCAGCCACTCGGTCGAGATCGCCTTCCTGCTGGTGGCCACGCTGTACTCACTCACCCTGCCGCTGAAACGGACCCTGACCCTCTTCGACTCCGTCGTCCTCATCGGCCTGTTCGTCGCCTACCTGTGGCGGATCGCGCGGGCGCCGGCCGAGGAGCCGCATCTGGTGGGACCGGCGGAGCTCATCGGCAATCTGAACCCGCGCACGCGCCGCATCGTGGTCGGGCTCATGCTGGTGTTCGCCGCAGGGGTGATCCTGGCCAGCGCGGAAGGGTTCGCCGAGGCGTTGGTGCAGACCGGCGCGAAGTTCGGGATCGACGAGTTCCTCCTCGTGCAGTGGCTCGCGCCGCTGGCGTCCGAAGCACCCGAGCTGCTGATCGCGGGTCTGTTCGCGTGGCGGCTCAACACGAACTCCGCGCTCGGCGCGCTCGTGTCGTCGAAGGTGAACCAGTGGACGCTGCTCGTCGGCAGCCTGCCGATCGTGTTCGCGATCTTCTCGCAGACACTGCACGGCTTGCCGATCGACCCACTGCAGCGCGAGGAGCTGTTCCTCACCGCCGCGCAATCGGCGTTCGCCGTCGCGGTTCTGGCGAACCGTTCGATCAGCGTCAAGGAGGCGTACGCGCTGCTCGGCCTCTTCCTCTCCCAGTTCGTGCTCGGCGCCGCGCTCCCCGAGGGGATCCGCGAGATCGAGCGCATCGCAGTCGGGATCACCTACCTCGTGCTCGCCGCATTCATGATCGCCCGCCAGCGCGGCGCGTTCGGCCCGCTGCTGCGCGACGGGTTTCGCACCCCCGTGGCCGAGCTCGCTCACGGTGACGAGCCGGCGCCCGCCTCCGCGTGACAGGCTGACGGCGTGAAGACGGTCGAGCCGGGAGCAGTCCTGCGCGGTGCGCTGGCCGGGCTGCTCGTCATCGTCCCGCTCTCGGCCCTCCGCGCCGTCGTCGACCACCAGACCACCGACTTCAACGACAGCGCCTGGGTCTTGGTGTTCGGCGTCGGGCTGATGCTCGCCTACGTCGTCGCCGGCGCGGTGGCCGCCCACCGCGCCCCCACGACGCCGCTCTCCAACGGATCGATGGCCGGGCTCGGCGCGTTCGTGCTGTGGCTGCCGGTGCGCGTGCTGATCTGGGTCGCGCGCTCCGAGTCCCAGGGCCTGTTCAGTGGACCGGATGCCGTCTTCACCGCCGGCCAGATCTTCGGCCAGCTCCTGTTCGCCATGGTGTTCGGGCTCGTCGGCGGCATCATCGGCGCCCGGATGGCCCGCAACTCGGTCCGGGAGAGTGACGGAGACGAAAGGTTGATGCCACCCCGCGGCTGAGGTGCGACAATGCGTCCGCGTGATGGTGAGTCGGCCAGGCGACCGCGTGCGGGCTCGACCCGCCCGAGGAACGTCCGGACTCCACAGGGCGAAGTGCTGGGTAACACCCAGTCGGGGCGACCCGCAGGAAAGTGCCACAGAGAAGAGACCGCCGATGGCGGGCCGGGCGACCGGCTCGCACAGGTAAGGGTGCAACGGTGCGGTAAGAGCGCACCAGCGCCCGGGGTGACCCGGGCGGCTCGGTAAACCCCACTTGGAGCAAGGCCAGACAGGGGGAGGACGGCCCGTCCGCGTGGCGCTTGCGTCACACACCCCCGGGTAGGCCGCTGGAGCCGGCGGGTAACCGCCGGCGGAGATGGATGGTCGCCACCGGCACCGCGAGGTGCCGGGACAGAATCCGGCGTACCGGCCGGCTCACCACCACGCCCTATCTATGGATCTCGAGACGGCCGCCCCGCCGAGGTTGAAATCAGAGTCCGCCTCCGTGCCCGATGCAGCTCTCCGGATTGGTGCCGTTCGTATTGCTGTACGTGGCGTCGGGGCACTTGGTTTGGTTCCAGGTCACTCCGCTCACGTTCGCGCCGGTGAGGTTCGCCAGCTGCAGAGTCGCGTTGCTCAGGTTCGCGTTGCTCAGGTTCGCGTTGTTGAACTCGGCCTGGTACAGGTTCGCGTGGCTCAGGTTCGCGTTGGTGAGATCCGAGCTCCAAAAGATCGCGTCGTCAGAGAAGACCCAGGTCATGTTGGTGTTGCTGAGGTTCGCGTTGGCCAGGGCGATGCCGGTCAGGTGCGCGCCGTACAGGTACGAATAGGACAGGTCCACTCCAGCCAGGCATGGCGGCAGATACACATCATGAAGGTTCATGCCTTCGAAGCTGTTCGTCGACCCCCCACACGCCGTCGAACCGAACATGAGGCTGTGATAACGCTCGGCCACCGCCGTCTCCTGCTGGCTATCCGCCAGCTGACTCTGGCTGGCCCCGAGCTGGTTCGTGAGCGACACCGTGGTGCCGTGGTTGTCCCAGGTGGTGACGGTTCCCTTGCCCTTCTTCGTGCATTTCGCCACCTGAGCCGAGGTGATGATCTTCGTCTTGTTGTTGCTCTTCTTGGTGCACGTCGTGATGCTCGAGCTCGCACCTGATGCGAGACCGAACCCTCCCCACGCCGCGACGACTCCCAACACGGTGCCGAGCGCGACCCACCGTCCTGCCTTCCCCATGCCCTCACCCCCAAATTGCCCTGTCGGGCCTGCCTCCCGCGGGAGCCCTCGACGTGGGTCTCCGGTCGGGAACCTGGTACCAACTGTCGCCTGTCTTACGGGCGAGCGCAACGACTCGGCCGAGAACACGGGGTCAGGCGACGTCCTCGCGTCGGGTCCCCCGGCAACGAGTCGTGCGTCGATGGCCCGACGCCGCTCCCCTCGCGGCTACCCGGCCGTGCGCCGCCGTTCGTCGTTCTCTTCCGCTTCGTAGTCGAAGAACGGGAGCGGGGGCGGCGCCGGGACCGGTGGCGTCGGTGCCGCGCTCGCGGTCTTCCACGCCCCGGCGATCTTCTGGCCGAGCGTCTCCGGCGGCGCTCCTTCGCCCCAATGGACGACGCCGCCCTGCCCCTGGCGGATTCCCCACGCGATCCATGCGACGAGTGCGAACACGAAGATGCTGCCGTACAACGCGAGCACGATGACGGTCGCGCCCGCGTTGGTGCCCGGGTCCGTACCGGACGTACCGGCCACCAAACGCACGACCCCCACCATCCAAGGGTTTTCGGCCTGTTCGCCGGCCGACCTGAGCACCGATTCGTACGACCAGGCGAGCCGAGTCGGGACACCCGAGCTCGCTCGTGACCCGGGTACGTCAGGCGGCGCGCGTCGACCAATTCCGAATCTCTCGGCGGGGAATCTCTTTGCCGTCGGCTCGCACGGCCCAGACCTCTCGTCTGGCGGGAGGACCGGGCCGCAAGACGTAGTTCCACTTGCCGTTGCTGAACATCATGAGCAGAGAGTCCCCCGGCGCGACGAGCCGCAACCGGCGAGGAGCCCGGAATGACAAAGCGTTGAGAGGGTTCCCGCTACGAGGCCCGGAGAGACGCGATGTCCTCGGCTACGTGGATCGGCCGGCCCGGGCGGCTGCGGTCGACCTGTTGCACCACGTAGCAGTACTCGATGAGGAGCTGGCGCGTCTCGCGGCTGGCGCCGGTCAGCTCACAGCCGATGCGCCAGGCGCCTTCGTCTCTCATGTAGTGCGACGAACGGACGGTGAGCGGCAGATCGAGATCGTGCAACAGCCCGTTGGCGTCCGGGAGCCGCGTGAGCAACACGGTCGTGTCACCCACTGGCCATGCGACCGGTGAGGCAAACGCGAGCCCGCTCGGCGACAGATCGGCCACCTTCACGATGCGGGTGTTGATGCGGCCGTGGAGGCTCACGGCGAACCGGTACTGCGCGCGTTGCTGGCGTCGGCGCATGAGCGGGACCAACGTGCGGGCGAAGAACGCGAGCTCCCACACCCCGGCGGCCAGGGTGATCGCGAGCGCAAGCTCGGGAAGGGACGGGAGAGAGATCACCTCGAGGGCGTCGAGCGCCCGCAAGGCCACGCTCGCTAGCAGGACCGCACCCACGGTGCTGACGAAGCCCAGGCGGCGCAGGACCACGAGCCCGCCCTCATCGGTGCCCTGCTTCGGCGTCACCTTGAACGCACCCGAGCCCGGCCAGACGAGGGCCAGAATGGCCCCGAGATAGATCGACATCGTCTCGAGCCCATAGACCGTCGAGTCCGAGGCGCCGAGCCGGCCGCGGGCGAGGACGCGGCTCGTCGCGAACGAGAGCAGTGCCCACGGCAGCCACAGGATGAGCAAGGTCTCGATGGAGGCAGACATCGGGAGTCGGCCGGTGAGGAGCGTCACGATGAGAACGCCCAATAGCAGCGCGCGCTGCAGCCCGCTGAAGTAGTTGAGCAGCGAGGTGAGGTAGCTCATCCGCTGCCGCGTCGTGAGACCCGGGCACGTCAGAGGATTCTCCCGGGTACGGAACACCCGGAGGTTCCCGCGCGCCCACCGTTGGCGTTGGAGGAGGAACGCGCCGAGATCGTGGGGAGCGAGACCTTGGACGAGCGTCTCGGCGTGGTACCGGCTCCGCCAGCCGCGTGCGTGCATGGCGATCGTGGTGTGGAAGTCCTCGGCGATCGTGTTCGTGAGCACGCCACCGACGCTCAGTAGCGCGGCGCGCCGGATCACCGCCGCCGAGCCGCACCAGAACATCGCGCCGACCCGGTCCTTGCCGGGCGCGAGCACCTCGTAGAAGAGGCTCTGCTCGTGGCGGGCCGACGTGGTGTGCTGCACGGAGTCGCGATTCGAGAAATCGTGCGGTGTCTGCACGAGCCCGATCTCCTGATCGTCGAAGTATCCGAGCGTCGCGTCGAGGATCTCTGGGTGCGGGACGTGATCGGCGTCGAGCACGAGGATGAGCTCGCCTTCCGTGCCGCGCAACGCGTGGTTGACGTTCCCGGCCTTCGCGTGCGCGTGGTCCGGTCGGGTGAGGTAGCGGACGCCGAGGCTGACCGCGAGCTTCTTGACCTGCGGTCGCTGCCCATCGTCGAGGACGTAGGTCGTGTGCGGGTATTCGATCGCTCGGCACCCCAGCAACGTCGGCTCGAGCACGTGCAGCGGTTCGTCGTAGGTGCAGACGAAGACGTCGACTGTCGGTCGTCCCACGAGCACCGGTCGGTCCGACGTGGGCACTCGCCATCCGGTCCAGGCGTACAGCACGAGGCTGACGAAGCCGTACAGCTCCGCCGCGAGCAACGCGAGGAAGGGTCCGGTGGCGGCGCCGCGCCCGGACCAGCCGATCCGCCACGTGAGGTACGCCACCCCCCACGCCAGCGTGAGCGCGCACAGCAGCTGCACGGCACGTTCGTGCTCGGCCCACCAGGAGCCCGCGCGAGGAAGGGGCGGGACCGCCGGGCGCTTTCGCCGATCCGCTGCCGATCCCACCGCGCGCGCCTCCTTCGAACATCCCGCCGAACCCGCCACCGAAGTGATCGGCAGGCCAGTGGGTCGGGTTGAGGCACGCGTGCGGGACTCCCGGAATGGCTTCCGTAACGATCGTCTCCACCGATGGCGCCGACCTCGCGATCCAGGCCACGTGGGTCGGGCTCGCACTGCTGCAACCGACCGAAAAGGTCGTGATCGTCACCGTCATTGGCGGCACGGATCCGTCGCTCACCGTGGATGGATCCGGGCACGCTGGACCGCCGATGACACAGAAGGAGCTCGACGAGCTGCGGGACCAGGCGCTCACCGCGAGAGCGCTTCCGGAGGCTGACGCGACCGCCCGGTCGCTACCCGGTCGCGGCGCTCTTCTTCAACGTCACCGCGATCCCGCCGTCGGCCCGCGACAGCTCCAGCCGGTTGCCGGTCACGCGGTACGTCGTCGCGAGCTGCAGCGCGGCCAGGTACTGCTCCTCCTGGGTCTGGCGCGCGGGGTCGACGCAGGCTGCGAGCGTCGAGCTGAGCGGGCCGATCGTGATGGAGCTGTTCGTCAGCTCGTACGGACCACTGAAGTTGTTGCAGCCGCTGTCACCGGTGACCATGCCGCGATCGAAGGCCGCAGTGATCGGAGAACCGGTGATCACGGGCTGGACCCCAGTTCCTGTGTAGTAGTTGATCGCGGCCCATGCCCCGGCGATCGCATCGGTACCGTCGAACACGTCATAGACGAGCAGCGTCTTCTCGTCGCCCCCGGAGAGCAAGAGCGTCTTCCCCGCGATGTCGTAGGACCTCACCAGTGGGAGGAGCTTCAGGTAGGCCCGCTCAACGGTCATCCCCCGTGGGCACCGCGCTGAGGTCACAGCGATGTCCGAACCGATCCTCAGCGCTCCTCCGCGCGCATGGAACGAGCCGCTGTAGGTGTTGCACCCGCTGTCGCCGGCCACACGGTTGCCGTCGAACTCGGCGGTCACCGACACGCCGCTCACTTCGAGCCCACGCCCCTTCCGGAGGACCCAGCGGGTACCGGCCAACGGCCTGCCTGGCGCCCTGGTCGTCGTGGAGCCGGACTCGCCGGAGCTGCTGCCGCCGCACCCGACGGCAGCGACGAGGAGCAGCGAGAGCAGCGCGCCGCACCGAAGGCTTCGAGAGCATCGCACCGCGACGAGACTATGGGGCCGTCGACCCCGCGGTCGGGAGATCGGTCAGAGCGAGACGCGATCCCGGTTGGTGCGATTCCTTCCGTGCTGCATCGCGCGTTCGTACTGGGCCAAGAGCTGCGACCAGCTCTCGGATGCCACCTCGAGGTTCTTCACTCGTCGCTCGGCGCGCTCGAGCCTTCTCCGGGCCCGGCGCAACTGGTCCTGCGAATCTTCGACGCTGCCGCGTAGCAACTCGATCTGCGGGCGGTCACCCAAGTCGAACTCTGTCGTCACCGTCATGTCCTTGCTCCTACGAGAGACCACCGTCCGCGGTTGCTGTATGCGGGCGTACCTCGCGGGTACCCGGGCGCTCCGGGCCCGAAACCCCTCGGCGCCGCACTCCCACGTGCTGCAACCATCGCGCAACGCACAGTGCCATTCACCTCACGGTTCGGCGCCACGCGCGCGCGGACAACGGTCGCGGCCGCAGATACCGTCGCCGCGGCGAGTCGACGCCCTGCTGCGCCACCCTGCCCGGCGTGGCAGGGCGTTCTCGCCGCATCGCCAGCTCCGTCGAGCGGGACTCGGTGCCCGATGTGACATCCTGAGGCACCGCAGCGCTGGGCCATCCGGAGGGGAAGCGTGAGACACGCGGCGCGCCGTGCCACCGTCATGTTCGCGGCTCTCGCAGTTGCCGCCGGCGTGATCCCCGCGCTCAGTGCCACTCCGGCTCTCGCCGCGGCTCCCCCGGCGGCCGCGTGCGTGGGCACCTGCTGGCGACCGGCCCTGAATACGAGCTGGCAGATCCAGCTGCAGGGCAAGCTGAAGACCGCGGTGAACGCACGCCTCTACGACATCGACCTCTTCGATCAGCCGGCAACAACCGTCGCCGCGCTGCACGCCGCGGGACGGAAGGTCGCCTGCTACTTCAGTGCCGGCTCGTTCGAGAATTGGCGGCCCGACGCGGCGAAGTTCCCCGCGGTGGTCAAGGGATCCGGAAACGGCTGGCCCGGCGAGCGCTGGCTCGACGTCCGCCGGCTCGACGTGCTCATGCCGATCATGGAAGCGCGCCTGAACCTGTGCAAGCAGAAGGGGTTCGACTCGGCCGACCCGGACAACGTGGACGGCTTCACGAACACGACCGGGTTCCCGCTCACCGCGGCGGACCAACTCGCGTTCAACGCGTCGATCGCGAACGCGGCGCACGCCCGCGGCCTCACCGTCGCGTTGAAGAACGACCTGGACCAGATTCCACAGCTCGTGCCGTACTTCGACTGGGCGCTCAACGAGCAGTGCTTCGCCTACTCGGAGTGCGGTCTCCTCACGCCGTTCACCGCGGCGGGCAAAGCGGTGATGAACATCGAGTACAAGAAGAGCCCGGCCAAGTTCTGCCCGTCGATGAACGCGCGGAACTTCAACTCGCTCAAGAAGCCGGTGTCGCTGAAGGCCGGGCGGAAGGCCTGCCGCTGAGCGCTCAGCGCGCTGCGAGCACTTCGGACGCGGCTCGTGCGCCGGACTGCAGCGCGCCGTCCATGTAGCCGCTCCACACCGTCGCGGTCTCCGCGCCCGCCCAGTGGATCCGCCCGATCGGCGCCCGTAGCGCCGGGCCGTACTGGGTCCACACTCCGCACGGAAAGTGCGCGCCGTAACAACCCCGGGTCCACTCCTCCTCGGACCAGTCGAGCTCGACGTACTCGATGACGTCCGCGGCCTTGCGCCCGAAGAACCCGACCAGCCCGTCGATCACCGCTTCCCGGCGCTCCCAGGGTGACACCCGGTTGAGGACGCGGGCGTGCTCGCCCTCGAGGAAGGCGAGCAACACCCCCGGCGATCCCGACGGCGGCGAGTTGTCGAAGATCACCTTGACCGGGCCCTCGTCGCCGGTCGCCTGCCCGGTGAGCCCGTCCGACCGCCAGAACGGCGTGTCGTAGACCACGTTGCACTTGACCACCGAGCCCGCGGGCACGCGCTGGGTCAGCTGGTCGCGGTATCCGGGTAGCGGTGGGTCGTAGGTGATCCGGCCGGCGAGCACCGGTGGGATCGCGACGATCACGTGGCGAGCCGATACGAGCACGCCGTCCGCGAGCACCGTCACGCGATCGGCCCGTTGCTCGATGCGCCGCACCGGTGTCCCGAGTCGCACGACGTCGGTGCCGAGCTCTTCCGCCATGCGCTGCGGCACAAGCTGCGACCCGCCGACGTAGCGGTCCTGCTGGGCCCCGTCCTTCACGCCGGCCAGTGCATCGACCCCACCGCCGGAGTGGGTGTAGTAGAGCGCGTGCAGCAGGGAGAGGTCCTTCGGCTCGGCGGCGAACACCGCCTCGGAGTAGAGACGCAACAGGCTGCGCGCCTTCCCGGTGCGCGCGTTGCGTTGGATCCAGGTCTCGAACGTCATCGAGTCCCAGTCGTCGGCGCGGTCTGCCGCCCAGGGGGCCTCGAGCGGGACGCGCCGAGCGAGCCGGTCGAAGCGGGTCTGCGCCTGGGCCATGTCGGCGAGCGTCATTGGGTTGATGCGAGGGATCGCGCCGCGATAGCGGGCCTGCGTACCCCCGAAGCTCAGGATGTTCTCGCCTTCGTTGTAGGTCGGGAACGTCTCGAGACCGAGCTCGGCGGAGAGCCGGATCATCCGGTGCTGGCCGGGCCCGATCCACTGGCCGCCCACTTCGACGACGGTCTCGCCGTCGCTCAGGGTCCGCCCTTCGACCCGCCCACCCACGCGAGTCCGGGCTTCGAGGACCACCACCGAGCTACCGGCGGTCTCGAGCGCGCGGGCGGCACTGAGCCCGGCGAGCCCGGCCCCCACGACCACCACGTCGACCGTCACCCGATCCACCAGCCCCGCACACTAGCTCCCCCCGTTTTGGCGTCAGCAGGGCACCTCCGCGGGTCCCTACTGACGCCAAAACGGGGGTGGGCGCGTACGCTCGGGGCAACCGTCGCCGACAAGAGGATCTCCATGCCGTCGCCTCCCCTTCAGGTCGCCGAGCTCGCGCTGCTCGACGAGCGCCGTTCGCTCACCCGCGACGAGGTGCGGGCGGTCGCCGCGCTCCCGCTCGACGAGCTGCCTGACCTCGTGGCGCTGGCCCACAAGGTGCGGCTCGCGTACTGCGGTCCGGACGTCGAGCTCGAGAGCCTGATCAACGCCAAGTCGGGCGCGTGCCCCGAGGACTGCGCGTTCTGCTCGCAGTCGGTGAAGTTCGACACCGACGTCGATGTGTACAACTTCCTCGACCTCGACGAGGTCATCGAAGCGGCGAAGGCAACCCGCGCCGCAGGCGCGACGCAATTCTGCATCGTCATCGCGGTGCGGGGGCCGACCGAGCGCATGCTCGACAAGGTGATCGCCGCAGTCGACGCGGTCCACGCGGAAACCGGGCTGGAAGTGGCGTGCTCGCTCGGGCTGCTCACGCAGGCGCAGGCGGAGAAGCTGGCCGCGGCCGGCGTCCGCCGTTACAACCACAACCTCGAAGCTCCGCGCGAGGTGTTCCCGTCGATCTGCACGACGCACACCTACGACGACCGCGTGGCAACCGCGCGCCGCGCGATCGACGCGGGCATGGAGCTCTGCTGCGGCGGCATCCTCGGGATGGGCGAAACGCTCGACCAGCGCGTCGACTTCGCGTTCGAGCTGGCCGAGCTCGAGCCCTGCGAGGTCCCGATCAACTTCCTCCTGCCGAGCGGCACCCCGCTGGGCGAGAGGCGGATGATCACGCCCCGCGAGGCGCTCCAGTCCATCGCCCTGTTCCGGCTCGTGCTCCCCGGCGCGTGGCTCCGCCTGGCCGGCGGGCGCGAGTACGTGCTCGGCGAGCTGCAGGCGATGGGGTTGCTGGCCGGCGCGAACGCGCTGATCGTGGGTAACTACCTCACGACCGGTGGCCGCGCTCCCGAAGAGGACCACGCACTGCTGGAGGCGCTCGGCATGCCGGTCGCCGACGGGCCCGGCGAGGGCCGCTACGTCATCGACGCCACCGGCACCCACAACCTGCCGCCCCGCCGCCCGTCCATCCCGGTGACGTCGGCCTGACCCGCCCGGCCTGACCTGCCCGGCCTGACCCACGGCCGGCCCCCACGTCCTCCCGCGTGCGGTCAGCGGAGGTGGGCGACGTCGTTGTACCCGACGAGGCTCGGCGTGCCGTCGCGTCCCGCGATGCGCGTGATCGACGCCAGGTCGAGGAACATGCGCCAGCCCAGCTCCTCGCTCGCGCCGAGCGCCCAGCTGACCGCAGCCTTGATCGGTGACACGTGGCTCACCGCGATCGCCTTCGGGCCCGCGAGCAGCTCGGTGCAGAAGTCCGCGATCCGCAGCGTCACCGCCCGCAGGCTCTCTCCCCCGGGGGGCGCGAACAACGGGTCGCTACGCCACCGCACGAGGTCGGCGGGCGGGAGATCCTTGAAGCTGGTCGTGTCCCACTCCCCGTAGTCGAGCTCGATCAACCGGTCGTCGATGACCACCTCGGCCCCCAACGCGGCGGCGATCGGAGCGGCGGTGGCGCGAGCCCGCAACAAGGGACTCGCGCGGACGATCGCAATGTCCTCGGACTGCAACCGCCGTGCCAACGCCTCCGCCTGGGCGGTGCCGTCCTCGGTCAATGACGGGTCCGCGCGACCAAGCGCGAGGCGTTGCTTGTTCGCCTCGGTCTCCCCATGACGGACGAAGAGGATCATGCGACGCGCTCGCGCAGTCGCCCACGACGGAGAAAGTCCTCCCGCGTCGCGCGGTCGCTCAGGCCGAACCGCCCCCAGGCCCAGATCGTGATCGCGAGTCCCGCGGCGTCGAGCAGCACGAAGATCGTCACCGGTGGGAACAGCGAGTCGTCCGGGAAATCCGAGCCGAGCAGCGGCCACAGGAACGACACGTCGTGCAGGAACGCGCCGGAGAGCACCAGCCCGCACATCCAGCCGATCGGGACGCAGATGAGCCGGCGGCGCATGAGCCGCGGCCGGCCGATCGTCGCCACCATCACCACGCCGAGCACCGCGGCGGCGATGACGAGCGAATGGCCGTACGCGAAGTGGCCGACCGGGAGATCGATGAGCAACGGCAGGATCGCACCCAGCCCGATCAACCGGTAGTCGAGACCGCGGCTCTGGAACACGTCGTGCACGAACACGATCGACGGCCCGATGAACCAGAGCAGCATCGGATGATCCTCAGGACTCCACTGCGTCGAGAGCCGCGTTGACGAGCGCGTCGGCATCCACGTTGTCCTCGCGGCGCACATGACCGAGATCTACCTCGTCGTACTCGGCGAGCTGGGCGCGCGCCTGCTCGTACAAGGGGCGCAGGTGCGCGCTCTTGACTCGGTAGCGACCTTCCAGCTGGCGGATGAGCAGCTCGGAGTCGGCCCTCACGACGACCCGGCGCGCACCGAACGGCCGCGCCGCCTCGAGACCCGAGATGAGCGCCTGGTACTCGGCGACGTTGTTCGTCGCGACGCCGATGCACTCGCTCACCGTGGCCAGAACAACGGGCGGGTCGACGGTGCCGTCCAGCACGACCGCGCCGATCGCCGCGGGCCCGGGGTTCCCACGAGCGCCACCGTCGCTCTGGACGATCACTGTTTCGACGGTCACGTCGTCGGTACGAGAATGGCGCTGCAGTTGTCGCAGTGGAACACCGTCCCGTCGGCTCCGGCCCGGTGGATGCGGTCGACCTCGGTCGCGGGGATCGTGAGCCGGCAGGCCTGGCAGGTGTTGCCGATGAGGCGCGCCGCCCCCGCACCGTGAGAGCTCGTCCGGACCTGCTCGTAGAGCGCGAGCAGGTCCGGGGGGACCGCGCCCGCCGCGCCACCACGGGCTTCGAGCTCGGTGGCGAGCTCGGCGTCGATCGCCGCTTCCTGCTCGACCAGCGCCCCGCGCGCCTCGTCCGCGCGTGCCTGCAGCTCGGCCACCCGCTTCTCGATCCCACCCACCTCGGCGTCGAGCAGCTCCTGGCTCTCCATGAGCGTGAGCTCCCGGTCGTCGAGCGACTTCTGGTGCCGGTTGAGCTGCTCGACGTCCTGCTGCATCGCGGTGAGCTCACGGGGCGAGCTCACCGAACCCGAGTACATCGTCTTCTCGACTTCCTTGACCCGGGCCGTCACCGCCGCGCTCTCGTCGTCGAGTCGCTTCACCTCACGCACGACCTCGTCCCGGCGGCTGCGGGCGTCGACCAGCTGGGGCGACAGTGCGGCAACCTCGCTCTCCGCGCTGCGGAGCACCTCGCGCTCGGGGAGGGTCGCGCGCCGATGCCGGAGATGATCGGCCGCCGAGTCGTGCTCCTGCACCACGAGGAGCTGCTCCAACGGACTCATCGAACCGAGCCTACCGGTCGACCTCCGGGCTCATGGCGTCGAGACGGGCGGCGTCGTGAGCGGCGGAGTGGTGGTCGCCGGGGTCGAAGGCAGCGGGGTGCTCGGCGGCCGGGGCGCCCCCGGGATCACGCCGAAGAACGGAGCGGGTCTCGTCGTGGGGGTGCGTGGCCGGTCCGGCAGGGCCTTCGTCGTGCTGCGGCCGTTCTCGGTGACGTAGCGACCTTGGGGCCAGAGCGCCTGGTCGGGTGGGATGAAGTACTCGAGCGGTGTTCCGGCCAGCGACGACGACACGAACTTCTGCCAGATGATGGCGGGATACGTGCCTCCGTAGACCGCGCCGAGCTTCCCGACGTTCAGCATGGGCGTGTACGCGGCCGGGTCACCCATCCACACCGCGGCGACGAGCTGCGGCGTGTATCCGACGAACCAGGCGTTGCGCTTCTCGTCGGTCGTGCCGGTCTTGCCCGCCGCCATCTGGAGGTACAGCTGTGCCCGCTTGCCCGTTCCGCTCGTGATGACACCGCGCAGGACATCGGTGACGGTCCGGGCGATCTGCGGGTCGATCGCGCGGACTCCTTCACCCTTGTTCTCGAAGATGACGTTGCCGTCCGCGTCTTCGACCTTCTTGATGAAGACGGGGTCGTGACGGACCCCGTCGGCGTCGAACGTGGCGAACACGGTGGCCATGTCGAGCGGCGACACGCCGTCGGACGACCCGATCGACAGCGAGTAGTACGGGTTGAGCGGGTGCGTGACCCCGAGCCGCTTTGCCATCTCGACGATCTTGGACAGCCCGACTGCGGCACCGAGGCGGAAGTAGGCGCAGTTCACCGAGTTCACGGTCGCGTTGCGCAGGCTCTGCACCCCACCGCTCCCCTCGGCGTTGCGGGTCCGGATGGGGTTCGCGGGATCGACCTTCAGGTTCTTGATCTTCAGGGTGCACGGCGAGGACCCGTCCACCGTGTCCTTCACCGAGAAGCCGTTCTCCAGCGCCGCGGCCAGCACGATGGCCTTGAACGTGGAACCCGGTTGGCGCCCGTACGGGGCCGGCATCGTGGCCAGGTTGAACTGCGAACGGTCGAATCCCGGCCCCGCGACGATCGCCTTCACGTCACCGTTCGTCGGGTCCATGGCCGCGAGCGCAGCCGTGAAGCGGTTGTCCGGCAGCGTGCTCGTCACCGCAGCCTGCGCGAGCAGCTCCGATCTGGGGTCGTACGCGGTGTCGACGCGCAGCCCACCGAGCATCACCTTGTTGTAGCGCTCGGTCGGGGTCGCGCCGAGCCGCGGGTCGTCGAGCAACAGGTTCTTCACCCAGTCGACGTAGTAGTTGTCCGGGCCGAACTCCGCGGCCGGCAAGGCCGTGGGGAGCGGCACGACGGCCGCGGCGTTCATCTGCGCACGCGTGATGTAGTGCTGCTTGACCATCTGCGTCAGCACACTGGTTCGGCGGACGAGGGCCTCGTTCGGGTGCAGGAACGGATTCGTTCCCTCGGGGTTGCGGATCAGGCCCGCGAGCAGCGCGGACTGCGCGAGGTCGAGCTTCTCCAGCGGCGTACCGAAGAAGCGCTCAGCGGCCGCCTTGACGCCGTAGGAGCCCTGGCCGAAGTACACGGTGTTCATGTACTCCTCGAGGATGTGGTTCTTGGACCACTCGTCGTTGAGCCGGACCGCGAGCACGGCTTCTCGGATCTTGCGGTTGAGGTCTCGCTTCGGGTTCTTGAAGAACCGGTTCTTGATCAGCTGCTGGGTGATGGTCGACCCGCCCTGTTCGACCTGACCGGAGTCGACGTTCGAGAGGAACGCCCGCCCGATGGACTGGAGGTCCACGCCGGCGTTGTCGTAGAAGGTCCGGTCCTCGGTCGTGATGATCGCCCGGATGAGGGTCTTCGGCACCTCGCTCAGCTTCGCGAGCCGGCGGTCGTGCAACCCGAGCGTGTCGAGGTAGTTGCCGTTGCTGTCGTAGATCTGGGTCGGCTGGTCCAGCTTCTTGAGCAACGGTCCGACCTTGCCCGAGTACTGGCTGCTGCCCGCGATCTTCTCGACGCCCGGGACGAGCGCGGCCACGCAGACGCCGACGCCGATCCCGCCGAGGACCAGGATCACGAGGAGGCGCAGCATGCGGCGCGGTCGACGTTCCATGGGGACCTAGAGGATCCCACACGGGGCCTGCCAAACCGGGGCGCGTGTGCACAAGGCGACCAAAGGGGCAGCAAACCGGGTGACACAATGGCCCGCTTCGGTTCCGGGGGAGGTCGATGAAGCGCGCGGGTATCCGGTATCAGCCGGCGCTCGACGGGTTGCGCGCGTTCGCGGTGACCGCGGTCATCCTCTACCACCTCGGGTACCGGTGGTTGGGTGGCGGGTTCCTCGGCGTCGACGCGTTCTTCGTGCTCTCGGGCTTCCTCATCACGACCCTGCTGCTCACCGAGCGCGCGGCCGCGGGCCGGGTGAGCCTGAGTGCGTTCTGGGCCCGCCGGGCCCGCCGCCTGCTCCCGGCGCTGTTCCTGCTCCTCGTGGTCGTCGTGCTCTACGCCGGCACCACAATGAGCGCGCTCCAGCTGGACGACTTGCGCGGCGATGCGCTGGCCAGCCTGTTCTACGTCGCGAACTGGCACTTCATCGCCACCAACCAGTCGTACTTCGCGCTGTTCACCCAGCCCTCGCCGCTCCAGCACCTCTGGTCGCTCGCCATCGAGGAGCAGTTCTACCTGCTCTGGCCACTCATCGTCGTCGGCGTGCTCCTGCTCGCGCGCGGCTCGCGACGGGCCCTCACGATCGTGACGGTCGCGGGCATCGTCATCTCCCAGATCTGCATGGCGGTGCTGTACTCGGACAGCAACCCGTCCCGCGCCTACTACGGCACCGAGGCCCGGGCCCACACGCTGCTCGTCGGCTGCCTGCTCGCCCTGATCCTGAGCGGGCGCCTCGAATCCGGGGTGACGGGCCGGTTGCGGCGCGCCCTGGCGGCGACGGGCGTTCTCGCGTTCGCGGTCTGTCTCGTCATGTTCTCGAAGACGACCGCCGGACCGCGGCTCTTCTACGGCGTCGACCTCGCCTTCGCGATTCTGGTGGCGATCGTCATCGCCGCGGCGGTCCAACCGGCCGGCGTGCTGCGGTCCTTCCTCGGCCTCGGCCCGTTCCGCTACGTCGGACGCATCTCGTACGGCCTCTACCTCTGGCATTGGCCGGTCATCGTGTTCGTGACCGCCGAGAGCACGGGCCTCGCCGGCCGGGCGTTGATCGCGCTGCGCCTCACGATCACGGTCGCGTGCACGCTCGCCTCGTACTACCTGGTCGAGCGGCCCGTCCTGCACGGAAAGCTGACGCCGCGCGTCGCGCGGATTGCCCTCCCGGTGTCGATCGCGGCAGTCGTCGTCGTCATCATCGCCGGGACCGCCAGCTCGGAGACCACCCCCGCAGTCATCGCGCGCATCAACCATGTGCCCGGGCCGTGCGGCGCGGCACAGCCCAACGAGCGGGACCAGGCAACCGCCGAGCTCCGCAAGCTCGCGCCGTTGCCGCCCGAGCCCAAGGCCGCCGGGCTGCGCGTGCTCGTGATCGGCGACTCGATCGCGTGCTCGCTGCTCACCGGTCTCGAGGTGACCGGCGCGTCGCAGGGAGCGCACGTGGACAACGCCGCGATCCTCGGCTGCGGGGTGATCGCGGACACCGTTTGGAGGCAGTCGTTCCTCCCGCGCCCGTTCGCGAAGGAGTGCCCGGCGCTCGCCCGCACGCGCCAGCAGCGCGCCATCGCACGCGCCGCGCCGAATGCGATCGTCTGGTGGTCCGATTGGGAGACCGCGGACCTGGAAGTCGACGGGAAGCTGGTGAAGTTCGGCACCCAGCAGTCGGACGACGTGTTGAACCAGAGGATGGAGAGGGTCTTCGAGCGCCTGCACAAGCCGGGCGTCCCGATCGTGATCCTCACCTCTCCGCCGCTCCTCCCGTCACCCGCGTTCCCCATCCACATGGAATCTGGCGACATCAAGCACAGTCACCTCAACGACCTCTACCGAGCGTTCGCGGCTCGCCATCCCGGTGACGTGGTCGTCCTGGACCTCGCGCGGCACATCTGTCCGGGGCCGGCGCCGTGCCCGGAGCGCGTCGACGGGTTCGAACCTCGCCCCTACGACGGGTTGCACCTGTCTCCGGCGGGTGCCGCCTGGGCCGCGCACTGGCTGTGGCCGCAGATCGTCGCGGCGGTGCCGGCGCCCTGACCGATCACTGGTCGTTGCTGACGGACCAGTTCGTGACTGTCGGCTTGTTCGTGACGGCTTCGAACGTGACCGCGGCCCGGCCCTTGCGGGTCGAGTCGTCCTGGTTGCAGCCACCGCTCGACTTGGCACAGACGTAGAACAGGACCTCGCGGCCCGCCCCGGTCGTGTCGATCCAGTTGCTGAACGCCGGCTCGCTGTAGCCACTGTGATATTGGAAGCCGCGGATTCGCAGGTGCCGCGCGATGAGGCCGCGGCTCGCGATCGGATAGTCGACATCCGTGTCATCGATGTCGATCGCCGCCGAGGGCGCGTAGATGGTGCCCTTGACCGACATCCGGCCCCGCCGGCCGGGGAGCTGGTCCCAGAACGGCGCGTCGACCTTCAGGAGCGCACAGTCGGGCGCGCCGACGCCGTACCAGAAGTTCGGTGATCCGGTCACGCAGCCGCTCTGCGGTCGCAGCGTCGTGTTGGGATCGATCGGCTTGATCGTGACGATGAGCTCGATGCCGTCGAGCTGCGGGCAGGTCGAACCGGAACAGCTGCCGGAGCCTCTCGCACTCCACTTGACGTCGTAGGCACTCGCGTAGTGGTTGCTCGCCTTCATGCAGGTCGACACGTCGAACACCTGAGCCTGGTTCCCCGCGCCCGAGCTCGCGTAGGTCGCCGGGCAGAAGACCGAGCCGCTCGTCGTCTGCACCTGGAACTGTGGCGCGGTCGAGCCGCTCGCGGTCTGCGGGTTGTACGACGCCCGGAGCTGCACGGTGTCGAGCGTGTAGCCGGACGGCACGGTGTACCCGGGGAAGCGGAGCGTCTCGGTGCCGTTGTAGGGAACGGTCGCCGAGACGAGACCGCTGCCCTCCGCGATGCGGAGGGCATTGCCCGAGCTCGTGACTCCACCGGTCGTCGCGGTGACCGATGTCGGCAGGAGCCGGGGCGCCGCGGGCACGCCGTAGACCGCGATCTGCTTTCCATTGCCTTCGTCGAGCGGATTGGGCCCGGCGCAGATCTCGACCCCGCCGTTGGGAACGTAGAGGTGGCTGTCCCCACCGAAGATGAACTGCGCGCCCGGCTGGGTCGGGTCACAGTCGCCACCCGGGTCGGTGGGGCTCGGCGGGCGGGGGAACGTCGGCTGGTCCTGGGTGATGAGCTGGAAGCGCGCGCCGTCGAGCTTGGCGGTCGGGTACGGAGCACCCTGGTTCCACGGCCGGCTCACGTTGTACTGGACGACCGCGGTGTTGATCTTGTCGCCGTTGTTCAGGCAGGAGGTGAGGTTCGCCGCGTCCGCCGGTGAGAGCGAGACGGTCGCGATGCTGCCGTCGGCCGGCGGCTTGGCCAGCGAGTACGGCCCGCACGTCCCGCCGCCGAAGAGCTGTCCCCAGTTCACCTGGACCGTCGGCGCGTTCATGCGATCGACGTTGAGCGCCGACTGCGCAACCTCGAGGTTGAGGCCGAGCCCGTAACCGCCGCGCGGCACGTCCTGGTAGTCCGAGAGCCAGATGCTGCTCCCGGCGTGACCGGAGGTCATCGCCATGCTGGCCGTGGTGCCGTCGATCGCCTTGGCATTCGGGCCGTTCGTGAACTGGGTGTTCTGGAGGAACGCCCAGAACCCGCTCCCGTTGCCCGCGCTGCCCGCGGGCTCCAGGGTCACCTGGTGCGACGTCGGGTCCGCCTGCGGGTCCCAGCTGTAGGGCGTGCCACCGATGACCCGTTGGCCCGCGTACTCCTGGCCCTTGCCGCCGACGCACCATTGATGCGTGGAGTCCTGGGTCAGCGTCCCGATCCAGGACGCGTTGATGTCGCCACCACACGCGAACGAGATCGTGTCCGTGTTGCGGAAGTCGAAGTAATAGGTGCCGGGCTGGAACCAGAACGTCGCGTTGGCGCAGTAGGGATCGGCAAACAGGTTGTTGAGCGCCGTCGCATCCGTGTAGATGCCCGGGCTGAACGTGACCAGGTGGTTGGCGGCCTTGCACCCGGTGTCGGTGGGAACGCTCTGGACGGCGAGGCCGGACAGCGACCGCGGCGCGTAGTCCGCGGGACTCACCAGGCCAGGGTCGTCGCCCTCGTTGTTCGCCAGCGCCGACCAGCCCGGGTCGGTGCAGGTGAAGCCGGTTCCGGTGCAACCACCGCGCGCCTTGATCGTGCCGTGCGTCGTGTCCGGTGCCGTCACCATCACCGGCCCCGCGTTCGCCTCGTCCAGGTTGATCGGCGAATTGGCGAACACGTTGCCGGTCACGTTCCACGACGAGGCCGCCTGCGAGACGGTGCAGAAGAGCGGGAACCCGAAGATGAAGAACGGCGACATCGACTTGTTCACCCGGATGCCCGACTCCTGGCGGTTCCCACCACACGGGTCGCCCCATCCCTGGTCGACGACGCCGTTGTACGGGCCAGGTTCAGCGTTGCGCACACCGAGGTCGTTGGCGTGCCCGAAGATCGGAGACCCGGAGAGCTGGTCGGTGCGCCGGTCGCCGAGGGTCAGGATCGAGTACGGCGGGTTGGTGCCGAGGTCCTTCGGGATGCCGGAACCGCTCCCGCTCTGGACCTGGCAGCTCACCACCATGGCCGGGGACGTGGACGTCGCCGCCAGGTTGATCAGCGGCGTCGTCGTGTTCGCCGGGTTGCAGAGGTCGGACGAGTAGACGCCTGGGTCGCGACCGATCCCGGTGTCGTTGCGCACGCGGTTGATCGCCGCCTGCAGCGCGGCGTCGGTCGCGTAGTTCTGCGCCCGCTGGGCGCGATACCCCGCGGTGGCGCGCAGGCTGACCTCGCCGAAGCCGAGGATGGCCACCGAGACGAGCCCGAATATCGAGAGGAACGCCATGGCGATCACAAGGCTCGTGCCTCGCTCGCCGCGCATTCTCAACCCGGTGTGGCGTCGGAAGGCTCTACGCATCGCGGTCCTCATCGTCAGAACCTGCTCGACGTGCCGGTGAAGGGCGTGGTGGGCATCGGGTTGCCGGCGGGATCCTTGAGGCTCGCCGTCGGCGTGTACGTCGGGGCGGTCGAGGACTGGGTCGTGTTGCTCACCGAGCCCGACGGGCTGCCGAGCGTGATGGTCAGGGTCTCGGCGCTCACGTCCCAGGCCACGGTCGATCCGGAGAACGTCCGGGTCGTCGATGTGTAGTTCCGGTTGGTGTCGATGTTCCCGATGTTCGAGCAGGGCGAGGCCACGGTCAGGTAGTCCGAGTTGCCGTTGTAGTTCAACGTCACGGTGACGGACTTGGACTGGTCGAGCGAGTTGTTCGTCCACGTGCTGCAGATCGACGAGACGCTCATGGGCTCGGAGTAGGTGATCGTGACGTAGTCACCGGACTCCACCTTGCCGGTGCTGTGGCCGCCGTTGTCGAGGCGCACCATCTCGGGTACCGGATCGGCGTCGTCGGTTGGTGCGGTTGCGGCAAAGGACGACTGATTCCCGACCGCGTCGCGGATCCCGGTGGAGCTCGTGGCGAGCGCGACCTTGAAGCTGCCGACTGCAGTGTCCTTGGCGCCCGAGCCCTCGTTGAGCGTCAGCGTCGCGGTGGTGCCGGACGTCGCGACCGAAGCGAGCGAGCCACCTGACGGCACGTTCGTCAGCGTCCACGGCGCCGTGGCCGTGGAGGAGGCCAGCGTCTCGTCGAGGGTCACGACGACCCTGTCGACCTTGCCGTTGTTGTTGGTGTCCTGCATCAGCATGCCGGTCATGCCGGGCGCGGTGTTGTCGATCGTGATCGACTGCTTCGTGCTGTCCCGATAGTTGCCGGCGTTGTCGTACACCCGGGCCAGGACCTGGTAGGAGCCGTCGGCCGGCATCCCGCTCCAGGTGACCGGGTAGGTGCTGCCGGTGCTGCTGGAGCCGATCGTGTTGCTCGGCGAAGGCGTGCAGCTCGTCCCCGGGCAGTACAGGTAGGTGATCGAACCGATGCCGGACGTGGCATCGGCACCGGTTCCGGTGAGGACCTTGCCGTCGTTGATGGGCGAACCCACCGAGTTCAGCGTCGCCGCGGTCGGGATCGCCGCGTCACGCTTGACGAGCGTGGAGGCCGAGGACGTGTTCCCGGCGGAGTCCGTCGCCTGGCACGTCACGGTGGTGCCGGTGGTATCGGTCGAGATCGTCGTCGTGCCACAGCCGGTCGTGGAGGCGATGCCCGAGTACGCGTCGGTGGGTTGGGTCGGCCATGTCACCGTCACGTTGCCCGTGGTGAACCAACCGTTGGTACCGGCGGTGCCGGCGGTGTTCGACACACCGAGCGCCGGCGCGGTGTTGTCGACCTTCATGGTCACGATCGCGGAGGTGACGCTGTTCCCGGCGTTGTCCTGGGTGATCGCACGCAGGTCGTACGGACCGTCGGCCACGAGCGCGGTGTTCCACGATTGCGTCAGGCCCGGCCCCGTTGCGATGGTCGTCCAGGTGTTGGCGTTCAGAGGTGAGTACTGGAACGTCACCGACTGCAGGCCCGATCCACCGGTGTCAGCCGAGTTCGTCGTCACGGAGACGGACTGCCGGTAGAACAGGTTCGGCGCCGGAGCGGTGATGGAGCCCGTCGGCGCGACGGTGTCGATCGTCACGGCGGTGATCGTGCTGTCGCGGGAGTTCCCGGCGGCGTCGACCGCGCGCGCGATCACCCGGTAGGCGCCACTGGCCGGCATGCTGTTCCAGGCGACCGGGTACGTGCCGCCGGCGCTGCTGGAGCCGATGGTTACCGAGGGGGTGCAGGTCGTCCCCGAGCAGTAGAGGTAGGTGATCGTGTCGATGCCGGAGGTGGTGTCCGTGCCGCTACCGGTGAGTACCTTGCCGTTCGTGATGTAGAGGCCCATCGCGTTGAGCGTCGCGGCGGTCGGAATCGTCGAGTCCTTCTTGATCGTGATCGAGTTCGACGAGGTGTTGCCGGCGTTGTCGGTCGCGGAACACGTGACGACCTGGCCCACCGTGTCGGTGCTGATCGTCGTCGTGCCACAGCCGGAGGTCGAGGCGATGCCCGAGTAGGCGTCGGTCGGCTGGGTGGGCCAGGTGACCGTGACCGTCCCCTTGTACCAGCCGTTCGTGCCCGGAGTGCCGCTGACGCTTGGGACGCCGGGTGTCGGCACGGTGTTGTCCGACTTCACCGTGCGGATCGGTGACGTGAAGGTGTTCCCCGCGTTGTCGAGGGTGATCACGCGCAGGTCGTACTGGCCGTCGGCCAGGTAGCTCGTGTCCCATGACGCGTTGTAGGGCGTCGACGTGTCGGTCTGGAACGTGGTCCAGGTGTTGGCGCTGGCCGGCGAGTACTGGAACGCCGCCGAAGCTACGCCGGAGAGCGCATCGGCGGAGCTCGACGAGACGGTGACGCCACCCCCGCGCACCCAGGCACCGGCGCTCGGCGCGGTGAGCGAGCCGGTGGGCGCGACCGTGTCGATGGAGAAGGTCCGCGTGTTGCTCGTTCCCGCGTTGCCGGTCGAGTCCTTCTGGGTCGCGACCACCGTGTACTGCCCGGACGTGAGCGCGGGGCTCAGCGCGACGCTCCACGAAGCGCCGGAAGCCGACGCAATGTTCGTCTGCACCGCCGATCCCGTGGTGGTCGTGCCGGCATAGACCTTGACCGTGATCGTCGGCAGGTCGCCCGCGAGCGCTCCGGCGACACCGCCGATCGTCGGCGTCGCGGAGCTCACCCAGGCAGCTGACGGAGTGTCGATGGTGACCACGGGTGCGGTCAGGTCGACGTTCGTCACCGCGTCCGACTCGGGGCCCCATCCGGTGGCGTTCTGGGCCTGCACCTTGATGCTGTAGCTCTGCGCGGATCCGATCCCGCTCACCGTGAGCGTGCACGTCGTGGGCGTGGCCCCGGGGCAGGCAGTCGCGGCGGGTACCGGTGCCGTGTAGCTGTTGGTCTCGATGACGTGCGCGCGGAAGTTCGTGAACGAGGTGAAGTCGCCGCTCGCCGGGAGGGCGAAGGTGACGTCCACCGAACCCGAGACACCGTTGAACGTTGCAGTCGGGGCTCCCGGCTTGCCCGGCAACGTGAGCACCGTGTTCGAAGTAGCAGACGGAGACCCTTCGCCGTACGCGTTGCGGGCGGAGACGTGGAACCCGTAGTTGGTGTTGTCCGCGAGGCCGGTCGCGACCAGGTTCGTCGTCGCCGGGTTGCTCACGTCGAACACGATGGGGGCGTCCGGCGCGTGCTGCGCGTAGACGGTGTATCCCACGACGGCCGAGCCGCCGTCGTTGTATCCCGACGGGATCGTCCAGCTGATCGACGCGTTGCCGTTCACCGTGGCGTCGGCCACCGCCGTGGCGATGCTCGGCGCGTCCGGCGTGCTCGGCCCCGGAGTCACCGCGCCGGTGGGGGTCGAGTACGGCCCGGGGCCGAGAACGTTCGCGGCCCGGACCCGGAACGTGTAGCTCTGACCGTTGGCGAGGCCGCTGACCACCGCGCCGGTCGTTCCGTTCGTGGCGGGCGCGTCGAAGGGGCCGAGCAGGATCCCGCCGGGGGTCTGCTCGAGGTAGTAGCGGTCGATCGCGCCACCGTTGTCGGAAGGCTCGGTCCAGTAGACGGTCGCGCGGTTGTTGCCGCCGATCGCATGCACGTTGGTCGGCGCATCCGGCACGTAGGCGCCGGGCGCCGCTCCGGGCGTTCGGCGATCGACGTCGACCTGGAAGCTGTACCGGCCGGTGATCTTGATGAAGCAGGTGCTCGCGGTGCATTGCGGCGACGTCAAGCCGTTCGGCCCGAGCGTGAAGAGGCTGGCCTCCTGGATTCCCGTGGTGCCGAAGTTGTGCGCCACCACGGTGTCCACGGAGCTCGCCGTCCCCTTGCAGAACCTCCGGATGATCTCGCTGTCGGAACCCGCGCCCTTGGCGAGGTAGCGCGCCACGCTCTGGTTGCTCACCCCCAGGTCTTGGTCCCACACGAACATGATGAGCGGGGTCTCGCCATCTTCGGGCCGTGCAGCGCAGGTGTTCTCGTTCACCGGGTCGGTCGGGTTCACCCCGGTGGCGCCGGCGCTCTGCACGTCCGCCGGGAACGTGGCGCTGAGCAGCTGCGCGTCCGCGGAGCTCGAGAGCTTCTGCTGGGCGCCGAAGACGGTGCGCCAGGCGGTGATGGTCGCCATGCTCAACGGGACCATCACGATTCCGAGCAGTGCCGTCGCGACCAGGATCTCGATGAGGCTCACGCCGCGCTCGTCACGACGGGTTCCAGCGGTCCGTTGCCCGAGCGAGCACAGCCGCCTCGACATCCACGCGCGCATCACTGCTCACCGCGCGCGTCGCGCTTGAGGATCGTGACGGTCTCTACGCCCCGCAGCTCCGGGTCGGTGATCGGCCCGTCCACCTTGAGGCTGAGGCGCTGCACACCCTGGTCTCCACCGGACGGGCAACCGGAGGTGCTGTCCTGCCAGGTCGGCGCGTTCGCGGCGCTGTATCCGGTGAGGTACTCGACCTTCGTGATCGTGGCCAGGTAGGTGGAGTACGGGGCGGGCGTCGGATACAGCGGATAGGAGCTCGAGCCGCTGAGCGCGGCACACGGGATGTACTGGAACGTGCCGGTGCTCTGTTGCATCGACTCGGCGAAGTTGCGCAGCACCACATCCGCGGTGACCGTCTTGCGGTGGTAGTCGGCGACGCGAATCGACGTCCAGATCGTGCCGAACACCGCGACGACCGCGATCCCGAGAATGGCCGTGGTGATGAGCAGCTCGACCAGCAGCTCGCCCCGTTCGGACGTGCGCTCGTGGAGGCGCGCGTCGCGCGCCGGGAACCGGCTCATGACCGCTAGGTCGGCACGGGGGTTGCGAACTTGATGCAATTTCAGGTGCTCCCTGCTTGCTCCTCTTTTCGACAGTCACGTTCCGTAACTGAAATGACACTGAGAGTGTGCATCTGGTCCGATCAGCGTCAGCGGGTGACGTAGCGTCCGAAAATGACGAGGCGCGACGGACCCGCGCTCGACGCGCGGGCGCAGGGCTGGTTGCGGTACCTGCACCGCAAGGCGACGACGCCGGACGACTGGGATCGCGCCGGTCACCCGCACCCGCACTGGGACGACGTCAGCGATCCGCCGATGCTGTGCTGGCACCGGTTCGACCTGATCGACTCGACGTACGCCGTCGCGCTGATGGCCGACCGCACACCCGCGTGGCGTGAGGTCTACGGCCGCATCCTCGACGAGCTCATCTTCCGCCACACCGGCTGGTGGGCGGCCCGCGACTGGTTGACCCAGATCGGCCACGACCCCGACCGGGCGAACTACCCCGATCTCTACCGGCTCCTCATCCCCGAGCATCTCTGGGGCAACTACGACGTCCCGGGTTGGACCGCGAACGGCATCGAGCCGTGGGGTCTGCAGATGGATCCGATCGGCGCGGACGGCAACCTGTTCTTCAAGGGGTTCTTCCTCGTCATGCTCGGACTGCATCTGCGCACGACCGGCGACGAGCGATGGAACGACCCGTTCGACCTGGTGCGCGACGGCGAGAACACGTTCACGTGGTTCCACTCCGCCATCGCGTCGCACCTGCACGACCAGTGGCAACGGAATCCGGATGGCTGTCACTGCGAGAACACCAAGATCTGGCCGTACTGCCTCGCCGGCGCGGGTCTCGGACTCCGGCTCCACGACCTGCTGCGCGGCACCGACCACCACGAGGTGTTCCGCCGGTGGTGGGCGGACGTCTGCCGTGACCGGTACCTACACCTCGACGGCCCCGACCTCCCGGAGCACGTCACGCTCTACTACGACCCGATCGAAGATGCCGCGCACGAGGTGCCGGTGTTCGCCGGGATGGTGCCGGCGATCTACCTCGCGCCGCAGGAGCCCGAGGGTGCGCGCCGCCTGTTCGAAGCAGGCATGACCCAGCTCGGGCTCTGGGAGCCGGCCGGCCCGGTCGTGCTCCCCGGGCCCCGCACCTCGGCCACGGCGCTGTGGCTCGCCCGCGAGTGGGAGCTCGATGGGATCGCCCAGGCGCTCGAGGGTGCGATCGACGCACAGTACGAACCGACGTTCGATGCCGCGCGAGGCGAGTTCACGTGGGGGTTCGAGCTCGACGAGGCGCACCCGCGGGGTCAGTACAACGGGACGATGGCCGCCGCGCAGATCGCGACCCCGGGCTCCTGGACGCGGCTCGCGAACGCCGGGCCGGGATCACGGTTCTCGGAGCCCACCGTGGAGGGCGTGGACTTCCCGACGGTCTGCCTCGACGAGGCTTGGTGGGATCCCGATCGGCGCACGTTGGCCATCGGCCTCGCGCCGATGAACGACGACGTGCTCGGTCGACCCACGACGATGCGCGTGATCAATCTCGACGGGCCGGAGAGCTGGCAGGTGACCGACGACGCGACGGGCGAGCGGGTCGAGACCACGCTCATCTCTCGCGGCGTCGAGATCCACACCACCCTCGACCGCCGCCGCTTGTCGGTCACTCCATCTTGAGCGCTTCGAGCATGGCGGGAGTGTCGATCGCGAGGTGAGCGGTTACGGCCTTGCCGCCGCGCACCGTCCACCGGTGCACCTCGGGGACGTCGAACGCCACGCCGTTGGCATGCACCGTGCCTCGCGTACGGCCGAGCTGGATGACCTCACCGTCCGCCATGAACATCGCTTCGATGGTCACGGCAGAATCGATCGCGCTGCTCAGCGCGAGCCCGAGCGTCGCTAACCCGTCGTGCCCCACATGCCGACCACCCCACGGCAGCGCGGGGTCCTGGGTCACCACACACGCCGGGTCGACGAGCTCGAACACCCGATCGAAGTCACGTTCGGCGAGAGCCTCATAGATCGCCTGCACGATCTCGATCTCGGACATCGTCTCTCCTTGGGCGGCGCGGCCGATCACTCGGCGGGTTGCCGGTTTAGAGTACGGAACCGGCGTGCGACGCGCAGCACCTGACGCCACGAGAGGGGGAACGGCGACATGGAGCTGTGGGCCACCCGGATCCCCGAGACGGGAGCTGCCGTCGCCCAGGCCGAGCGGGCGGAGCGCGCCGGCTGGGACGGCATCACGTTCACCGACTCCCAGAACCTCGTAGGCGACCCCTTCGTCGCCGTGGCACTCGCGGCCGGCGCTACCGAGCGACTGCGCTTCGCGACGGCCGTGACCAATGCGCACACGCGCCATCCCGCAGCCCTCGCGAACGTCGCGGCCACGGTGCAGGAGGCTACCGACGGCCGGTTCGTGCTCGGTATCGGCCGTGGCGACACCGCGTTGTTCCACCTCGGCCTCAAGCCCATGAAGGTGGACCGTTTCATCGGGCTCGTCACCGACCTCCAGACCTACCTGGCCAACGGCACCGTCGACTGCGGCGGTCACCCGAGTCGGCTGCAGTGGCTCGACCGGGTCCGCCAGCCGAAGGTCCCTCTCGACATCGCCGCGTCGGGACCGCGGGTCATCGACTTCGCGGCTCGCATCGCGGAACGGGTCACGCTCGCGGTCGGAGCCGAC
The DNA here is from genome assembly GCA_038252255.1 of Acidimicrobiia bacterium. Taxonomy (GTDB): domain Bacteria; phylum Actinomycetota; class Acidimicrobiia; order IMCC26256; family JAENVU01; genus Chersky-806. The sequence goes on along the minus strand of JBBSAM010000020.1, from coordinate 15,476 downwards.
CCGGACCGGGTGACCTGGGCCCTGAACCTCGCGCGGCAGGCCGCCCGCGACCGTGGCCGCGATCCGGACGAGATCTCGTTCGGCGCGTACGTCAACGTGGGCTGCCACCCTGACCCGGAGGTCGCGCGTGAGCTGATCAGCGGCGGCGTCGCCGCGTTCGCGCACTTCTCGTCGATGCCGGGATCGACCGGAGCGGGGTTGGCCGAACCCGACCGCGCAGTCGTCGCGGAGGTCGGGCGCCGATACGACAGCAACGTGCACCTGAACAACCGCGCTGCGCATACGGCGGCCCTCAACCCGGAGTTCGTCGACCGCTTCGCGGTCGTGGGACCGCCCGAAGTCTGCATAGAGCGCCTTCGGGCTCTCGCCGCGCTCGGCATCGAGCGCTTCGTCATCACCGGTGCGAGCTTCGGCGCCGACCGGGAGCACGCTCGCGCCGCGGACCGCCTGGTCACTCGCGAGGTCCTGCCCGGGCTACGAGAAGGAGCCGCCTCATGGGCACCCACGACCTGATCATCCGGGGCGGGACGGTCATCGACGGGACCGGGGCGCCCGCACGCACCGCCGACGTCGCCATCGCCCATGGGTTGGTGACGGAGGTCGGGCGGGTCGACGGCTCCGCTCACCAGACGATCGACGCCGATGGTCTCCTGGTCACACCGGGTTTCGTCGACATCCACACTCACTACGACGGGCAGGCGTCGTGGGGCGAGCGCATGGTGCCGTCGTCATGGCACGGGGTGACGACCGTGGTGGCCGGCAACTGCGGAGTCGGGTTCGCGCCGGTCCGCCCGGCTGACCACGGCCGCTTGATCGAGCTGATGGAAGGCGTCGAAGACATCCCGGGCGCCGTGCTCGACGAGGGGCTCACGTGGAGCTGGCAGTCCTTCCCCGAGTTCCTGGACGCGATCGACCACCGTTCGTTCGACGTGGACGTCGCGCTGCAGATCCCCCACGGCGCGCTCCGACTCCACGTCATGGGCGAGCGGGGTGCGCGCCGCGAGCCGGCAACCGCGGAAGACATCGAGCGGATGGCGGCCCTCGCCCGTGAGGGCGTCGAGGCGGGGGCGCTGGGATTCACGACCTCACGGACGCTGAACCACCGCACGAGCCGGGGCGAACCGACGCCGACCTTGACCGCCGAAGCCGAGGAGCTCGTCGGCATCGCGAGCGCCATCGGCACGACGGGCCGCGGGGTCCTCCAGGTGGTGTCGGACTTCACGGACCCGGACGCCGAGTTCGCGATCTTCCGCCGCATGGCCGAGGAGTCCGGGCGACCACTGTCCTTCTCTCTGGTGCAGACCCGGGGGGACGGGTGGCGCCACCAGCTCGATCTCCTGGCCGGCGCGAATCGTGACGGCGTCGCGATGACCGCGCAGGTCGCGCCCCGAGCCGTCGGGCTGCTGCTCGGGTTGCAGTGCACCCTGCATCCGTTCCTGACCAACCCCGTCCACCGCGAGATTGCCTCGCTCGACCTCGGCAAGCAGGTCCTGATCATGCGCGATCCGGCCTTCAAGGCGCGCGTGCTGGCGGCGGACGCCGCCGCGCGAGCCGAGGACCGGCTCGGTGGCCGTCTTCTCCAGGGGTTCGGCCGCATGTCCGTGGTGCACGACCCGCCGGACTACGAGCCGGACGCGGAGTCGAGCATCGCCCGGATGGCCGAGCGGGCCGGCCGCGACCCGTTGGAGCTGGCGTACGACCTGCTGCTCGAAGACGACGGTCGCGCGCTGCTGTACGTGCCGCTGCTCAACTACAGGGACGGAAACCTCGATGCTGCCGGCGAGATGCTGGCCCACCCGAACACGATCGTCGGCCTCGGAGACGGCGGCGCCCATGTCGGCACCATCTGCGACGCGAGCTTCCCCACCACGCTGTTGACCCTCTGGGGCCGAGACCGCGACCACGGCCGTCTCGGGCTTCCGTTCCTCGTCCACCGCCAGACCCAGGCGACTGCGCGCGCGGTCGGCCTGCTCGACCGTGGCGTGCTCGCGCCGGGATACCGCGCCGACATGAACGTGATCGACCTCGACGAGCTCACCGCGCGCAGGCCGGAGATGCACTACGACCTTCCCGCCGGCGGTCGCCGCTTCGTACAACCGGCCGACGGGTACGTGGCGACCCTGGTGGCGGGCTCGATCACGTACGCGCGCGGCGTCGCGCAAGGTCCACTGCCGGGACGCCTCGTGCGCGGCCCCCACCCGGCACCGCTCCCTGGAGGAAGCTCATGAGCGCAACCGACACGGCTACCACCATCGACCCGGCCGACCTCACCCCGCTCGAGACGGCCTGCGAATGGCGGAGCTCCGACCTCGGCGAGCGGTACGTGTACCGGCTGACCGATGCCCACATCGGGGAGCTGGATGCCGCGCTCGTCCACGCCGAGGTCCGGACCGACGACGTCCTCGACATCACGCGGGACCTCTTCCCGCTCCCGACGCTCGGCCCCGAGCTGACCCGGATCACCAATGAGCTCATCAGCGGTGCCGGGGTGGTGCTCATCCGCGGCTTGCCCGTCGAGCGGTACAGCAAGGCGCGGGCATCGTCCATCTATTGGGGGGTGGGGCTGCACCTCGGCAACCCCTGGCCGCAGAATGCGAAGGGGCACCTGCTCGGCGACGTGACGGATCAGGGTCGGGCGATCGACGACCCGACGGCACGGGGCAACGAGATCGGGGGCATCGCGTTCCCGTTCCACTCCGACGGCTCGGACCTGGTCGGCCTCTTCTGCCTCGACGCCGGCGCGGGCGGTGGCGCCAGCCTCGTGGCCAACGCGGTGACCATCCACAACGACCTCGTGCGCACCGAGCCCGAGCTCGCCGCGGAGCTCTACGCACCGGTCGTGTACGACCTCCGGGGCGAGCAGGCCCCCGGGATGAAGTCCTGGTACACGATGCCGATCTTCAGCCGTTGCTCGGACCGGCTCTTCGTGCGCTACATCCGGCCGTACATCGAGTCGGCGCGTCGCCACGCTGACGCGCCGCGCCCGACCGACGCGGCGCGCGAGGCGATGAACCGCGTCGACGCGATGTGTGCAGATCCCGAGTACCACGTGTCGATGACGATGCAGCCAGGCGACATGCAGTTCGTCGACAACTACCACGTGCTGCACGCCCGCGCCGCGTACACCGACGATCGGGAAGCGGGTCGCATCCGGCACCTGAAGCGGCTGTGGCTCGAGACCGGGGTGCTCGCCGACGCGGACAAGCCCGAACGATTCCGCTTGGGTCGCACCGACCGGTTCTGGTCGAGCAAGGGACGGACGAAGAGCGAGCTCGACCGGTAGCCCCCCGGGCTCCGGAGTCGCCGGCTCAGGTCGGCTTCGGCAGCGTGATCAGCTGGGTGACGGAGAAGATGAGGATCCCACTGCCGACGATGATCAACCCGACGCGAGCCGCGCGCACGCGGAAGTGACCGCTGATGCCGACGAGGAACAACACGGTCGCGAGGTAGACGGTCGTGCGGACGTAGTTGTCCCCGGTGGTGCCCTGGTCCGAGCCTTCCGCGAACAGATCCTCCGCGTGACGTTTGAGCGTGACGGCCCGGACCACGGTGGGCTGCTTGTACTCCGGCATCGCTTGGGGAGCGGGAGGCGCGTTCGGGTTCGAGAACGGATCCGTCGCGATCCAGGCGTCGAACGCCTTCCGGAAATCGGGCCGGAAGCGGCGCGCGGCGACGTCCATGCCATTCAGGTCCTTCAGACCGTGCGCGGCGAACCAGGCGTTGAACGACAGGGCGTCGCCGATGCGAAAGTCCAGCCCCGTCAGCTCGGCGGTGCTCGCCTGGTTGCGCGCCGTTGATGCTTCGGCGACCGTGAGGCGCGAGTCCGTGGCGAACTTCGCGGACGCGTAGCCCGACCACGCGGCCAAGACGGCCACGACGGCCAGCAGCGCCGCTTCGATGATGCTCACGACGCGGTCTCGCTGATCGAGGTGCTGCGAGTGCTTGGCGTGCTCCGCCAGCTCGTTGCCGACCTCTACCGGCCCCAGACCCTCACCCATCTCCGGCTGCTCTCCCGCGGCTCGCCATCACGGTCAACCCGGCGCAACTGTCGCGGACACGCTGTGCCCTGCCATCACCCGGATCGGATGAACTCCTACCACGCGGCTCGTATGCTGCCTACATGGCCAGGGCGACCTTTCCGATCACCGGTGATGCGGCCGCAGACCGCCTGCTCGTCGACGAGCCGCTCGCCCTCCTCATCGGCATGCTCCTCGACCAGCAGGTGCCGATGGAGTGGGCGTTCCGTGGTCCGGCGACGCTGTCGGCCCGGCTCGGAGGCCTCGACGCGGCCCGGATCGCCGCGATGGAGTGCGAACAGCTCGTCGAGGTCTTCCGCGCGAAGCCGGCACTGCACCGCTACCCCGCTTCGATGGCCAAGCGCACCCATGCCTTGTGCCGGACGATCGTCGACAACTACGACGGCGACCCCGCGAACATCTGGCGTGAAGCGGAGGATCCCGCAGATCTCCTCGCGCGGCTCCGCACGCTTCCCGGGTACGGCGAGGAGAAGGCGAAGATCTTCCTGGCACTCCTGGGCAAGCGCTTCGGGCGCGCCCCCGCCGGGTGGGAGCCGTTCGCCAAGCCGTTCTCGGACTCGAAGCCGCGTTCGGTCGCGGACGTCGACTCCGCCGAGTCGCTCGAGCGAGTCCGGCAGTGGAAACGAGCGCAGAAGGCCAAGGGACGCGCCAAGTCCGACCCGTAGCTTCTCGCGGCGTCCCGACACGTGGTGTGGCTCCAGATCACGCGCCCACCATCCAGTGTGGCCGTACCGTCACATCAAGTGACGGCACGCGGCTGCGAACCCGAACTCGTTCGTCGTCACGTTCAAGATCCTGTACACCTCTGGCGACCCGAAGTTCGGCCTGCGATAGCCGCGCCGCCACGTTCGCCAGGATCAGCTTCGGCTGCTCGGCCTCGGCTCTGACCGGGGCCGAGCGTCGTCGGCCTGGCGGCCGGCGAACTCGAGCAGCTGGGGTGCCAGCTTCGGCCACCCTTCGAAGAGGTTCCCGGTCCCGCTTCTCGCGGCGTCGCTCCGCTCGTTCCACTCGTCGTCACCCCACGGGGGCTCCACCAGCTCGGAACCCGGGATGAGCTCATGAAGCAGCTCGGAGGTCGCGCGGGTGTGATATGGATCGCTCGCGCCGCTCCGGAAGATGAGCGTGGGCATCGCGAGCTTCGCGAACGCCGCGTCCGGGAGACCGGGAACCGCGGCGCTCGGGTCCGGGCAGTAGACGGCCATCCAGCATTCGAGCGTCGCGATGAACTGGCGCGAATCGAGGTCGAGGAACCGCTGCCGGTTGCCAGGGTTCCGCTCGAGCACCTCGGCCCACTCCGGGAGCTCGACCACCGCCTCCATCCCCCCTACCCACGCGGCGCGAATCGATTCGCCGCAGTAGACGTTGGCGAGCGTGAGCAACCCGAAGATCCCACCCGAGATCCACCAGAGCGCGAGCCGGGATGCGACCTCGGGGTGCCGGGCCGCGGCGAGCAACGAGACCCGCGCGCCGCCCGAGCCACCGATGACGACCGCCGGCGCGAGGTCGAGCGCGACCAGCAGCCCGGCCAGGGCGTCGGCTTGCATCTCGGACTCTGACGCGCCGGCGAAGCAGACGCTGGACGCACCGGTGTTCGGGCGATCCCAGATCACGACCTGCTGCCCGTGGGTGGCGAGAGCCTCGGCGAGCTCGCGGACCCCGGGTGTGTCCTTGCTGAACCGGCCGCCGGGCGTGAGCACCCACGGAACCCCGTCGCCGATGACCTCGAAGGCGATCGTGTTGCCGTCGACCTCAACCGTCGCCATCCCGCTCCCGTCCGCGGCTACCGTCCGCTTGATCGAGTGACCGGATCGATCGTAGGGGGAAGCTTGCATGACGATCCCGCTTGACCAGGTCAAGGTGGTCGACGCCGACACCCATCTCACGGAACGGCACGACCTCTGGACGAAGCGGGCCCCGGCCCAGTGGAAGGACCGCGTCCCGCACGTCGAGCAGGTCGACGGCGCGGCAACCTGGGTGGTCGACGGCGCGGTGCTCGGTCGCGCCGGTGCGGGCGGGGTGATCGACCGCGACGGCGTCAAGGGGCGGTCGTTCGAAGGCCTGTACGAGTGGGAGATCGATCGCGTCCACGCGGCGGCGTACGACCCGGTCGCGCGGATGGAGCTGCTCGACGAGATCGGGATCTGGGCGCAGATCATCTTTCCGGGAGTCGTGGGACTCGGCGGCCAGAACCTCGGTGAGCTCGTGACGGACGAGGCGCTGCGCATGGTCTGCGTGGAGATCTTCAACGACGCGAGCGCCGAGCTGCAGGCCGAGTCGGACAACCGGCTGCTCCCGATGGCGATCCTCCCCGCGTGGAACATCGATGCGTGCGTGCGCGAGGTGCAGCGGGCGGAGAGCCTGGGTCTGCGCGGCGTCAATCTGACCTCGGACCCGCAGGATCTCGGCGCGCCGGACCTCGCCAACCGGGCCTGGGACCCCGTTTGGGAGGCGTGCAGCGCCGCATCGATGCCGGTGCACTTCCACATCGGGGCGAGCCTCACGACCATGAACTACTTCGGCACGTACCCGTGGGATTCGCACGACGACGACACCAAGCTCGCGATCGGCGGGACGTTGCTGTTCATCGGGAACGCGCGCGTCGTGGTCAACATCATCTGCTCCGGAATGCTCGACCGCTTCCCCGAGCTCAAGATCGTGTCGGTGGAGAGCGGGACCGGATGGATCCCGTTCATCCTGGAGGCGCTCGACTACGAGATGTCGGAGAACGCGCCGCAGGCGAGGGCTGCGCTCTCGCTCCTCCCGTCCGAGTACTTCAAGCGGCAGATCTACGCGACGACGTGGTTCGAGCGCACGAACCTGGCGGCACTCATCGGCTCCGTGGGCGAGAACAACATCATGTTCGAGACCGACTTCCCACACCCGACGTGCCTGTATCCGGACCCGCTCCGCACCGCGGAGGTGAACCTGGCCGAGCTCAGCACCGAAGTACAGCGCAAGATCCTCGGCGAGAACGCCGCGGCGCTCTACCGGCTCTGACCGCGGACCGGGATCGCGCCTGCGATCACCTCGCGCCGAGCACGCATTCCGGCAGGTCAGATGCGCGCAGCTCCGGTTAGGCGGAGAAGCCGCCGGGCCGGCTCGGGCGCGCCGCGACGTTGGGGAACCGGCGGACGAACGCGGCGCGCCGTCGCCGGATCGTGACGGTCAGCGCGATGTTGCAGGCGGCGAGCCCGACCAGCAGCACGCCCATGGCCAACCGGCCCGACGTCAGAGCCCCGACGCCCAGGATCACGAGGATCGCTGCGACCACGCTCCGGATCAGGGTGATGGCATTGCTGCTTCTCATGGTCACTCCTCCACGAGAGCACCATACGTCGCGATTGTGAGCCAAACGTCATAGGCCTGCGAACGCCGCGTGACCCGCGCCACGATCAGCCGACGCCGCTCGTCGAACCGATGACATGCGCCGAACCTACGGTTCGCTTCCGAGGAGCTCGAGGACGAGTGCGGCCGACCAGGAGAACTCGTCGGCGCCGTAGCCCTCGCCCGTGAAGGGTGAGAAGTACTCGGCGAACCCGCTCTTCGTGACGAGCTCGAGTGTCCCGCGCCGGAGCTCACCGGCGAGCCGGTCCTCGCCTTGGGCCCGCAGGCCCTGGACGACGATCCAGTTCGTGTTGATCCAGGTCGGTCCCTTCCAGTAGCGCGCCGGCTCGAACTGGGGCGAGTCCGTCGGCATGCTCGGCACGGGAAACGGGGGCGACCAGGGCCCGGTCGCCAGGGCGTCGATGAGGCGGCGCATCCGGTCCGGGCGCAGCTCCGCCCACAAGGCGACGAAGGTCGCGATCGTCGGGGACCGGATCAGCTCCCCCGTCGTCGCGTCGCGTGAGCAGTACGCGCCGAGCGACTCGTCCCACAGCTCCTCGAGCGCGACGGTTGTGGCACCGCATGACGCAACGAGCGCGGGATCGAGGACGATCCTGGCCTGCTCCGCCAAGTCCGCGAGCTTCCGGTTCGCCACGGCCAGCAACGCGTTGAACGAGGCATCCTGGATGAGCACCGACTCGGCCGGCGGGAGCCGGTGGAGATCGAAGCGGTGGCGCTTGGCCCGCTCGGCCAGCACGAGCATGCGGAGCCCGTCGTCGTCACTCGAACGTTCCGCGGCGGGGACGTACCTGGTATCGCGGCGCGCGAAGCGCACGAGCCGGGTCAGGTGCCAGCGCAACACAACCCGCATCCACCATGGCTGGCCGACCGCGCTCATCGCGTCCATCCATGGCGGCGTCGTGTCGAGCCCGCACTCCCACGGATGGATCAAGGTCACGAGGCCGCGGTGCTCGAGGTCGCGCTCGCGGTAGAGCCAGCAGTGATAGTCGACGATCTTCGGCACCACCTCGGCGAGAAAGGCGCGCCGCGCGTCCGGTTCGAGCTCACGGGCGACGTACCACGCCGCAACGGCAAGGAGCGGCGGCTGCGTCACGCACGACGTGTCGACGTCCCGCGGCGCACGGGGATCACGCCGCGACTTCCAGAGCCGCTTGCTCCCGACGTCCCGGACGTCTCCGGTGAACACCATGTGCGGCACCATGCCGTTCGACCATTGACCACGCAGAGCCGCGGCGATCTCGCCCGCGGCACGCCGGGGGTCGTGCGCGGCGAGTCCGATCGCGACGAAGCACGAGTCCCAGAGCCACTGGTGGGGATAGATGCCGGCCGCCGGGCAGGTCCACGCGCCGCGCCGGTTGCGCTGCAACACCTCCAACGCCGCTCGCGCGAGATCGGGCATCGGGCGCGTGGAGGTCAGACGGATTCGGCACGTTGCTTGATCGCGGCCAAGGTGGCCGCGATGCCCGTGCGCGCCTGCTCGGCCCGTTCCTCGGTCTTGGCCTGAGCTTCGGAACCGAACCGCTCCGCGAAGAGCGCCACCCCGTCGGGGAGAAATTCCCACGACTCCGTGACGCGCGTCCCACCGTCGACCGGTGTGAAGGTGTAGCCCCACCTCGCGTACGAACCGCCGACGATGAACGCGAACTCGCGGCCCCGCTCTGCCGCCACGACCTCCGAACGCGTCTTCCACGTCCGTTCGGGCAGCTCGTTGCGACCGACGAACCACGCGCCGAGCCCTCGCGCGTCATCGTTCTCCCACCAACACTCCTTGCAGACGGGGCTCCACTCCCCCATCCGGGTCACGTCGGCGACCAGGTCGTACAGGTCATCCGGGTCACCGGCGATCACGATCGAACCAGAGTGCTGAAGATTCGCCATCACGAGATTCTGGCTCAGAACGTGGCGATCTGGCGGGCCGCACCGAGCCGGAGCTTCACGGCGTCATCCCGACACGGCGGTACCTGCCGCGGGGTGTCGACCTTCCGCGACCCGCACTCCGACCGCGCTGATCTCGGAGGGGAGCACCTGGTATTGCGGGTCGAGGTCGGCCACCCGCTGCTCGAGCGCGGCTTTGGCCTCGCGCGTTGCGCTCACCAAGGTGACCGAACCGCCGTCCCCACCCGCGCCGTTCACCTTCCAACCGAGCGCGCCCTGAGCGGCGGCGAGCTCGAACACCCTCCGCGCGTCCAGACCAACCAGCTCCGGATGGAGCGCATGCTGCGCGTCGGTGTTCGCGACCATCGCCTGACCGAAGGCCCGGAGATCCCGGGCGAGCACCGCATCGCGCGCCGCGATGGCCGCAGCCCGCAGCCGCTCGAAGACACCGGACATATGCGCGCCGAGATCATCGATCACCCGGCGGTGCACACCAGACGAGTCGTGCGGTCGGCCCAGGAAGACCAATGTCAGCTGCGAGCTGAGCGCCTCCCAGGCTGGCAGCGTCTGCACCGTCGCTTCCGGGTACGGGTCGATCTCGAGATAGTTGATCCCGCCGAAGGCGGCGCTGAGCTGGTCCTGGATCCCGCTCTCGACGCCGAGCACCTCGACCTCGAGCCGGTGCGCGGCGTACGCCAGGTCGCGCGGCGACCGCGGCTCCGCGCGCGCGGCCGTCAGCGCGCCGAGCAGGGCAACCGCCACGGCCGCGGACGTGCCGGCACCGCAACCGGCCGGGACCGCGGAACGAACACTGATCTCGACCGCCGCACCGTCGGGCGGAGGCAGCGTGTCGATCGCGGCCTCGAGCAGCGGGTGGCGGGCGACCCGGGACGCACCCGGGACCACCGGGTAGCGGTCGCCGAACCCTCCGACGTCGAGCACCACGGGTTCGGGACCGGCGCTCGGGCGGAGCGTGACCTGTACCCCCGGCGTCACGGCAAGGTTGAGGACCCGCCCGGGCCCGCCGAACCAGGTGTCGGTCCAGCCGCCGTTGTCGCAGATCCGGACCGGAGCCGTCGCCGTTCGGACGAGCTCGCGTGGCATCGGGCCGATGGTACCGGCCCCGAGCTCGACCGAACCCCGAGGCATCCGGCTGGTCCGGAGCGGGAGCCGGGTCGTGCTTCGGGGGGCATCGACCTTCTAGCGTCAGCCGATCGCCACCGTCCTGATACCTCTCCCGGACCACGATTTCGACGTCACCGAGGTCGCGGTGCCCTGGCGAGTGCTCACGCGGCTGGGCCATGTCGTGCGCTTCGCCACCGAGCACGGCGGTGTCGCGCCCGCGGCCGACCCGCGGCTGCTCGACGGCGTGATCTTCGGCCGGCTCGGCGCAGCCGACGAGCCCAAGGCCTTCTACGCGGAGATGCAGTCCGATCGCGAATACCGATCCCCTCTTGCCTGGGCGGACATCCGTCCGGACGAGCTCGACGGCCTCATCCTCCCGGGCGGGCACGCTCCCGGCATGCGCCAGTACCTCGGCAGCGCGCTGCTCCGGGAGAAGGTGGCGGAGTACTGGGTGCTCGGACGGCCGATCGGCGCCATCTGCCACGGCGTGCTGGTGCTGGCGCGAACCCGACATCCGCAGAGCGGCCGCAACCTCTTGTACGGCCGGCACACCACATGCCTCCCCAAGTACATGGAGCGGGCTGCGTACCTGGCCACCGCGTGGCGGCTCGGCCGCTACTACCGGACGTACCCGCAGTACGTCGAGGACGAGGTCCGGGAATCGCTCCAGGATCACTACGACTTCGTGCGCGGCCCGCGCGTGCTGTCGAAGCGCGGCACCGAGACTGACGATCAACCGGCATTCGTCGTCGAGGACGGCAACTACATCTCGGCGCGCTGGCCCGGTGACGCCTACCTCTTCGCGAAGCGGTTCGCGGCCCGACTCGAAGACTGAGCCGGTGCCGACCAGAGGCTGGCGTGCCGGGCCCGCTCCTCTCGGATACCTTCCTGCCCATGCGAGTCGTCGTTCTCGGTGCAGGGTTCGGTGGTCTGGAGCTCACGACGAGGCTGTCCGACGAGTTCGGCGACGAGGTCGACGTCGTGCTCATCGACCAGCGTGACGGCTTCGTCTTCGGGTTCTCGAAGCTCGAGGTGATGTTCGGGCGGGACACCGCATCTGCCGTCCACCATCCCTACCGCGACTTCGTCAAGCCAGGGGTTCGCTTCGTCCAGTCGACGGTTCGCTCGATCGATCCGGTCGCGAAGCGGGTCGAGACCGATGCCGGAGCGTTCGAAGCCGACATCCTGGTGATCGCGCTCGGCGCCGATCTGCACCCCGAGGCCACCCCGGGTCTCGTCGAAGGTGGACACGAGTTCTACACCGTCGCGGGTGCGTTCGGACTGCGCGACGTCTTGGCTGGGTTCGCGGGAGGACGGGTGATCGTCGGTGTGACCTCGACGCCGTTCAAGTGCCCGCCGGCACCGAGCGAGGCCGCGCTCCTGATGCACGACTACCTCACCGACCGCAGTCTCCGCGAAGACTCGGAGATCGCGCTGGTGATGCCATTCGCCGTCCCCATCCCACCGTCGCCCGCCGCGTCGGAGGCGTTGCTCATCGCCTTCGCCGAACGAGGTATCAACTGGCATCCGGAGCGGCTCGCGCGAGGACTCGACCCCGCCCACAAGGTCGCACTGTTCCAGGACGGCAGCGAGATGGCATACGACCTGTTCCTCGCGGTGCCGGTGCACCGCGCCCCTGCGGTCGTCGCGGAGTCCGGGCTGACGGTGGACGGTTGGATCCCGGTGAACCCGCGGACCCTCGAGACCTCGGTTCCCGGCGTCTTCGCCGTCGGTGATGTCACGAGCGTCGGGACCCCGAAGGCCGGCGTCTTCGCCGAAGGACAAGCCGTGGTCGCCGCCGACGGAATCAGTGCGCAGATCCGGGGCGCTGCGTCATCCACGCAGTACGACGGTCGCGGGACGTGCTACCTCGAGTTCGGCCATGATCAGGTCGCGCGCGTCGATGTCGCGTTCCAGGCCGGCCAGCGTCCCGTCGCCGACATGGAAGGACCATCGTTCGCGCTCGCCCAGGACAAGGTGCAGTTCGGCACCGATCGGATCCAACGATGGTTCGGTCGCAGCTGGCCCGAGAGCGAGCTGTCACCGGGCCGCGTTCTTCGATAGCAGCGACGCAACGTCGCCGGTGCCGACCGGGTCCTCGGTGAGCGAGCCATCGGCCCGGGGAACGGCGGCGGAGCGCCCGGCGATCGAGAAGTGCACACCGTCGACGTCCCCGGTGGAGTTCAGCGTCTCGACGATCTGTCCGACTGCGAGTCGCTGGTCGGAACGCGGCCACTTGGAGAAATCCTCCGGCAACGACACGCGGGCCGTGCTTCCCTTCACCGGGACAGGACCCGTTGCCCATCCTCGCGGGAGCACCGTCGTCAGCCCGCGCGCGCGCTCGTCGTCCGTCGGGCCCTTCAGCAGGACCCGGAAGGCCGCGTCGACCGTGACGGGACTGCCGACGTTGCGGGAGACCTCGACGAGGTGGCCTTCGCCGACGAAGTACAACCTGAGCCGTGCGGTGTTCGATCGGCTACCGCGATCGGACAGATTGAAGGGAACGTCCTTGGGATCGATCCGGCGCGCCTTCGACTCACGGGCTGGACCGCACCCGGCCACGACCGCGCACGAGGCCAGGACGAGGCACACCCACCGGATCTTCACAAGGTCTCTTCCGGTAGCTCGACCACGAACCTGGCGCCGTCTTCGCCGTCCTCGATCCAGACGCGCCCGCCATGAAGCTGGACGTGCTCCGCAACCAACGCCAGACCGAGTCCCGAACCAGGAGTCGATGCCCGCCGGCCGGAAGCGGCGCCCCGAAAGAACCGCTCGAACACCTGCTCGCGGTCCGAGGCCTCGACACCGGGTCCGAGGTCCTCGACCTCGATGCGGACGAATCCGCCCCCACTCTTCACCGCGACGTGCCGCAGTCCCTGGCCATGAGTCTCGGCGTTCAGCACGAGATTGGAGAGAACCCGCTCGAGTCGCCGCTTGTCGACTCGCGCGAACACCCGCTCGGGCGGCAGGAGGAGCTGGGCATCTGTCTGCGACATCTCATTCATGGCTTGGGAGACGAGCTCCCTGACGTCGGCGGCTTCCAACTGCAGATCGGCGACACCGGCGTCCGCCCGACCGAGCTCGAGCAGATCCTCCACGAGCTCACGCAGCCTGTGAACCTCGGTCTCGAGATGCTCGAATGCCCGGGCGGCTCGAGGGGGGAGCTCATCTCTTCTCGCCGCCATCACCTGGGTGGCCGTGCTGAGCGTCGTCAGGGGGGATCGCAGCTCGTGGCTGAAGTCCGACGCAAATCTGGCCTCTCGAGCAATTCGTCGTTCGACGGTGTCCACCATGCGGTTGAACGAAGCCGCAAGTGACGAGAGGTCGGCGTCGGGTCCGGCGAGGATCCGGGTGTGGAGGTCACCGCCTGCTACTCGCTCAGCCGCGTTGGCGACGTCGGCGACGGGCCGAAGGATCCTCCGGCTCGTCCACCACCCGAACAGTCCTCCGAGCAGAGCCGCAAGGATGCCTCCCCCGATCAGCCCGCCGCGCAGAATCGACAGCGTATGGTCGAGCTCGACGAGCGTGAACATCTCGTAGTACTCGGCATCGATCTTGGGCAGCGGCACGCCGACGACGAGGGTGGGGTGGCCGTCCGCTTCGATCAGCTGGCGCGCCGAGCTACCCCGGTCCACCGCGCGGCGGAGGCTGCCCGGGACGCTCACCACGCCTCCTCCCTTCGAGGTGCGGTACTGCCGTCCGCTCTTTGACAGCAGGACATTCGTCCGCGGCTCGAGATCCAGGGCGTCGAGCGCCAAGGGAACGTCATCGTGCTGCTGGAGCTCATCGCTGAGAATTCGCGCGTCGACGAATGCCTGCCGGACCAGTGACGTCTCGCGCTGTCGCACGAGGTAGTGCTGCGCGAACAGGTAGCTCACGACGCCGAGGATCCCGAAGATGGCGAAGCTGCCGAGCGCAAAGGCGGAGGTGACCCGGACTCGAAGACTCCACGGTCGCCGCCAAGTCCGAGCGGTCTCGCCGCGTTGCTTCATACTTCGAACTTGTATCCGAGTCCGCGCACCGTGAGGATGAATGACGGGATGGAAGGGTCTTGCTCGACCTTGGTCCTGAGCCTCCGTACGTGGGCGTCCACCACTCGCCCGTCCCCGAAGTAGTCGTATCCCCACACGCTCTCGAGCAGCTGCTCGCGGCTCAGCACCAGGCCGGCGTTCTCCGCCAGCTCGCACAAGAGTCGGAATTCGGTGCGGGTCAACGAGACGGACTCGCCGTCGCGCGTGAGCGAGCCCGCCTCGGGCTTGAGCTCGAAGTCGCCGAAGCGCACCGATCGGACCTCGGAGCGAGGGCGGCCGGAGACTGTTTCACGGGACCGGCGCAGGTGCGCCCGCAGGCGCGCTGCGAGCTCTTGTACGACGAACGGCTTGCGGACGTAGTCGTCCGCTCCCGCCTCCAGGCCGGCGACGACATCGTGACTGTCGGATCTCGCGGTCACGATCACGATCGGCACGTCGCTCGTCTGCCTCACGGTGCGAACCAGCTCGAAGCCGTCGGCGCCGGGGAGCATGAGATCCACCAGGATGAGGTCGATCTCCTGGACCGGCAGGAGATCCAGGGCGATCTCCGCGCTACTCGCCTCCACCACCTCGTAGCCCTCGTCTTCGAGGGCGAGACGCAGCGTCGCTCGGATTCCGTCGTCGTCTTCAACGGTGAGGATCCTTCGGGGCACGCCTGCAATCATGCCGTTCCCGGCTCGGCGGGTTCGTCCGCTACCCGCCTGGCGCGAGAAACGCACAAGAAACACCTCAGACCGCCATTGAACGGGCAAATCGACCACCCCAGACTGCTTCCTTCGCGAGCGAGAGCTGGGGATTCAACGTGCGGACCGGTAGATCACGCGGCAATCGGGGCTTGGCAACGCTGCTGGCGGGGGTGCTGCTGAGCGCGGGGCTCGTCGGGATCGTCGGGGTGGCCGAGGTCGGCCCGGCGGGCGCGGCCGTGGTGAACGACCAGCCGTTGAGTGCGGTGGGGTCGCCGATGTGGCAGACCAACAACACGGTCTGGGCGCTCGACGCGGGGAACAACGTGGTCTACGCGGGTGGTGAGTTCACGTCGGTCCGCCCCCCGGGGGCTGCGCTG
>JBBSAM010000019.1:0-93987 GCA_038252255.1 Acidimicrobiia bacterium | reverse complement strand
CCCACCTTCCCGCGGTGTTTGTTTTTTCCCGGGGGGTCCTCCCCCCCCCCCCCCGCGCCGCCCCCCTGCCCCCCCCCGCCCCGCGCGCCCCCCCCCCCCCCCCCCCCCCGCACCCCCCCCCCCCCCCCCACCCCCGCTTGGGGGGCCCCCGCCCCCCCCCCCCCGGCCCCCCCCCCCCCCCCCAACGCGGGGGTGAGGGGGTGGGTGAGAGGGGGGTTAGGCGGAGCGGTCCATGGGTTGGCCGGCGTCCCAGGCCGCGAACAGGCGGGAGTAGCGGCCTCGGCGCTCGAGCAGCTCGTCGTGGGTGCCCACCTCCATCAGCCGCCCGTCGTCCACGACCGCGATCCGGTCACAGCGCGCTGCGGTCGAGAGGCGGTGGGCGACCACGACGACGGTCCGGCCCTCGGTCAAGGTCTCCAGCGCGCGTTCCACGAGCCGTTCGGTGCCGGGATCCAGGTTCGACGTCGCCTCGTCGAGCACGAGCAGCGCGGGGTCGGCGAGCGCGGCGCGCGTGAGCGACACGAGCTGCTTCTCCCCCGCCGACAGCCGCGACCCGCGCTCGCGCACCTCGGTGTCGAGTCCTTCGGGGAACGCGCCGAAGATGTCCGACAGCCCTAGCGCTTCGACGGCCGCGTCGACCTCGGCATCGGTGGCCTCGGCGCGGCCGACCCGGACGTTGTCACGCACCGTACCGGCGAACAGGAACCCTTCCTGCGGGACGACCACGATCCGCTCGCGGAGACTCGCCAGGGTCGCGTCGCGCAGGTCGATGCCGGCGAAGCGAACCGCGCCGTCCGCCGGGTCGTAGAACCGAACCATGAGCTTGGCGAGGGTGGACTTGCCCGCGCCGGTCGGGCCGACGAGCGCCACCCTCTCCCCCGGCTCCACTGTCAACGAGACGTCGCGCAGCACCATCGGCCCGAGCGGATGCGATTCGCCCGCGGTGTCGGGCGGGCCACCCCCGTAGGCGAAGGACACCGCGTCGACCGCGATCGCACCGCGCTCGGGAAGATCGACCGCGCCGGGCTTCTCGCCGACCGTGCCCTCGGTGTCGAGCAACGCGAAGACCTTGTGCAGCGCCGCGCCCGCCGATTGGACCGTGTTGTACAGCTGGCTGAGCTGCTGGATCGGCTCGAACAAGCTGTTCAGGTACAGGACGAACGCGAGCACGGTGCCGATCGTGACGATCCGCTGGTCGACGAAGAACCCACCGACCCCGACCACGATCGCGATCCCGAGCACGCCGGTGAACTCGACGAACGGGAAGTACTTGGCCGAGATCCGCACCGTCTCGAGATTGGCCTCGTACTGCGCTTCGTTCGTGGTGTGGAAGCGACGGATCCAGCCGCGCTCCCGCCCGAACGCCTGCACGACCCGCACGCCTTCGAGACCCTCCTGCAACGTCGCCAGGTTCTGCCCGATCCGTTCGCGCACCTCGAGGTAGGCGCGGTTCGACTCGCGACGGAACCAGCGGCTGGCGAGGAGCACGGGCGGGACGATCACCAGGATGCAGAGCGCGAGCTCCCAGCTCATGACGAAGATGACGACGACCGCGCCGGCGAAGATCAGAATGTTCTGGATGAACATCACCAGGCCCTGCGAGATGAGCTCCTGCAGCGCGTCGATGTCCGACGTCATGCGCGAGACGAGGCGGCCCGTCTTCTCGCGCTCGTAGAAGTCCATCGAGAGACCCATGAGGTGGCGGAAGACCCTCTCGCGCAGAGCCTGAAGGAACCGCTCACCGGTCCGGCTCACGAGCCAGATGACCGAACGACCCGTCGTGAGCCCCAGCACCGCGACAACGAGGAACGCGAGCGCGGCCATGTCGAGTGCGTGCGCGTCATGACCGGTGAGTCCCGAGTCCACGCCGTAGCGCACCAGCGCGGGGCCGGCGAGCAGGCACGAGGTCTGCAGCACGAGCACCACGGACGCCAGCGCGATCTGGCCGCGGTACGGGCGCAGCATGCGCCAGAGGCGGCGCATGACCTGATGGGCCTGCTCCCGGTCGAGCTTCGAGTCCTCGTCGACCGGCCCGCCCTCGACCCACCCTCCTCTCATGGCCGCGCTCCGGTACCAGGGTCGCTGCGGCGTCCGTACGTCGTGCCGACTCCGGCCGCTGCTCCTTCGACCGCGGCCGGACCCGACGTATCGGCGGCGGCGAGCACCGTCCGGTAGCGCTGCGAGGTCGCGAGCAGCTCGTCGTGGGTCCCTTCGGCGACGACCAGGCCGTCAGCGAGCAGGACGACGCGATCCGCGAGGGCGATCGTGGCCGGACGGTGGGCGATGATGATCGTCGTCCGACCGTCCATCACCTCACCCAACGCGGCCCGGATCTCGTGCTCCTTCGTTGGGTCGACCGACGAGGTCGCGTCGTCGAGGATCAGGACTCGCGGATCGGCGATGACGGCGCGTGCGATCGCGATTCGCTGGCGCTGCCCGCCGGACAGCGAGAACCCGTGCTCGCCGATCACGGTGTCGTAGCCGTCGGGGAGCGCGTCGATGAATGCCTCCGCGCCCGACAGTCGAGCGGCGCGACGGACCTGTTCCTGTGATGCCTCCGGATCGGCGAACGCGATGTTCTCCCGCACGCTGTCCGAGAAGAGGAACGTGTCCTCGAACACGATCCCGATCGACTTGCGCAGCTCCCGA
Organism: Acidimicrobiia bacterium; assembly: GCA_038252255.1. Taxonomy (GTDB): domain Bacteria; phylum Actinomycetota; class Acidimicrobiia; order IMCC26256; family JAENVU01; genus Chersky-806. The sequence continues at coordinate 91,338 of JBBSAM010000019.1, read as the reverse complement.
ACCCCGATGTCTCGCACGTCGACGCCGTCGAGCAGCACCCGTCCGGCTTCGATGTCGTAGAAGCGCGGCAGCAGGCGCGCGACCGTGGTCTTGCCGCTCCCGGTGGCGCCGACGAGCGCGACCGCCTCGCCGCCGCGGATCGTCAGGTCCAGCCCGTTCAGCACCGCGCGGCCCGGGCCGTACCCGAAACGCACCCCTTCGAACGTCACCGTTCCCGGCCCCGGCGGCAACGCGACGGCATCCGCGCGGTCGACGATCTCCGGATCCGTCACGAGGATCTCGTGGACGCGGCCGGCACCGGCCGACGCGCGTGACGCCTGCGCGATGAGCATGCCGATCATCCGCAGCGGCCAGATCAGCATGAGGATGTAGAGGTTGAACGCGAGGATGTCGCCGACCTGGAGGTTGCCGTCGAGCACCTGGTGGCCGCCGTACCAGAGGATCGCGACCATCGAGAGCGTGGGCAGGAAGTCGATGAGCGGGATGAACCCGGCGCGCAGGCGCGCGGCGGCGAGCGCCTGATCGAGCACGCTCTGCGCCTCCGCTTCGAGACGCTTCACCTGCATCCGCTCGGCGCCGAAGCCCTTCACGACGCGCACCCCGGCCAGGCTCTCTTCGACGACGCCGGAGAGGTCAGCCAGCTCCTGCTGCAGGCTGAGGTTCACCGGCGCGATCCGGTTGCTGAACCGCGTCGCGGCGATGTTGAGGAACGGGAGCGCGCCGAGCCCGAGCAACGCCAGCACCGGGCTCTTGATCACCATGATCGTGAGGACGCCGGCCATCGTCAGGCAGCTCGCCGCGGTCAACGGGATCAGGATGACGACGGTCTCGACCTGCTGGATGTCCGTGTTCGCCCGGGCCATCAGCTGGCCCGTCTGCGACTGGTCGTGGAACGCGAAGTGCAGGCGTTGGAGGTGGGCGAACAGGCGCTGGCGCAGATCGGTCTCGGTGCGCAGCGCGATCCGGAACGCGGCGTAACGCCGGAGACCGGTGCTGACCGCCTGCACCACGCCGACCGCCACCATGGCGAGCGTCAACGTCAGGACCTTGCCCCCGTCACCCCGGCGCATCCCGTCGTCGATGGCCGCGGCCGCGAGCAGCGGGACGGTGAGCTTGGCCAGGGTCCAGAAGACGCCGGCTCCGATCCCGCCGGCGACCCACCACTTCTGGGGGCGCACGGCGCTGAACATCAGCCGCCAGCCGGCGCGGCGGGCTTCCCGCTCGGCCGAGCCCGGGTCCGCTGACCCGCTCTCTGCGTCCTCACTCACGCTGCGTCCTCACTCACGCTGCGTCCACACTCACGCGTTCACGCTCACCCCTCGCGGCCCGACGCGGGGTGCGTTCGGGGCGGCGAGCGAGGCTACCAGCGGCTCCTCACGAGCCCGCCGGGAATAGCCGCGGCCGGAGCTACTCGGGTGCCTCGAAGAGCTCGCGGCGCATCTCGTCGAGCGCGGCCTGCACCCGAGGATCGTCCGGAGAGCCGACGAGTCCCGCCACGCGCGCGGGGCCCGTCGCGGCGCGCACCGCCTCACCCACCTCGGTCGCGTCCGCGCCGACGAGGATGACCGCGCCGTCCGTCTCGACCCGCTCGATCACGGGCCCGAGATTGCCGGGTCGTGCTGCTCGGCCTCCGCGTGGACCAACACGTCGAGGATCTCGTCGCCGACCAGCTCCTCGTGCACCAGCAGCTGCTCCCGCAACGCGATCACGAGGTGGCGGTGCGAGTCGAGCAGGTTCCGGACGTCCGCCTTGGCCTGCTCGAGGATGCGCTCCACCGAACGGCGGGCTTCGTCGTCGGCGAGCACCTTCGCCACGATTCCCTGGCGGAACGGGCCCTGCACCGCCTCGAAGCTGAGCAGCGTGCCGGCCATGCCGAACGAGCCCACCATCTGCGCGGCCAGTGTGGTCGCGTTCACGAGGTCGCTGCTCGGCCCGGTACCGGATTCCCCGAAGAACAGCTCCTCCGCGGTCATGCCACCGAAGTTGATCTGGATGGCGGCGATCAGCTCGGAACGCGTGCGCGTGTAGCGCTCTTCGGTCTCGGAATGTGCGAGCAGACCGAGCGCGTCCTTGCGCTTGATGATGCTGAGCACCTCGAGCTTGCGGCCGACCCCGACGAGGTAGGCGATCACCGCATGGCCGGCTTCGTGCGTCGCGATGGTGAGCTTCTCTTCGATCGTGTACTCGACGGGTTGTGCGAGCCCGATCTCCTCCGTGAGCTTGGCCTGCTGGATGTCCGGCCACTCCATGGCTTCGCGCCCGTCGCGCAGGCACCACACGAGCGCTTCGTCGAAGAGGTGCTCGATCATCACCGGCGAGTACCCGAACGTCATGGCCGCGAGGGTGTCGCGCCGCTCGTCCTTGTCGAGCTCGGGGACGTGCGCCTTCTTCTTCAGGTAGTAGTCGATGATGTCGCGCCGCCCACTCCGACCCGGCAGGCCGAAGTACACCGCACGGTCGAACCGGCCCGGGCGGAGCAGTGCGGGGTCGAGGTCCGCGGCGCGGTTGGTGGCCCCGATCACGAGGATGTTCGCCCCCGTCGGCCGACGCTTGCGGATCTGGTGCGCCGCCGGCATGAACCGGTTCAAGCGGTCGATTCCCCAGCCGCGGACGCGGCCACCCATCGTCGACTCGTCGAACGACTGCATCTGGACCAGCAGCTCGTTGACCACTCCGCTGATCCCCTCGCGGCTGTCGGAGCGAGCGACCCCCCGTCCCTGATCGGGCTGGTCGGCCATCGAGCTCACGCCGCTGCGCGTCCCGGCGATCGCGTCGATCTCCTCGATGAACCCGATGGCTCCGCCTTCGCGGCGCGCGATCTTGCGCAACGAGCGGAAGTACGAACGGATCTTGCGGTTCGTCTGGCCGTAGTACATCGACTGGAACGCGCTCGCCGACACGAACAGGAACGGCACTCCGGCCTCGCGCGCCATCGCCTTGGCCATGTACGTCTTGCCGGTACCGGGTGGTCCTTCGAACAGGATGGCCCGGCGCGGAGTCCCGCCCATGCGGTCGCGGAACGTCTTGAACGCGAGGAACAGGTTCAGCGTCCGGATGACCTCGTCCTTGACGATGCCGAGACCGACGACGTCGTCGAAGGTGATCGGGATCTCACTCGGCCGGTAGAGCGTGTGCGGCGAACGGCCGGCCGCGAGGAGCGGGAGCATGAGCATCGCGCCCAGCAGCACCACGAGCAGCATGCTCGGGATGTACTGACGCATCTCTTCGGGGATCGAGAAATTCGGCCAACCCGGATGGACGGGGTTGCCGGTGAACATGCGCCAGTAGAGGAACGCCGCGATGATCGTCAGGAAGACGAGGATCTCGAGCACGCGGCGCTGGCGATGGGCTTCGCGTTGCTCCGCGACGTCTCCGACGGACCCTCGCAGCACCTCGGCGGAGCCGAGCATCCGTACGTCCATCGGCTGGGGTCCTGCCTCGTGTCGTGACGTGGTCATCGGTCGAAGTGTGACAGTCCGTTATATACCGCTTTAGGTACTTTACGCCCCCGGTACGCGCTCCGTCTCCACCCGCGGGCTTTCAGCCTATCGACCCACGGAGGGTGGCCCTAAAGGCACGCTTCGCGCGTCGGGTGATCGCGCGGACCCCGGTTGTAGGGTCGGGCGGTGCCCGACGCCGACGCCCGGATCCTGCGGCTCCAGCAGGGCACGGTGACCGTGGTGCTGCTCGCCGGGTTCGTCTTCTCGATCCCGTGGATGATCCCGGTGGCCGCGGTCCTTCCCGGGCTCGACGCCGCGCTCGGGCGCGCCGGCCCCACTCCGCGGTTCTGGCAGGCGGTGATCGCGAAGCGGGCCGGCCCGCCCAGGTCCGTGGAGCGGGTCGAGGTCAGCCGGGACCAGTCGCTGCTGATCTTCGCCGCCCTCGTGGTCGCCACGTTGCTGAGCCTCGGGGGCGTGAACGTCCTCGCGGCCCTGCTCGCGTTCGTCGTCGCCGGCGTGAGCGCGCTCGCGGCCACCGGACTCTTCTGCGTGGCCGCCGAGGCCCTGCGCCGGGGACGTGGGGGCGGGGGTGGCGATGCGCCGGGCGGCCGCCCACCGCGGCGGGACCCGGGACGCTGAGCTACCCGGGCAGCTGACCGGGCGGGATGTCGGCGATGCGCGGGTTGCCCCGGTCCCGTCCCGAGAGGATCGGGTCGGATCCCGGCCACACGATCTGGAGCTCGGGGTCGTCCCAGGCCACGCCGAGCTCGTCATCGGGGTTGTAGTACTGGTCCACGAGGTACGTGATCGTCGCGTCGGTCCGCGCGTAGAACCCGTGGGCGACCCCACGCGGGATGTAGAGCCCGCGGTGCTTCTCCGCGTCGAGCTCGACCGCGAGCGACGTGCCCCGGGTGGGTGACGACGCGCGCAGGTCGTGCAGCGCCGCGAGCACGAAGCCGAACGGCACGTACCAGTAATCGGCTTGATGCAGGTGGTAGTGGAGCCCGACGAGGGTTCCCTCGCTCCGGTCCGCGCGGTTGCCCTGCACCATGTGCGGCACATCTTCGGGGAGCCATTCCTGGCGGAACGTCTCCGCGAACATCCCGCGCTCGTCACCCCAGATCTTCGGCTCGACGATGACGACACCGTCGATCGCCGGGGACTTGGTCACGGTCGCCATGGCGTCAGTCGCTGCCGAGCAGGCGCCCGTAGCGGCCCTGGTAGAAGAGCAACGGACCCGCGTCGGCGGTCAGTCCGAGCTCCTGCACGCGGCCGACGACGATCACGTGATCGCCCGCGTCGTGCTCGGTCTCGATCGTGCAGTCGAGGTACGCGTGCACGTCGTGGAGGATCGGGCCCCGCTCGCCCCGCTCCCACTCGATCAGACCGAACCGGTCCGCGCCCTTCTCGGCGAAGAGCCGGGAGATGTGCTCCTGGTGCTCGTCGAGGACGTTCACGGTGAAGTGGCCGGCGCGCTGGATGCGCGGCCACGTGGTCGAGGACTTCGCGGCACAGAACAGGACGAGCGGAGGATCGAGGGAGACCGAGGTGAAGGAGTTCGCCGCGATGCCCACGGGCTCGTCACCGTCCATCGCGGTGATGACGGTGATACCGGTGGCGAAGTGTCCGAGGACCGACCGGAACGAGGCGGCGTCCGGCTTGAGGATGTCGGTGTCGGGACTGTGGTCTCCCGGATCCTCGTGGGTCACGCGAGCTATCTGAGCGCGGTGCTGTCCGGAGGCGCAAGCTCGAGCTCGAGCCCCTCGAATGCCGCGAGCACCTCGCGGGCTCCGATGTGATCCGCGGTGTCGCGCGCCGCTCGCAACAGCAGGTCGATCTGATCGTCACTGTGCGAGGGGTCGTGGTGGAACAGGGCCAGGCGCTGGACGCCGGCCTCCTTCGCCACGTGCACCGCGTAGTCGACGGTGCAGTGGCCCCAGTGGCGCTTGTGCTCGAACTCGGCCGGGGTGTGCTGCGCGTCGTGGATCAGCAGATCGGCGCCGTCGCAGAGCTCGAGCACGTCCTGGGGGACGAAGTCGTCCCCGTGGCCGTCGCCGTGCTGGCCACGGGATGCACCCATCCCGCAACCCTGCCCGTGGTCCGAGAGATACGCGATCGAGATGCCCTGCCAGTCGAGCCGGTAACCGAGCGTCGGACCGACGTGGCGGATCCAGCGGGACCGCACCTTCGCCGTGGTCGACACCGGGAAGTCGTCCTCGCCGACGTCGTGGAAGCGCACGGTGCCCTCGAGCTGGCCGGGCGTGATCGGGAAGTACGGCGGCCGCATCATCCCGGTGTAGACGTCGCCGAGCGGGCCCTCTTCCTGGCGCGGGCCGTACACGTCGAGGGTGGACTCACCGCAGTGCAGCGGGACGAAGAATGGGAGCCCCTGGACGTGGTCCCAGTGGAGGTGGCTCAGCAGGACGGTCCCGTGGAAGTCCGCCTGGCGGCCCTGCTGCAGCAGGGCCAGACCGAAGTTGCGCAGCCCGGTACCGAGGTCGAAGACGATCGGTGCCTGCCCCTCGACCTCCACCGCCACGCAGGAGGTGTTCCCGCCGTAGCGGGCCAGCTGCGGGCCGTCGCACGGTGTCGAACCGCGCACGCCGTGAAAGGTGACTCTCATGCCCCCCGACATTGGACCGGGAGGATACCCACTTTCTCGGTCCGAAAACACCCTCCGAGTTCGGCTCATGGCCGCCGCTCCTGAAGTTGCTAGCTCAAGACCCGCCTCTTGAAGCCGCTGATGCCGAGCCAGGTGAAGAGGGCGGAGAACCCGATCATGACCGGATAGACGGCCCAGAGGCTCATGTGCTCACTCGTGGTGAGCGCAGCCCGGAACCCCTCGCACATGTACACGAGCGGGTTCACGAGGACGAAGATCTGGAGCCACTTGATGGGGGCCAGCGAGGACCACGAGTAGTAGATCGCGCCCAGGAAGGTGAGGGGCAGCACCACGATCCCGAAGAGCATGGGAACGGTGCGCGGGTCGAACCGGGTCCCGAACGTGAGCCCGAGCGCGCCGCACATGTAGCAGGCGAGCGGTGCGAGCGTGAGCAGGACGAGCCAGTTGATGTCGAGGTGGACGGGCGTCGCGGGGACGATCGCAGCGATCGGGAACACGAGCAGCGCGGCGAAGAGCCCGTTGAACGCGCCGGAGATCACCTTCTCGATCGCGACGAGCGACACCGGCATCGGCGCGAGCACCCGGTCCTCGATCTCGCGGGTGTACCCGAACTCCTGCACCATCGGCAGCGCGACGGACTGGATGCCCTGGAACATGATCGAGAGCCCGATCACGCCGGCGACGAGCCGCGTGGAGAACTCGGCCGCCGCCGCGCCCGAGCCGCCCACGCCCTGGCCGATCTTCGGGAAGACGTACGTGAAGATGAAGACGAGCAGGAACGGCTGGAGCAGAGTGCGGGGCAGGAACTCCCTCAGGGTCTTGCGCAGCACCGTGAGGTCCCGCAGGAAGAGCGCGCGGAACGCGGTGCGGGTCGACTTGCGGGCGGAGCGCTCCAGCTCCTTGACGCCCGGGATCGTCGTCGTGATGGTCGTCATTCGCGGAGGTCCTTCCCGGTGAGGCTGATGAACACGGTTTCGAGTGTGGGCTCGGTGGACGAGAGGTCCGACACGGTGAACCCGTGGCGCTCGGCCGCCTCCACCACCTTCGGCAGCACCCCCTGGATCTGGCGCACGCCCATTCGCACGACGCTGTCCGAGTGCTCGACCGTCGTCGCGTTCGGGATCTCCTTTCGGAGCACGGCCGCGAGCTGGTCCAGGTCGCCGTCGGCCATCACCGTGACCATGGCATCGATGCCCACCGACTGCTTGAGGGCCGCCGGCGTGTCCAGCGCCAGCAGCTTCCCGCGGTCGATGATCGCCAGCCGGTTGCAGAGCTCGTCGGCCTCTTCCATGTAATGGGTGGTCAGCAGGATCGTCTGGCCGGCGCCGTGGAGCTCACCGAGGATCTCCCAGAGCGCGATGCGGCTCTGCGGGTCGAGGCCGGCGGTGGGCTCGTCGAGGAACAGGATCGCAGGCCGGTGCATGATCGCCCGCGCCACCATCAGCCGCTGCGCCATGCCGCCGGAGAGCGCGAGCACCGGCGCAGAGGCACGGTCCGCGAGCCGGAACTGCTCGAGCAGCCGGGTGGCCTCCGTCTTCGACGCCTTCGCACCCATGCCGAAGAAGCGGCCGTGGAAGTAGAGGTTCTCCCAGACGGTCAGCGCGCGGTCGAGCGTGTTCGTCTGGGGGACGACCCCGATCACCTGCTTGGCCGCGGTGGGGTGCGCGACCACGTCGACCCCACCGACGAACGCGCGCCCGCCGGTCGGGATGACGCTCGTCGTCAGCATGCCGGCGGTTGTCGTCTTGCCCGCACCGTTCGGGCCGAGCAAGCCGAAGATCTCGCCGCGCTTCACGGAGAGGTCGAGGCCGTCCACCGCGCGGATGTCGCCCGGGTAGACCTTCGTCAGACCAACGGTGCGGATCACCTCGTCGTCCGTACCGGACGCGACCTCTGCCTCTGCCTGCTCAACGCTGGTCGGCATCGCGCTGCTCCTTCTTCTCGGCGAAGTGTTCGTAGATGCGCATCAGGGCCGCGCCCATCACTTCGATCTCGGATTCGCTCAGGAATGACCGCAGCTCGGCGTCGACTGCCTGCGCGTCGTCGCGGAGCTCCTTCAGCCGGTGCCGCCCCGCATCGGTGAGATACACCCGGGCGATGCGACGGTCCCGCTCGTCCCGCCGGCGCTCGACCAGGCCTTCGTGGGCCAGGTTGTCGAGATGGCGCACGAGCGTGGGCGGCTCGATGTGCATGTTCTCGGCCAGCTCCCGCTGGCTCGACCCTTCCTGCTCCGCGGCCTGGCGCAGGAGGATCCAGTGCCAGAGACTCGCCCCCCGCTCGCCCATGCGATCGTCGAGCGCGTCGTGCACCGCCCGATGGCCGAGGTAGAGCCGCCGCCCGAGGGGAGGATCCATAGGAGACTCATTATTAGGTACCTAACGGTTAGTTGGCAAACGGTTTCTCGCGGGAGCCCGCGCGCCCGAGCGTGCCTACGCTCCCGACCATGACCGAGCCGCAGCGGATCGAGGCCAACGGGATCGACGTCGCGTACCTGGAGGCCGGCCCGGCCGACGGCCCGCTCGCGCTCTGCCTCCACGGGTTCCCCGACCACGCGCCGACCTGGCACCACCTCATGCCCGAGCTGGCCGCGGCCGGGTATCACGTGGTCGCGCCCTGGCTGCGCGGCTACTCGCCGACCGGTCTCGCGCCGGACGGCAACTACCAGGTCGCATCGATCGGACTCGATGCACTCGCGGTCGCCGACGCGTTCGCCGGCGATCGCGACGCGGTGCTCATCGGCCACGACTGGGGTGCCATCGCCGCGTACGTCGCGGTCGGTCACCGCCCCGAACGGTTCACCCGACTCGTCACGCTCGCAGTTCCCCACCAGGGAGCGTTGATGGCGCGCTTCCTGACGAGCCCGGAGCAGCTCAAGCGGTCCTGGTACATCTTCTTCTTCCAGACCCCGCTCGCGGATCTCGTCGTGCCGAACGACGACTTCGCACTCATCGACATGCTGTGGCGCGACTGGTCGCCCGGCCTCGTGCCGGATCCCGCGTTCATGCGCGCGCTCAAGGACACGCTCGGTGCGCCGGGTTCCACTGCTGCCGCGATCGGCTACTACCGCTCGATGCTCGGCACCACGCCGGGCGATCCCGCACTCGCCGACATCCAGGCCGCGGGCAACGGGCCCATCGGCATCCCGACGCTCTACCTCCACGGCGCGGACGACGGCTGCATGGGCGTCGAGCTGGTGGACGAGACCGAGCTGGCGGCCTACTTCCCCGCCGGCCTCGAGATCGAGATCGTCCCCGCGAGCGGCCACTTCCTCCACCTCGACCAGCCCGAAGCCGTCAACCGGCGGATCCTCGACTTCCTCGCCTGATTGCCCGGTCGCTCCGGGCGTCCGCACTTCGTGCCCGCTCCCGCCCCCGAACTGAGGATGGTCGATTCGCCAGTACCGTTTGGGGGTGGCGCACGACCACCACGCGCACACCGCGCCTGCCGACGGCTCCGGGACGCACCGGGCCCGCATCCGGGCGTTGCAGCTCGCCCTGGTGGCCAACGGGGTGTTCTTCTTCGTCCAGCTGGCGGCCGGCATCGCGTTCGGCTCCCTGGCGCTCATCGCGGACTCGGCGCACATGGCGTCCGACGTCGTGGCGCTGGGCATCGCGATCTTCGCCCAGGTGCTCGTCACCCGGCCGCCGTCGGCCCGCAACACCTACGGGATGCTGCGCGCCGAAGTGCTCGCCGCCCAGGCCAACGCCGTGGTCCTCGTGCTCGTGTCCGGCTGGGTGTGCTTCGAAGCGGTACAGCGATTCTCGAGCCCGCAGTCGATCGACGGGCTCGGCATCCTCATCGTCGGTGTGCTCGGGCTGTTCGTCAACGCGGGCAGCGCCTGGGGCATTGCGCGCTCGGCGGGGACGAACCTCAACGCGCGAGGCGCGTTCCTGCACCTCGCTTCGGACGCGGTCGGATCGATCGGCGTCGTCGTCGCCGGCGCGGTCGTGCTGGCAACGGGCGCGGACTGGGTGGACCCGGTCGTCTCGATCCTCATCTCGATCCTCGTGCTCTTCGCCGCGTGGCAGCTCCTCCGCGACTCGACGCGCGTCCTGCTCGAAGGCGTGCCCAAGGGACTCGATGTCGACGCGGTTGAAAAGGCGCTCGTCACCGCCGACGGGGTCGGCGCAGTGCATCACCTGCACGTCTGGTCGATCGGGTCGGAGACGCCGGCGCTGTCCGCGCATGTCGTGCTCACGGGAGAGCTGACCCTGCACCAGGCGCAGACCCGCGGCGACGAGCTGAAGGCTGAGCTGTCCCGCCGGTTCGGGATCGAGCACGCGACACTCGAGCTCGAGTGCCATACGTGCGACGACGATCAGCACGACGCAGGAACCAGGAGCCGGACGGTGACGTTATGACGGACATGACCGGAGTGACCACGCCCGAAGCCGCGCCCGACCCCGTTCCGGGCGCGGGCCCGGACGGTCCGACCAGCGGCGGCGAGCGGCCCGGGCGTTCCGGCCCGGCGCTGTGGCAGGTCATCGCACTCGTCCTCGCGCTCTGCGGCCTGGCCGCGGTGGTCGGCTGGCGGCTGGGGTCCGACTCACCCTCGAAGCCGAGTGCCACGTCCGTCGACGTCGGCTTCTTCCAGGACATGACCACGCACCACGAGCAGGCCGTCACCATGGCTCTGGACTACCTGCAGCACGGGACCGACCCTCTCCTGCTCCAGGTCGCGAGCGAGATCGCCACCTACCAGAGCTCCGAGATCGGGATGATGAACACCTACCTCGGGCAATGGGGCCGTGGCGGCAACCTGCCCCGCCGGGCCATGGGGTGGATGCAGCCGTCCGTAGCCCGCAACGAGATGCCCGGACTCGCGACCAAGGCCCAGATGGCCGGCCTGGCCGCGGCGCGCGGCGCGGCGCTGGACAACCTGTTCACCAGTCTCATGATCAATCACCACGCCGGCGGGATTCACATGGCTGCGTACGCCGCGACCCAAGCCCACGAGGCCTCGACGCGCCGGTGGGCCACGGCCATGGACGACGGCCAGCGGGGCGAGATCAGTGAGATGAACACGTGGCGCACGCACCACGGCCTTCCGAAGGTCATCCCGCCGCTGGCCGAGTTCACGCCCCGGCCGACCGCCGGCAGCTAACCGGCGGCGAGCTTCCCGAGGTCGGGGTAGCCGCACGTCGACTCCGCGCCGTCCACGTACAGGGTCTCGCCCGAGACCCATGACGCCTCGTCACTCACGAGGAACAGCGCCGCGTCGGCGACGTCATCCGGCCGGCCGACGCGGCCCAACGGGATCGACTCGACGTACGCCTCGCCGATCTGGGGCATCAGCTTGGCGTACTCGGTCAGCGGAGTCTCGACGAGACCGGGACCGATCCCCGCGACGCGGATTCCCTTGGGCCCGAGCTCCATCGCCGCGCACCGGGTGAGCATCTCCACCCCCGCCTTCGCGCTGCAGTAGGCGGACAGCCCCTTGGCCGGGACCTTCGCGTTGATCGACGCGAGATTCACGATCGCGCCGCCGCGGCCGGTCGCTTCCATCGCGCGCGCCTCGTGCTTGACCGAGAGGAACGTGCCGGTCAGGCACACACCGATCACGGTGTCCCACTCCTCGAGGGAATGCTCGGAAACGGGAGCGAGCGTCCCGAGCCCGGCGCAGTTCACCGCGAGGTCGAGTCCACCGAAGTCGTCGACCGCGCGGGTGACGAGTCGCTCGACATCCGCCTCGACCGTGACGTCGACCACCTCGGTGACGACCGACGACCCGAGCTCGTCCCCGACCGCGGCGAGCAGCGACTCGTTCCGATCCCCGAGCACCACCCGCGCCCCCTCGGAGACGAACCGCCGTGCGCAGGCAAACCCGATCCCCGAAGCCCCACCGGTGACAACCCCCACCCTGCCCACCAACCGCTCCGCCATCTCTCCCCCTCGCTCGACCGACGGCGGGAGACTACGGGCCCTCAGGTGGTGGGGCCCTCGGCGCGCACCTTCGAGACCTCGACCAACGCCTCGCGCAGCTTCGCGATCCACTCGTCCTGATGCTGGCCGACGAGCCGGACGCACCACGCCAACGCATCGCTGCGAGAGCGGGCGACCGAGGCGTCGACCAACGTGTCGAGCACCGCGCGCTCCTGCATCCGGAGCCGGGTCATCACCGGCACGCTCAGGTTGGTGAAGATCACCCGCTCGTCTCCGCACTCCACGCCCCACGCCATCTTCCGGCCGAACTTCGCCTCGGCGGCATCGGCGATCGACATCCGCTGCGCCCGGGTCTCCTCGCGGAACGCTTCGATCCGGGACTGCGCGGCCGCGACCCGGGTCGCGTCGTCCGCGTCGGGCCCGAGATCGGGCGCCGGAAGGACGCCGACGGCGAGCACCTCGTCGCGGTCGTAGGTGATCTCCGGGGTTCCCGTGAACCAGCCGTCGGGCAGCCGCCCGGCGAACCAGCCCACCGTCGTCGCACTGGCTGCATGCATCGCTACCTCCGTGACCTGCGCATCTGCGTGGTGCGCGTGGCGATGCTTACAACATTACACCCTACGGAGGCGGGGCCGACCGGCGGCGGCGGAGGAAGGGCTGGGCCACGAGGACGGACGCCGCGACGAGGAAGACGGCGGCCGCGGTGGCCATCGCGACCGTCAGGTACCAGGGCGTGGCGCCGGTGTCGGGGCGCACGATGAGGCAGGCGACGAAGGCGCCGAGCGACGCGAGCGCCAGGGTCGCCCACTCCCTCTCCGGCCCACGCCCCCCGTTTGCCATTCACATACGTTATGCCCGGATCGGGAGCCCTTATTCACAATCGGGCGAAACACCCAAACCGCTCGAGCGACCGGCGGCCAGCGCGGCACCGAGCCGGGCCGCGATCCCGGCCGCCTCGTCGTCCGACGCGTACTTCGTTCGGGGCCAGAAGAAGCCGCGCAGCCCGTCCTTGCGCCGGCGTGGGACGACGTGGACGTGCAGGTGCGGGACGCTCTGGCTCACGACCGTGTTCGTCGCCGTGAACGTGCCGTCCGCGCCGAGCTCTTCCATCAGGACGCGAGACACCGCCCGGACCGTGTCCCACAGTGGTCCCATCAGCGGGTCGGGCGCGACGTTGAGGTGCTCGATGTGGTCGGCGGGAACAACGAGCGTGTGTCCGGGAAAGAGCGGCCGGTGATCGAGGAACGCGCGGACCGGTCCGTCCGCGATCAGGAGGTGGGCCGGCTGCTCCCCCGCGACGATCGCGCAGAAGAGGCAACCCGGCTCGGCGTTCACTCGGGGCTCGTGTAGGGCCGCTCCCGCGGCTTGGCGGCGCTGCGCTTCGGGATCATCACCTTGCGACGGAAGTAGCAGACCTCCTCGCCGCGCTGGTTGAAGCCGAACGTCTCCACCGACACGATCCCGCGGTCGGGCTTGCTCGACGACTCCTTCTTCTCCAGCACGCGCGTCTCGGCGTAGATGGTGTCGCCGTGGAACGTCGGCTTCTTGTGCTGCAGCGTCTCGACCTCGAGGTTGGCGATCGCCACGCCGCTCACATCGGGGACGCTCATGCCGAGCACGAGCGAGTAGACGAGATTCCCGACGACGACGTTCTTCCCGAACTGCGTCTGCGTCTCGGCGAACCACGCATCCGTGTGCAGCGGATGGTGGTTCATGGTGATCATGCAGAAGAGATGGTCGTCGTACTCCGTGATCGTCTTGCCCGGCCAGTGCTTGTACACGTCGCCGGGCTCGAAGTCCTCGAAGTACCGACCGAACGGCCGCTCGTGAATCGTCATGGCCGCGCAGGGTAGCGATCCCCCAGAACGCGCGGGGGATCGGACGGGCCGGTAGCCTCGGCGGTCCGTGCTGCATCGCCTGCCCGATCGGCTGTGGGTCCCCGCAGTGATCGTGCTCCTGCTCGGCGGGGCCATGATCGCCGGACGCCTCGTCGGGGCCGCCCACGGCGATGCCAGCCGCTTCGTGGTCGCCGGTGACGTGCACACCAACCGCCACGAGGCACCGCCCGACCTGTACGTCTCCCACGGCGACGGATACGACGGGCAGTACGTCTACCGGCTGGCCCGCGACCCGTTCGATCTCGGCGACCGGGCCGAGGGCATCACGTTCGACGTGGCGATGCGGCGCCAGCGGATCGCGTACCCCGCGATCGCGTTCGCGCTGACGCTCGGGGCCGGTGCCGCGGTCCCGTGGGCGCTGATCCTGGTGAACCTCGCCGCGCTCACCGCGATCGCCGGCTTCGGTGGCGCGATCGCTCGAGACGCCGGCCGGCGCGCCGTCTGGGGGATCTTGCCCGCGATCTACTTCGGGTTGGTGTTCAGCACGGCGCGCGACCTCACCGAGGTCGTCGAGTGCGCGTTCCTGATCGGCGGTCTGGTCGCGCTCCGGCGCGAGCGCTGGTGGTTCGCCGCGCTCGCCCTCGCCGCCGCCGTTCTGGCCCGGGAGACTGCACTCGTCGCGGTCGCGGCGTACGGAGCCTGGCGCGTGATCGAGATGGTCCGCCGGCGCCGGCGCCCGGGGGCAGCTGACGCGGCGTGGGTGGTCCCCGTGGGCGCGTTCGCTCTCTGGCAGGTCGTCTGCGCGACGGCCGGGACGTTGCCCATCGCGACCCGGGGCGGGAACGGCACGACGTGGCCGTTCCGGGAGCTGGCCAGTGGGACCCAGCACTGGATCGACTACCTGGGCAACGGCTCCGGCGTGCTCTTCGTCGCCGAATCGCTGACCCTGCTCGGCATCTTCGCGGTCGCGCTCTGGTCCCTACCGGGCGCGCGAGCAGCGCCATACGAGAAGATCGCCGCCGTGGCCTCCATCGCGATCGCATTCTGCGCGACCACTCCCGTCGGTGCCTGGCGGGAGCACGCCGATCTCCGGATCTTCGCGGATGCGTTCGTCCTGTCCTCGGTGATCGTCCTCGGCACCCGGCGACGGGCACTTCCGGTCGTTCCCGCCGTCACGGCATGCGTCGCGCTGTGCTGGATCGGCGCGTCGGCGTTCCGGGTCCACACCCTGTGACCACTGCTGTGGCCGAGCCCGAGCCGACCGCTACGCGGCGCACCGTGTGGGAACGGTGGCGCACACCGCTGGGCCAGAGCCTCCCCGCCTGGATCGTGGCCCGGATCCTCGTGGTCGCGGCGCTGGCGCTGGCGCACTACCTCGTCGACCAGCTCCACGTCCACGACGCACTGGTCCGCACCTCGGTGCACGCCGGGCTGCTCACCTGGGACGGCGGCTACTACGTCGACATCGCGTCGAAGGGGTATGCCGCGATCTCGCGGGACGCGCTGCGCTTCTTCCCGCTCGTTCCGATGCTGGCGAAGCCGTTCATCTGGATCGGGATCCCGGCCCGAGCGGCCGTCGTCATCGTGAGCAACGTCTCCGCGCTGGTCGCCGCTGCGCTCCTCTACGCCCTCGCCCGTCGCGAAGGGCGCGACCAGGCCTTCGCCACCCGCGCCACGTGGCTGCTCGCGCTGGCACCGGCGGCGTTCGTTCTGGTCTTCGGTTACACCGAAGCGACCACGATCGCGCTCGCCATCGGGATGTTCCTCGCCCTGCGCGGGAAGCGGTGGTGGATCGCCGCCGGCCTCGGCGTGCTCGTGGGCCTGAGCCGTCCGTCCGGGCTGATCCTCACGCTTCCGGCGCTGATCGAATGCGCGCGTGGCATCCGGGGCCTCGCGCCCAAGGAGTACGTCGCTCGCGCAGCCGCGGTGGTCGGCCCGGCGGTCGGGACCCTTCTCTACCTGACGTGGGTCTGGGACCAGTTCGGCGACTTCTGGCTGCCGTACTCCATCCAGACCGAGGCCGGGCGGCGCGGCTCGTTCGCCGACCCGATCAGCACGATCGACCACGCGCTGCACGGCCTGTTCAACGGCAACGCCGTCGGCACCGGGCTGCACGTTCCGTGGCTCGTGCTGGTAGTCGTGCTGATCGTCATCTGCTTCCGGACCTGGCCCGCGAGCTACGGCGCGCTCGCCGCCGCCGGCATCGGCAGCGCGATCATCTCGTCGAACCTCGACTCGTTCGAGCGTTACGCGCTGGCCGCGTTCCCGCTCGTGCTCGTGGCGTCGTCACTCACCGCGAGCCGCCGCGTGGAACGCGCGGTGCTCGTGCTCTCGGGTACGGCGATGACGCTCTACGCGCTCCTCGCGTCGCTCCACGCCTACGTGCCGTGAGCGCGGAGCCGGCCTACCCGTCGACCGCGTACCGCTGCAGCAGGCCGCGGGCGATGACGAGTCGCTGGATCTCGTTCGTGCCCTCGCCGATGATCATCAGCGGCGCGTCCCGGTAGTAGCGCTCGATCGGGAGCTCCGTCGTGTAGCCCACCCCACCATGGATGCGGAGGCTCTCGGTCGCGATCTCGAACGCGGCTTCACTCGCGAACAGCTTGGCCATCCCTGCCTCGACGTCGGCCCGTTCACCGCGCTGCTTCAGCTCTGCCGCGTGCACCGTCAGCAGGCGGGCGGCCTGCAGCTTCGTGGCCATGTCGGCGAGCTTGTGCTGGATCGCCTGGTGCTCGGCGATCGGCTTCCCGAACGTCTTGCGCTCCTGCGCGTAGCGAATGGCCGCTTCGAACGCCGCGCGCGCCACCCCGACCGCCCGCGCCGCGATGTTGATCCGGCCGACCTCGAGCGCGCCGAGGATCCAGCCCAGCCCGTGGCCGAGCCCGTCGTCGCCGCCGAGGACGCAGTCCGCGCCGACCCGGTGGCCGTCGTAGACCATCTCGACGGTCTCGATGCCCTTGTACCCGAGCTTGCCGATGTTCTTCGAGACGGTGATGCCGCCGAACACCGGGCCGGGGTCCTTCTCGACGATGAAGCAGGTGATGCCCTCCTCGGTGCGAGCCGCGAGGGCGACGAGCCCGGCGCGCTCGCCGTTGGTCACCCACATCTTCGTGCCGGTGATGACGTACTCGTCACCGTCCCGCACCGCCCGGCAGCTGATGTTGCGGGTGTCGCTGCCCGCGTCCGCCTCTGACAGCGAAAGACAGCCGCGCAGCTCGCCCGTCGCCAGGCGGGGGAGCCAACGCTCCTGCTGTTCGCCCGTGCCGTTCCGCATGATGACGCTGGCCGCGATCGTGTGGGTGTTCACGATGCCGGAGAGCGACATCCAACCTGCCGCCAGCTCCTCGACCACCGCGATGTACGCCAGGAGGTCCAGTCCGAGACCGCCCAGGTGCTCGGGGATCGTGATCCCGAAGAGCCCCATCGCCTTCATCTGCTCGACGATCCCGGCCGGGTACTCGTCGGCGTGCTCGAGGTCGCTGGCCACCGGGAGCACCTCACGCTCCACCCAGCGGCGTACACCGGCCCGGAGCTCGTCACGGACCTCTTGGTCGATCGTCGCAGTCATGCCCAGAGGCTACGGGTCCGAGGAACATGCAGGAGACCCGGTACGTTGGCCCGTCTGATGATGCACCAGACCATGATGAGCTTCCGGCGCGATCCGGACGCGGTGAAGGGCAAGCACCTTGAGCGCGCCCTGCTCCGCCGCGTGCTCCGCATGACCCGTCCGTACCGGGCCGCACTGGTCGGGTTCTTCGTCAGCGTGATCGCCGCCGCCGTCATCGGTGTGATCCCGGCCCTCCTGTTCCGGGCGCTGATCGACGATGCGGTCAAGCACGGGAACCAGAGCCTCGTCGTGGTCCTGTCCGCGCTCGCGGTCGCGGTCGCCTTGGGCAGCGCCGGCCTCAGCCTGGTCCAGCGCTGGTACGCGTCCCGGGTCGGTGAGGGGCTCATCTACGACATGCGCGTTGCGCTGTTCGACCACGTACAGCGGCTCCCGATCTCGTTCTTCACCCGCACCCAGACCGGGTCGCTCCAGAGCCGGCTCAACAACGACGTCATCGGTGCGCAGAACGCGGTCACCGGCACCCTCGGCACCGTCATCTCCAACGTCATCACGCTCGTCGTCACGCTCTCGGTGATGCTCGTCCTCGAGTGGCGGCTCACGATCCTCACCCTCATCGTGCTCCCCGCCTTCATCATCCCGGCGCGGCGCATCGGCCGCCGGCTGCAGACCGTCACCCGGGAGAGCTTCCAGCTCGACGCATCCATGAACAACACGATCGCCGAGCGGTTCAACGTGTCCGGCGCGCTCGTCGTGAAGCTGTTCGGGGATCACGGCCGCGAGCGGGACCACTTCGCGGAGCGCGCCGCACGTGTGCGCGACATCGGTGTCACGTCGGCCATGTACTCGCGGGTGCTCTTCGTCGCCCTCGGGTTCGTCGCCGCGGTCGGTACCGCGGTCGTGTACCTCATCGGCGGGCAGCTCGTGATCGACAAGGCGATTCCACTCGGCACGCTGGTCGCGTTCGTCATCTACACGGGCCAGATCTACCAACCGTTGACCCAGCTCACGAACTCCCGAGTCGATGTGCTCACCGCGATGGTGAGCTTCGAGCGGGTGTTCGAGGTGCTCGACTTCGAACCTCTGCTCACCGAGCGACCCGGAGCGATCGACCTCGTCGACCCCGAAGGGCGCATCGAGTTCGACCACGTCTGGTTCCAGCACCCGGCGGGAGACGTGGCGTCACTGCGCTCACTCGAAGAAGGGCTTCCCGGGGTCGGCGACGACGAGCCCAGTGCCTGGATCCTGCGCGACGTCAGCCTCACGATCGAGCCCGGCGAGCTCGTGGCGATCGTCGGGCCGTCAGGCGCGGGCAAGACCACGACCGCCATGCTCGTTCCCCGCATCGCCGACGCCGTCGAAGGCTCGGTCAAGGTCGATGGGCACGACGTCCGCGACCTCAGCCTCGACTCGCTCCGGGAGGCCGTCGGGTTCGTGATGCAGGACCCGCACCTGTTCCACGAGACGATCCGGGAGAACCTGCGGTACGCCCGGCCGGACGCGACCGACGATGAGCTCGTCGCCGCGTGTCGAGCCGCTCAGATCGACGAGCTCATCGCCTCGCTCCCCGACGGGTACGACACCGTCGTCGGCGAGCGCGGCTACCGGCTGTCCGGTGGAGAGAAGCAACGCGTGGCGATCGCCCGTGTGTTGCTGAAGTCGCCGTCCATCGTCATCCTCGACGAGGCGACCTCGCACCTCGACACCGAGTCGGAGCTCGCGATCCAGCGCGCGCTCACCGCGGCGCTCGCCGGGCGCACTGCCCTCGTCATCGCCCACCGGCTCTCGACGATCGTGAACGCGGACCGCATCATCGTGATCGACGACGGGCGGATCGTCGAAGAGGGAACGCACCGCGTCCTGCTGGCGCGAGAAGGGCTCTACTCGGACCTCTACCGCACTCAGCTCGACCAGGAAGCCGAGGGGCCCGGCCCGACCCACGAGAGCAGGCTGGATGGGGCACGGGATGCGGAAGCCGTGGCGACCCGACCCGACGCCCTCGAGACGGCCTGACCGATCTCGGAGACGGTCGCCCGGTACCATCGGGAACCCCGAGTCCTCGGTTGCGCGCTCCCTTTCTTGCCATGGCAGATCCCGAATCCGACCTCCCTCCGTCGCGGTCGCGCCGCTCGACCGCCGCGCAGCGGCAGCGCCGTCACCTGCGCCGGCGCATCCTCGGAACGATCGGCATCGTCGTGCTCGTGGTCATCGCCGCGCTCTGGTTCAGCGACACCATCCGGATCCCCACCGACCGGCCGAGCTTCGCCAGCGGGGCGGTGGCCGACAAGCCCGTCGTCACTCCCGGAGGCAGGCGGATCGTCCGGTCGACCGAGCCCAAGCGCCGCGCGCTCAACCCGCTCCAGCCACTGAAGCTCTGGGTCGGCGGCGACTCCCTCGCCGGCGCGCTCGGCCCGTCACTCGGCAAGATGACGGCCGCCACCGGCGTGGTGCAGCCGTACTACGACTCGCGCATCTCGACCGGCTTGATCGCCGGCAACATCAACTGGCCCCTGCACGCGGCGGAGCAGCTCGGCCAGGTCAACCCCGAGGTCGTCGTCTTCATGATCGGCACCAACGACGCCATCGTCTACAACGACTCGGAGGCGGAGGACTACGCGCAGAAGGTCGAGGCCATGATGCGCATCCTGATCGGCGATGGCCGCGAGGTCTACTGGGTCAACGCGCCGGTGCTGGCAGACTCCAACGACGAGAAGAGGGTGCTTGCGGTCGACCGGATCCAGCACGACGTCGCAGCGCAGTTCCCGGACAACGTCACCTATGTCGATTCGCACACCCTGTTCGCGGACGACCGGGGCCAGTTCCAGTCGTCGCTCATCGACGACTCGGGGAAGCGGGTCGTGATGCGCGCCGGCGACGGCGTTCACCTCACCGGCGCGGGCGCCGACCATCTCGCAACCGCGATCTTCAAGCTGCTCGACGCGCGCTGGAAGATCATCAAGCAAGCGGTACCCGGACAGACCAAGAAGGTCATCGCGGCCAAGGGGTCGACCCAGGTCCCCGGCAGCGGCACGGGCAGCTCGAGCGGCGGCTCCGGCCAGTCGTACCGGTCGTCCGGACCGTCGAGCGGTAACGGATACAGCGGTACGAGCTCGACGTCTGCGACGAGCACCACGACCCAGACGACGGCCACCACCCAGCCGACGGCGAGCACGAGCGCGAGCACGGCGACGTCGATGCCGACGTCGCCCGGCACGTAGGTTCGCGCCTCGCATCAGTAGGCTCCCGCCCGTGACTGACGCGGGAACGACAGCTTCGGCAGCGGTGGACATCACGACCAGAGTGGTCGAGCAGGCGGCGCGGAGTCTCGCCGAGCGTTCCGTCGTGGACGGGCGGATCTCGGTCGAGGCCCTCGACCGGCATCAGGTCGTCGCCTACGACCTCGCCCACGCGGCAAGTGCCGTCGCGGGCTGCCGCGTCATGCTCGGGTACGCGCAGCACGGAGAGCTCGAAGCCAGCCTCGCGTACACGTACATCGCCGACGCGATCAGCGACGTGGGTTCGCGCCTGATGGCGCGGGACGCCGAGTGGGGTGTCGACTCGAGCGAGCTCGGCCCCGCGCTCGGGTTCGTCGCCGAATATCGAGCGCCGACCTTTCTCGAGTCCGTCGCCGATGCGCTCCCGCGTCACGGCACGGGACCCGCTCACCTCCCCGACGAGTTCGACCTCGTCCGCGACAGCTTCCACCGATTCGCGGCCGACAAGATCCGGCCGGTCGCCGAGCACATCCACCGCGAGAACGCCGACATCCCCGAGGACATCATCTCGGGCATGGCCGAGCTCGGCGGCTTCGGCCTCTCGGTACCCGAGGAGTACGGCGGGTTCGCGGCGGGCGGCGAGTCGGACTACCTCGCGATGTGCGTCGCTACCGAAGAGCTCTCCTGGGGTTCGCTCGGCGCGGGTGGCGCGCTGATCACCCGTCCCGAGATCCTCACGCGGGCCATCGTGAAGGGTGGGACCGAAGAGCAGAAGCATGCCTGGTTGCCACAGATCGCGACCGGTGAGCGCGTCGTGGGCGTGATGGTCACCGAGCCGGACTTCGGTTCGGATGTCGCCGGGGTGAAGGTGACCGCGACCCCCACGGACGGCGGGTACCTCATCAACGGGGTGAAGACGTGGTGCACGTTTGCCGGCCGGGCCGACACGTTGATGGTCCTCGCCCGCACCGACCCCGACCGCAGCCGGGGTCACCGTGGTCTGTCGGTGTTCGTCGTGGACAAGCCGCCGGCGCCCGGGCATCACTTCACGTTCGACGACGGTCGCGGCGGCAAGATGGAAGGCCGCGCCATCGACACGCTCGGCTACCGGGGCATGCACTCGTACGAGGTCGCGTTCGACAGCTGGTTCGTGCCGGCCGAGAGCCTCATCGGGCTCGAAGCCGGTCAGGGCCAGGGGTTCTACCTCCAGATGGAGGGCTTCGAGAACGGCCGGCTCCAGACCGCGGCGCGGGCCGTGGGCCTGATGCAGGCCGCGTTCGACGCCGGACTCGGCTACGCGCAGGAGCGCCAGGTCTTCGGCAAGCCGATCTTCGACTACCAGCTCTCGAAGGCGAAGCTCGCCCGCATGGCCGCGCTCATCTGCGCCGGTCGGCAGTTCTCCTACGACGTGGCCCGCAAGATGGCTCGCGGCGAGGGCGCGCTCGAAGCCAGCATGGTCAAGGCCTACGTGTGCCGCGCGGCCGAGTGGGTGACCCGCGAGGCGATGCAGCTTCACGGCGGGATGGGCTACGCGGAGGAGTTCCCGGTCTCGCGCTACTTCGTCGACGCGCGGGTGCTCTCCATCTTCGAGGGCGCGGACGAGACGCTGTGCCTCCGGGTGATCGCCCGCCGGCTCACGGAGCAGGCGCTCGGGAGCTAGCCGCGCGGCGGCACGAGTGCGAAGCGTGAGATCGGTGCGGCGCCGTCGGCGAGGTCGGCGGCGAGCCGGCCGATGAGCGGCGCGAACTTGAAGCCGTGCCCCGAGCACGCGGACACGACCACGACCGGCCCGACCCGGTCGAGGACGAAGTCTTCGGTCGCGGTGTTGGTGTAGAGGCAGGTCACCTCCGAGACCGGATCCGGGAGGAGCCCGGGCAGCCACTGCTGCACGTAGGTCGTCACGCGCTCACGGGCCGCGGCGTCGACGACGAAGTCGCGATCCGCCGCGGTCACGACGGGACCGGTGTGGTGCTCGGCCACCTTCACGCCTTCGCCCGGCGTCTCGAGGCCGTACGGGAACCTTGCGCCGTGGTGGATGAAGCTCGGCCACGGCATCGGCTCCCGCGGCGCGAAATGGAACGCTGACTCCTGCGTCACGACGAGCGGTGGCAGGCGCAGATGCCCCTCCAGCACCGGGCCGACCCACGATCCGGCGGCCACGACGACGACAGCGGCGTCGTACGTCTCGTCGTCGGTGACGACCCGCGCTCGGTCCCCCTCGATCTCGACTGCCCGCAGCGCCGCGTTCCACTGCGCGCGGGCGCCACGCCGTTCCGCTTGCCCGACGAGCGTGCGCAGGGCGAGCGCGGCCTCGACCCGACCGCCGTCGGCCTGGTGCAGCACCGGGCCGTCGAACCGCATCCCGGGCCAGCGCTCCGTCGCCGCGGCCGGCTCGAGCATCTCGTACGGAACCGCCGCGGCATCGAGAGCGGACCGCGTGGCCCCGACACCGGCTGGGTCACCGTGATCCACGCTGCCCGTCTCGACGATGAGCGTCGTACCGGCGTCGGCCTCGAGCTCGCGCCACGAGTCCCGAGCGGCCCGGGCGAGGTCGATCCAGAACGGCTCGGGGTACGCCAGCCGGAAGATGCGGGAGCCGCCGTGCGAGCTACCCCGTGTGTGCTCCGGCTCGAACTGCTCGAGCAGCCGGACCGACCAGCCCCGCCGGGCCAGCTGCCATGCCGCGGCTGCGCCCATGATCCCGCCGCCAACGACGATCGCGTCGACCCGCTCCACCCTGCCAGGCTAGGAGCCGTGGAACCCGTCCGAGCGAAGCCGGTCACCCGCCGTCGCGAGCTGGCCGTCTTCGCGGTGCCGATGGTCCTCCTGGCTATCGGCGCGAACCTCGGCAACGCGCTCGCGCCGACGTTGATCACGGATGAACCGGTGCTGCTCCTGGCGCTCGCCCCCAGGTTTCGGTGGCTGCTGCTCTCGTCGCCGAAGCTCGATGCGCTCCCGTTCTACGTGATCCCACTCCTGCGGGCATTCGGCGTGTTGTCGCTGTACTACGCGTTCGGCCACAAGTACGGCGACGCGTCGCTTCGCTGGATGGAGCTGCGCGCCGGTCGGCGGGCGCTGCGGCCGGTGCTCTGGATCGAGCGGCAGTTCCACCGCGGTCGGTACCTGATCGTGATCCTGTTCCCGGGCACACTTGCCGCGCTCCTCGCGGGAGCGGACCGGATGCGGTACTCGTCGTTCATCTTGGTGGCGATGGCGTCGACCACCGTGCGGCTCGTGCTCATCCGCACCGTGGCGGACCTGTTCCGGGGCACGCTGCTCGACATCCTCGACTGGGTCGGGGACAACCAGATGTGGCTCACGATCGCGTCGTTCGTGATCGTGACGGGCTGGGTCATCTGGAGCCAGCGCGGCGGCCTCGAGCCCGTCGCTTCCGTCGAGGAGCTCGCCGAAGAGCTCGACGTGGCCGCGGCCGAGGCGGCAGACGGTGATCCCTCTTAGCTCTTGCTGCGCTGCATCCCCGCACGCTCGCCGCGGCTCACCAGCTTGACCGCGACCTTGCGACTCGCCTCGTCGATCATCTCGTCGCCGAGCATCACCGCACCCTTGCGGTCACCCTCGGTCGTCGCCTTCTCGTAGGTCTCGAGGATGTCCCAGGCCTTGTCGAACTGCTCCTGGGTCGGTGAGAAGAGCTCGTTGAGGATCTGCACCTGGTCCGGGTGCAGGGCCCACTTGCCGTCGTAGCCGAGGATCTGCGCGCGCATCGCGAACTCGCGGAAGCCGTCGCTGTCGCGCACCCTCACGTACGGGCCGTCGATCACCTGAAGGCCGTTCGCGCGGCCGGCCATGAGGATCTTCACGAATACGTAGTGGAAGTAGTCACCGGGGTACTCGGGGATCTCGAGCCCGCCCCGCAGCCCGGGCATCTCCATCGACGCGGACATGTCCACCGGGCCGAGGATGATCGTCTCCAGCCGTGAGCTCGCGGCACAGATCTCGTTGACGTTGATCAGCCCCTGCGCGGTCTCGATCTGCGCCTCGATGCCGATGTGGCCCGCGGGGAGGCCGGCCTGCTGCTCGACCTGGGTGAGCAGCAGATCCATCGCGACGACCTCGGCCGCCGTCTGCACCTTGGGGAGCATGATCTCTTCGAGCCGCTCGCCCGCGTTCCCGACCACCTCGAGGATGTCGTACGCGGTCCAGGGGGTGTCCCATGCGTTGACCCGGACGCACAGCACCATCTCGCCCCAGTCCTGCTCCCGGATGGCGGTGACGGCCTTGCCGCGGGCCGACTCCTTCTCGAGCGGGGAGACGGAGTCCTCGAGGTCGATGAAGACCATGTCGGCGCCGAGGGTCGGGCCCTTGCCGAGCATCTTCTCGCTCGATCCGGGGACCGAGAGGCAGGAACGGCGAGGCAGGTTCTTCGTGCGTTGAGACATGACCGGAAGGCTAGGACAGGTCGCTCGAACGCTCCCAACCCGCCACAATGGCCGGATGGCCGCTGACCCGGATCCCCTCGATCTCGTTGCCCGGCTGATCGCCGCGATCGAGGCCGGTGAGCTCGGCGTGGTGCGCTCGCTCTACTCGCCCGAGGCCGTCGTCTGGACCTGCTTCGACGACCGCGAGCGGGATGTCGACGGGTCGATGCGGGTGCTCGAGTGGCTCGTCGGCTCCACGACGGAACGGCGCTACGACGTGACGCGCCGGATCGCGATCGACGGTGGTGTGCTGCAGCAGCACGTGCTCCACGCGACGACTCACGCCGGGAAGACCTTCTCGATGCCGGCGTGCCTCGTGGTCCACGTCGACGGCGATCACGTGGCGCGCGTCGACGAGTACCTGGACCCGACACCGGCGGTCGGAGCGATGGGTTGACCGCGCTCGAGTCGCTCGCCGACGGTGTCTACGCGTGGATCCAACCCGGTGGTGAGTCGGGTGTGAGCAACGCGGGCGTGATCGTGGACGACGACGGCCTGACGATCGTCGACACCTTGATGGTGCGGTCCCAGTGGGAGCCGTTTGCCGCGGCCGTCGGCGAGCTCGAGCTGCCGGTGAAGCGCGTGCTGCTGACCCACGCGCACATCGATCACGTCGGCGGGACGCAGGCGTTCCGCAACGCGATGGTGCTCGGCTCGCTCGCAACGAGCGACCTGCTCGATCAGCCGATGCCGGTCGACGCGTACAAGACCTTCATGAGCGCGTTCGCGGACGAGTTCGACGAGCTCGCCGAGCTCGGCACCCGGCCGGTGAGCCACATCGTCGACGACGCCGCGCAGCTCACCCCGCGGATCGAGCTGCTCCCCGCCTCGGGCCATACCGCCGGGGATGTGATGGCACTCGTGGCCGACTGCGACGTGCTGTTCGCCGGCGACCTGTGCTTCTTCGGCGTGACACCGCTCGCGTTCCAGGGCGACCCGAAGACATGGGCCGACGTGCTCGATGCCGTCGCGGATCTCGCGGACGTCATCGTCCCCGGCCACGGCCCGATCGGAACGGCGACCGAGGTGCGCGAGCTGCAGGCATACCTGCGCCACTGCGTCGAGGGCACGATCCCGCCCGGTCCGTGGGACAGCTGGTCGGAGCGCGCCGAGCGCGACCCCATCAACATCGAGAAGGCCGCGATGCTGCGCGCCGGCGACGACGGCATGCCCCCGAGCATGCTCAGAGCCATCGGCCTCACCCCCTAACCCGCCACACCCCCAACCCGTGTTGCTCCCTAACCCGCCATCCTCCCTTTCGGTGTCGTTTCGACACGCTGGGGCGTGCTCAGACGACACTGAAAGCGGATCGCATGAGCGACCGCGGCGGGCCGGTTGATGATGTCGCCCCAGCGGAACCGCAGCACCGTCCAACCGGCCGCGACGAGGCGCGCGTCGCGCTCGGTGTCGTGCCGCCGGTCGAGCAGGCCGTCATGGAACTCGGCTCCATCAACCTCGACGACGAGCCGTGCCCCACGAAAGAGAAAGTCGACCCGACCGATCCAGCCATCGTCGTCCCCCAGATCCACCTGCCGTTCCGGCGAGGCCAGTCCATGTCGCTCGAGGAGGGTGATGAGCAGGGCCTCGAGCTCGCTCTCGGGCGGCACGTACTCGGGCTCTCGCTCCGTGAGCAGCGAGCGCATGAGCACCGTGCCGGCCCGCCCGTGCTCCGCCAGCTCGTCGAGCACACGCCAGAGCGCCGGCAACGTGACGAGCTTGCGTGCCAACGCCGTGTCGAGCGCCCGCTCGGCGCGCCTGGCGCCGAGCGCTCCACAGAGATCGAAGATCGTGCGCGCCACCGTCGTGCAGGGAATCCCGTCGACGACTCCACAGTGATCACGCCGCAGCTCGAGGGACTGCTCCTGGATCACTCCGGCGAGAGCACGTCTCCCGTCACGACGTACCGAGACGGTCAGCGGCTCGAGCGAGAACCCGGGGAGCTCGTGCAATGCCGCCGCGCTCCGGTGCGAGATCACCGCACTCTCCCCGGACGCCAGCACTGCGGCAAGCGCCCGCAAGCGCGGCGTATCGAGCGCACCGGCCACCCGGTACACCCCTGGAATGACGACGTGCCACCGTCCCCGACTTCGCCGGTGCTGGATCGCCGAGCGGCTCAGTCCCAGCTGGAGTGCTTGGCCCCGCGTGATGAGTCCGTGTTGGGTGGCGGCAAGCGCTTCCGTGCGCCGATCGAGCATGGCTCGAGACTACGAACGGCATGGGACAACAACGTGCGCCGCATTCGGTGTCGATCGAACACGCCCCAGCGTGTCGAGACGACACCGAAACGGGCGCGGGGTGGGGGTGGGCGAGCGCGGGGTGGGGTGGGCGAGCGCGGGTGGGGTGGGGGGGGGTTAGTAGACGCCGGCGAGCTTGGCGTGGTCCCAGCTCACGGTCTTGTCGGCCTTCACCCGGATCAGGACGCGCTTCGTCGCCTGCGCCTCGACACCGGCGCGTACCAGCTCGTCGTCGGCCGGCCCCCAGTACTTCGCGAACAGGCGCAACCCGAACGCGAGAACCTCCGGCAGGGTGTCGACGATCTCGGCGTGGCCGATGATCGACACGCCCTTCAGCTCCTCGTAGCTCTCCCCTGTCGCCACGAGCACGCTCAGCCGGGGATCCCGGCGGAGGTTGACGACCTTCTGGCTCTTGCCGTACGTCCAGAAGCAGATGTCGTCGCCATCGAGCTCGTACCACATGGTCACGAGATGGGGCGTGCCGTCGGCGTTGATCGACGCGACCTGTAGATCCCGGCCGGGCTCGAGGAACGCCCTGCACTCGGCGTCGGTCATGCGGATCTGGTCGCGTCGTGACATGAAGCCGGAGCCTAACGGGACGTCGCGATACCGTCTGCGGCCGTGGCCAAGAACCCCGACCCCACACTCGAGCTCTCGACCAGCAAAGGCGTGAGCCGAACGCTCGACGACTGGTCCACGATGTTCCAGCTCTGCCTGGTCATCCTGCCGGACCGGCCCGAGGCAGCCGCCTGGATCCCGGTGGCCGAGCGGATCTCGGCCGTCCTGGGCGACAGCGACTGCCGGATCGCCTTCGTCGTGACGGGCTCGCCCTTCATCGCCAGCCGCATCCTGGGCGAAGCCGGGGAGAAGCTGGCGACCTTCGTCGACCCGGACCGCACCCTCGTGAGCAGCCTCGGGCTCGAGCGCCTGCCTGCGCTCGTGTTCCTCCGCCAGGACACCACGGTCGGTGCCGCCACGGAGGGTTGGGACCCGGCCGCCTGGCAGGCGGTGGCGAAGGAGGTCGCCCGGGCGATGGCCTGGTCGGTCCCGGACGTGGCGCCGCCCGGAGAGGCCATTCCGACCCCCACCCCGGGGTGGCCGGTCTAAAAGCGCAGGTCAGAGGGTTCGAGCGCCGCGCTGAGGCGAGCTTCCGGAACCGAAATCTGGCCACAGAAATGGCATCGGGAGCCTCAATCCCTTAGGGTCAACGGAACCGCTCGCAGCTTTCTGTGTTCCTGCGCGCGGCCGTTTTGTAGTCAGCGCCAGATGGACCGTGTTCTCGCGGACCGTGTTCAGCAAGGACCGACGGCGGCACCTCCGAGCCAAAGGGAGTCCCTACATGAACCTCCGGGCCAAGGTCTCGGGAGTTGTGATCCTCGCCGTCGTGGCCGCGGGTCTTGTTCCGGCCGCGATCGCGCAAGGCTCCCCGCTCGCGGACAAGCAGGCCCAGGCCCAGCAGCTCGAGGCCCAGATCCAGGCGAACGGCTCCCGCATGGTCACGCTGTCGGAGAAGCTGAACGGCGCGCGCATCCGCCTGGAGAAGGCGCAGTCCGGCATCGCCGACGCGGAGCGGCGCACCGCCGAGGCCCAGGCCGAGACCGACCGCATCGACCACCTCCTCAACGCGCGCGCCGCCGAGATCTACAAGGGCGCCGGCAGCAGCAACCCGCTCAGCGCGATCGACGTGAGCAACGTCACCGAGCTCGCGGCACGTTCGAAGTACGCGTCGGCTGCGGCCGACCGCGACGACTCGCTGCTGAACCAGCTGCAGAAGGCGCGCGAGCTCCTCGCCGCACAGAAGGCACAGCTCGAGCAGCAGAAAGCCGCGGCCGCCGCGGACCAGGCCACCGCCGACAGCGCGCGCCGTCAGCTCCAAGCGTCCACCGCGCAGAAACAGGCACTGGTGTCGCAGGTCAAGGGTCAGATCCAAGTGCTGATCCAGCAGGAGCGCGACCGGCAGGTCGCGGCATCCCGCGCGGCGGCTGCGTCCCAAGCTCGCCGGTACACGAGCGGTTCGTCCGTGCGGCGCGGCTCCATCCCGGTGAACTTCCCGAACGCGCCGGCCCCGAACGGCCGGGCCCAGACCGCGGTGAACTTCGCCAAGGCGCAGGTCGGCAAGGGCTACCGCTACGCCACCTCCGGCCCGGACACCTTCGACTGCTCCGGTCTCACCGCGGCGGCATGGGGTGCCGCCGGCGTGAGCCTCGCCCACTACTCGGGCGCCCAGTACCAGGAGACGATCCGCATCGGGCCGGGCGATCTGCAGCCGGGTGACCTCATCTTCTACGGCCCCGGTGGCGCGAACCACGTCGAGATCTACATCGGCGGCGGGTCCGTCGTCTCGGCGTCCAACCCGGCAACGGGCGTGAAGGTGACCGGCGTGCGGTACGGCAGCGCCAGCGGCTACGGCCGCGTTCCCTAGACGGCGGATCGCGGTACCGCGCGCCAGGCGGGGATCGCTAGGGGATGACGAGCATCCCGAGCTCGGCCTCGAGCTGCGGGCGCGGCTTCGCAC
The DNA here is from genome assembly GCA_038252255.1 of Acidimicrobiia bacterium. Lineage (GTDB taxonomy): Bacteria > Actinomycetota > Acidimicrobiia > IMCC26256 > JAENVU01 > Chersky-806. Next base: position 61,589 of record JBBSAM010000019.1, on the reverse strand, counting down.
CGAGTGAGGTGCGCTCGAGCCGGCCGTCCCGGAACAGGCCGATGAGCGGGATGCTCTGCACCTCGTACTCCTGCGCGAGCGCGGGCTCCTCGTCGATGTTCACCTTCACGACCTTGTACGCGCCCGTCCGCATCACCGCTATCTGCTCCACGATCGGACCGACCTGACGGCACGGTCCGCACCACGGCGCCCAGAAGTCCACGATCACCGGCAACGCGCTCTGCAACACCTCGGTCGGGAACGTCGCGGTCGTCACCGCCTTCACGGGACCCTCGGGCGGGTCGTCCGGAACCGGCTCGCTCGGCTTGGCACCCGCGTACACCTCGTCGATCCAACCTCGCGCGCGCTCGATGCTCTCGAGCGCGACCTGGTGACCCATCGGGTACTCGGCGTAGACGACGGGCACGCCGTTCGCCTGGAGCACGCGCGCGAGCTGGCGCGCCCGGGCCACCGGGACGAGCGGGTCCTGGTCGCCGTGCTCCACGAGCACCGGGATCTCCTTGGCTGCCTCCCAGTCCGCCTCGTAGACGTCGAGGCCGGGAAGCGCGGGGCTCATGGCGAGGACACCGACCGGTCGCGGCCGGTCGCTCCTCCGGGTCGCGAGGGCCAGCATCATCCCGGCGCCCTGCGAGAAGCCGGCGACCAGCGCCTGCGACCGGTCGAGCCCCTGCTCCTCGCACGCCTCGTCGAGCAGGTCGTCGAGGGCGTCGAGTGACGTCGTGAAGGCCGCGGGGTCGAACTCACCCTGCGGGCTCCACGAGTACCAGGCGAAGCCCGGTGTCCCGGCAGCTGCATCGGGCCCGCGGGGCAGCACGACGGCGAACTTCCCCTCTGGATCCAGGTAGGGGAGCAGCCCACCGAGGTCACGCTCATCGGCGCCGTACCCGTGGACCAGGAGCAGCAGCCGTTCGGCCTGAGAGCCGCGTACGACGTTCGTCACGAGGGAGGTCATGCGAAGCAGCCTACGATCCCGTCGTATGCGACTCGGGATCAACTTCGGCTACCAGGACTGGGGCGCCGGCCTCGCGAACGCGGTGGCGCTCGCACAGGAGGCGGAGGGCCTCGGCTATCACTCCGTGTGGACCGCGGAGGCCTACGGCACGGACGCGGTCACGCCGCTGACGTGGCTCATGGCCCACACCGAACGGCTCAACTTCGGCTCGGCGATCCTCCAGATGCCCGCCCGCACCCCGGCCATGACCGCCATGACCGCGGCCACGCTCGACCTGATGAGCGGCGGCCGGTTCCTGCTCGGGCTCGGCCTCTCCGGCCCGCAAGTGGTGGAGGGGTGGCACGGCCAGCCGTACGGCAAGCCGCTCGGCCGGACCCGCGAGTACGTGGACATCATCCGCACGATCCTGAAGCGCGAGGCACCGCTCGAGCATCACGGCCGCGAGTACCACATCCCCTACGACGGTCCCGACGCCACCGGTCTCGGCAAGCCGTTGAAGATCATCGTGCACCCGCGCCGCGCGGATCTCCCGATCTACCTCGCGGCGATCGGGCCGAAGAACGTCGAGCTGTGCGCCGAGATCGCCGACGGCTGGCTCCCGATCTTCTTCTCCCCCACCCGATTCCGCGACACCTACGGCGCCGCGATCGACGCCGGGTTCGCGAAGGCCGGCGGCAAGACGCTCGCCGGCTTCGACGTCGCCCCGACCGTCACCGTGATCGTCGGCGACGACCTCGACACGCTGCGCGGCTTCGCCAAGCCCATGGCTGCGCTGTACATCGGCGGGATGGGTGCACGCGGGCGCAACTTCTACAACGACCTCGCGTGCCGGTACGGGTTCGAGGCCGCGGCCAAGGAGATCCAGGACCTCTACCTCGAGGGCAACAAGCGCGACGCGATCGCCGCGGTGCCGGACGAGCTCGTCGACGAGATCTCGCTGATCGGCCCGAAGGAGCGCATCGCCGACCGGCTCGAGGCGTGGAAGGAGAGCGGCATCACCACGCTGATCGTCGGCGCGCAGCAACCCGAGGCACTCCAGGTCATGGCGGAGCTCGTGCTCTGACGAGCGGCCGGCGGCGCGACCGCGGCGCTAGAACATGAAGTTCATCGACCGGGCGATCGTGAAGCCGAGCCCGGCATCGCCGATGATCTCGACCGTGCCCGAACCGAGGATCGCCTCCGCGTCGCCCCGTCCGGCACTGAGGCGGAGGAACGCCTCGCTGCTCAACCGGATCCGCACCGTCGGGGTGAGCGGCACCTCGTCGCGCAGCTGCGCGCGACCACCCTCCATCTCGACCACGAGGTCACGAGCGGCCGGCCCGACGATCTCGAACACGACCGTCGTGCCGTCCGCCGGCTTCACCTTCTTCCCGACGATCATCGGCATGACGCCGGCGGCGCGGTCGAGCGATACGCGCGCGGCATCGCCGTCCCAACCTCCGGGCTTGCCGACCGCACGCCGCATGTCCTGCTCGTGCACCCACGAGTCGAAGACGCGGAACGGGAGCAGGTCGCGGACGGTGCCCGGTCCGACGGGTGTCCACGCGTCCGCTCCGAAGTCCATGTCCGGCGCACGCAGCGCGGCGAGCCGCTCTCCGGTCACCGAACGGAACTCTTCGAGCACCTCCGCACCTGATCGATCGCGGTACACCTCGACCCACACCTCGTTCGACTGCCCGATCTCGTTCTTGAGGTGGGGTGCCTCGGGGAGCTCGACGACGTCAGGTCCGGCCCGCCCGAGGATCACCGACTCGATCCCGATGATGTGCGCGAGGTTGTCCTGCACGCTCCAACCGGGGCACTCGGTCGGCGCCTTCCAGTCGGTCTCCGAGAGCGAGTCCCCGAGTCGCGCGGTGGACGACCAGACCTCCTCCAGCCGATCTACGTGCGCGTGGTCGTCACCTGGTCCCGGCACGAGGCTCACCTCCGTCGCGTCCTCGGGCGAAACGTAGCCCGGCGGTGACCGGAAGCGCCTGGAGTACCGTCGCCGCCCGTATGGCATTTCGCGCCGTCATCTTCGACCTCGGGGGCGTCGTCTTCCCCTCGCCGTTCGACGCCTTCGCCGAGTACGAACGCGAGCACGGCCTCCCCGACCGCTTCATCCGGGGCGTCGTGGCCGCGAGCGCGGATCACGGAGCCTGGGCCCGGCTCGAGCGCAGCGAGGTGACCTTCGACGAGTTCTGCGTCGCGTTCGCCGGCGAGTGCGCGGCCGCGGGCGGCGCCGTCGACGCCGTCGAGCTCATGCGCGGCATCAACCAGGGGTTCGCCGCCCGGCCCGTGATGGTCCAGGCGATCGCGGCGATCCGGGCCCGGGGGCTGAGGGTCGGGGCGCTCACCAACAACTGGGCGCACACCGATACCGACGCCGATCAGGCCCCCCACGCACTCGGGCATCTCGGCGCGTTCGACGTGGTGGTCGAATCCGCGGTGGAGGGCCTGCGCAAGCCGGATCCGCGCATCTACGAGCTCGCGTGCGCGCGGCTCGACGTCGCACCGGACGAAGCCGTGTTCCTCGACGACCTCGGGGTCAACCTCAAGCCGGCGCGGGCACTGGGCATGACCACGATCAAGGTCGACGATCCCGGCACCGCGCTCACCGAGCTCGCCGCCGTCCTCGGCTTCCCCCTGGACGGCGCCTGATGGAGCTCCTGCTCGTCCGGCACGCCGAGCCGATCCGCATCGGGCCGGAGGAATCCGGCGGCCAAGCGGTCGATCCGGAGCTGACCCCGCTCGGCCTCGAGCAGGCCGAACGGCTCGGCTCGTGGCTCACAGGGGAGCCGGTGCATCACGTCGTCAGCAGCCCCCTGCGGCGCGCGCTCGAGACCGCGCAACCGGTGGCGGAGGCCCACGGCCTCGTCGTCGAGACGATCGACGGGCTGCGCGAGTGGGATGCCGAGGCGGATCACTACATCCCGATGGAAGAGCTACGGGAGACGAAGGACGACCGCTGGCAGGCGATGATCGAAGGCCGTTGGGAGGACTACGGAGGCGAGAACCCGGAGCGCTTCCGCAACCGGATCGTGCCGACGCTCAATGCGGTCATCGAGGCACATCCGGGCGAGACCGTCGTCGTCGTCTGTCACGGTGGCGTCATCAACGTGTACCTCGCCGCGTTGCTCGGGCTCCCGCAGCACCTCTGGTTCGACCCCGCGTACACGTCGATCAGCCGTGTGCGCGCCGCGCGCTCGGGCCCGCGCTCGCTCGGCTCGCTCAACGAGACGGCCCACCTCTACGCGACCCGGGAGCGCCAGCCATGAACGTGAGGATCGAGACCGACGGGCCGGTGCTCGTCGTGACCATCAACCGCCCCGAAGCGCGCAACGCGGTGAACGGCCCGACCGCGGCCGAGCTCGCCGATGCCTTCCGCGCCTTCGACGCCGACGACCAGCTGGCGGTCGCGGTGCTGACCGGCGCGGGCGGCACCTTCTGCGCCGGCGCCGACCTCAAGGCCTTCGGGACCGAGTCGGGCAACCGGGTGCGGGACGACGGTGACGGGCCGATGGGACCGAGCCGGATGATGCTCGGCAAGCCGGTGCTGGCGGCTGTCGAGGGCTACGCGGTGGCGGGCGGTCTCGAGCTCGCGGTCTGGTGCGACATGCGGATCGCGGCGGCGGACGCGGTGTTCGGGGTCTTCTGCCGACGCTTCGGCGTCCCGCTCATCGACGGCGGCACCGTGCGGCTGCCGCGCCTGATCGGGCAGTCACACGCGCTCGACCTCATCCTCACCGGTCGGGGCGTGTCGGGCGACGAGGCGTTGCGCATGGGCCTGGCCAATCGCCTCACCGAGCCGGGCGGCGCCTTGCCCGCGGCCGTGGACCTCGCCCACGACATGGCGCGGCTCCCGCAGACGTGCATGCGCATGGATCGGATGTCCGCCTACGAGCAGTGGGACCTGCCGTTCGACGCGGCGCTGGGCAACGAGCTCGTACGCGGTCGCGTCTCGATGAGCGCGCCCGACCAGGCGGTTGGCCGCTTCGTGGCCGGCGAAGGCCGCCACGGCGCCGGCGCGTGACGGCCGGGTCCTCCGCGAGGGGGCACTTCGCGCCCTTCGACGCTGCGCTCCCGTAAACTCCGGCACGGCCTTCAGCACCCGTCGAAGGGACGTCCATGCCTCCGGCTGACATCGCCAAGACCCGCACGGTCGGCGACATCATGAGCACTCCCGTGATCGTCGCGTCCGCGGACGACAAGGTGGCCGAGGCGGCGGCCCGGATGCGCGAGCAGCGCGTGGGATCGGTCGTCGTGGTCGACGACAGCCGGCCCGTCGGCATCCTGACCGAGCGCGACCTGGTGCGGATCGCCGCCGCGGGAGCCGACACCGGGACGGCGACGGTCCGCGACTGGATGACCGCCAACCCGGATTCCGTGGCCCCCGACGTCGAAGCCGCCGCCGCCTTCGCCAGTCTCTCCGAGCACGGCTACCGGCACATCCCGGTGGTGGACGACAACCAGGTCGTCGGCATCGTGTCCATGCGCGACCTCATGCGCATCGCGCAGATCCAACCGGCCGAGAACCTCGCCCACGAGATCCCCCGCGGGCTCGAGGGCGTGGTCGTGGCCGAGACGACCATCGGCGACGTGCGCGGCCTCGAGGGCTTCTACCACTACCGCCAGTACAACGCGGTCGAGCTCGCGCACAAGCGTTCGATCGAGGACGTCTGGTACCTGCTCTTCGAGGGCGTGCTACCGACGAGGGCCGAGACCGAGGCGTTCCATGCCGTCGTCGCACCATTGCGCGCGATTCCGACCGAGGTGATGAGCGCGCTCCCCGAGATCGCGCGGCTGGGTCGCAACGCGCCGCCGCTCGACATGTTGCGCACCACGGTCTCGCTCCTCGGTGCGAACCGCGGCTTCCGGCCGTCACTCGACGTCGACGCGGCCGAGCTGAAGCAGGAAGCGCTTCAGGTATGTGCGGTCGTCCCGACGCTGCTGACCGCGATCCATCGGCTGCAGCACGACCTCGAGCCGATCGCGCCGAACCCAGAGCTCGCCTACGCGGCGAACTACCTCTACATGCTGAGCGGCGTGGTGCCACCGCCGGAGCACGCTCGTGCGGTCGAGCAGTATCTGATCTCGACGATCGACCACGGGTTCAACGCGTCGACGTTCACCGCCCGCGTGATCACCTCGACCGGCGCGGATCTCGCGGCCGCCGTCACCGGCGCGATCGGCGCGCTCTCCGGTCCGCTCCACGGCGGGGCGCCGAGCCGGGCGCTCGACATGCTCGACTCGATCGGGACCATCGACAACGCCGAACCGTGGCTGCGCGCCGCGGTCGGGCGAGGCGACCGCCTCATGGGCTTCGGTCACCGCGTGTACAAGACCGACGATCCGCGCTCGGTGCTGCTCCGGGGCATCGCCGAGCAGCTCGGTGGGGAGAAGCTCGAGCTGGCCAAGCAGATCGAGCGGAAGGCGATCGAGGTGCTCGCCGAGCTCAAGCCCGGCCGGAAGCTCTACACGAACGTCGAGTTCTACGCCGGGATCGTGATGGACCGGGCCGGGCTGCCGCGGGAGATGTTCACACCGACCTTCGCGTCGAGCCGGGTGATCGGCTGGTGCGCACACGTGCTCGAGCAGGCCGCGGACAACCGCCTGATCCGCCCCGGCGCCCGCTACGTCGGCCCCCCGCCGCCGCAGCCCGTCCCCGACCCCGGGTAGGGGAACGCCCGGCTCAGTTGGGCGAGGCGGACTGGAGGACCCAGATCGGGAGGGTCCGCCGGTGCTCACGGGCGACGTAGAGGCGGACCTCCACGGATCCGAACCGCTCGACCGGCACGTTGCGCAGGTCGAAGGTGATCGGGACGTTCAGGTTCTCGTTGATCATCAGCTCGGTGGCGCCGAGCTGGATCTCACCGGCGATCTCGGCCAGCTGCTGGCCGTCTTCGTCCACCACGACGACGTGCACCTCGTGCAGGCGTTCGGCCTCGAGCCGGTCGAGCTCCAGGACCGTGGCGAGGAACACGCCGAGTGGTGCCGGGAGCTGGTCGCGGTAGCAGCGGGTGACACCACCCGAGGCGACGAAGAGGAGCCCCTCACGAACCTGGGCAAAGTCGGCGAGCAGTGCAGTGGTTACGTCCATCCGCGGCGCAGCGTAGCGGACGATCGCGCGATCGCCACCGGCGCAACGAGTGAGCCGGCGATCCTTGTCTGTGCGGTCAGGTGGCGCGGTGGAGCGCGAGCCGCTTCGGGGTGAGCCTCTTCAGGAGTGCAGTCATCCGGGGTGAGCGGTGGGACGCGAGCAGGAGCGCGAAGCCGATCAGCACCATCAGGTCACCGATCAACGCGAACCCGCGGATGTCCGAGCCGGTGAACGGAAGGGTCCCGCTGGCCGCCTTGGCCGCGCTGGTCCCGCCTCCCGGGTCGGAGACGACACCATTGGCACCGACGACGCCGGGAGAGCCGACGGGCCCACCGCCGGTCGGTCCCTGCGGCACGGTCGGCGGGACGTACGGACTCGTGGTCGCGGTCGTGGGGTTCGTGGTGGGCTCTGACGTGGGCGGAGGTTTGGTGGTCGGGACCGTCGTAGGCGGCGGGCACGGCGACTTCGCGATCGACACTGGAGCAGACGCGCCGTCTGCCAGCACGGTCACGGTGTGCGCGGGAGTCTGGCGGGACGACGTGAGGTGAACGAGCGTGCCCTTCCCCGGCGCGATGGGTCCTGGCGGGTCGTACACCACCTTGGCGAACGCGTCGACGACCGTCACCTTCTGCGCCTTCCCGGATACGTTCTTCACGTTGAGGCGCGTGTGCAGCTTGGCACCGCCCAAGCCGTCGCACATCTGGGAGTACACGCGAACTTTGAGGGGCCCGACCGAGGTCGAATTGTCGGGGACGCGCGAGTCGGCTACCGCCACCGGGACGAGGAGCGCGAGCGCGCCGATGACGGTGATGACCACCACCGTCAGCCTCGCCCAAAGTCCGCGCATCACGTAGCCCCCGAACGGGAATGCTATCGCGCGCTGCGTGGCCGTGAAAAGGGGCCGGACGGCCCGTCCGGGGGTGGTCCGACCAGCCCATACGATCGGTCTGATCTCGCTGCGCCACCCCTGGCGAAAGGTACCCGATGGTGAGGATCCCGGAGCCGGCGAAACGACTCTCCGCGTCCGCCCGGATCCGCAGTCGCGAGGCCCTCGAACAGGCCCTCGACCGGGTCTTCGACGAGCCGTTCGACGTCCCCGACGCGCAAACCGCCGCCCGGATGCTGACCGGGGCGGCCCGGCCGCCCGCCGGCGCCCTCATCCGCTTCATCGAGGGCCAGGCGCTGGTCCGCCTCGGGACCCAGGTCGCCCGGCTGGCCAGCCGCTCCCGCGCCGCCAGCGCGGCGGCCCGCGTGGCGGCCATCCCGGCCTCGGCGGAGGCCGGGGCGGTGGCCGGTGCGAGCGGGGCGGCGGCCGGCGCCGCCGGGTCGGTCGGCGCCGCGGCGCTGGCGGCGGCGGCCGTCACCGCCGCCACCCGGACCACACGGACAGTCGGCCGCGGGCTGACCGACGTGCGGATCCTCGCCTCCTACCTGGCGTCCCGCGGCCGGGAGCAGGGGGTCGTCCTCGAGAAGCCGCTGCTGCGCGCGTTGACACTCGCGGTGTACACCGATCCGCGCCGCCACGTCGACTTCCGCCTCGCGGGTCCACGCGGCGCTACGAGCATCTTCGCCCGTTGGACGCGCGACGCGGTCGCGACCCCGTCTGAGGCGCGCCGCCGCGAGGACGTGACCGCCTGGATCGGCGCGGTCGACCGGCTCGACCTGACCGGCCTCGCCGCACAGTGGACGCGCCGCTAGCGAATCAGGGCTTGGACGTGGACGTGGTCGCGCTGTTGGACGGGCTACCGGTCGATCCCGAGGGCCCCGAGGTCGTGGTCGCGGTCGGCGGCTCGATGTGGGCGTTGCCGTTCGTGACGACCCAGCGCCCGTACCGCGGCGCGACCTTGACCTTGGCCTTCGCCAACAAAGCGATCAGCTTCTTCTGGCCCTCCTGCCCGTGCTCCACGAGGTCCCGCAGGATCTCCTTCTTCACCTGTTCGAAGGGAAGGGCCAGGCCGACGTCCTGGGCCCGGATGATGTGCCATCCGAACTGCGTCTGGACCGGCGCCGAAACCTGACCGATCGGCACCGCGGTCGCCGCGGCTTCGAACGTCGGGTCGGCCTGCTGACCGTCGATGCAACCGAGCACACCACCGTTCGCGCCCGACTGCTTGTCGGTGGAGCTCTGCTGCGCGAGCTGTTCGAAGCTCGCCCCGGCCGCGAGCTGCGCCTCGATCGCGTTCGCCTCGGCTTCGGTCGCCACGAGGATGTGTGAGATGAAGCGCCGGGACGCGCAGCTCTGCGCCAACGAGCTGTTGTAGCTCTGGAGCGCATCCGCGTCGGTCGGCTTCTTCGTGTGCGTACGCACGAAGGCGGGGACGTTCGCGTAGCGGGAGAGCATCGCGTCACGGAACGACTTTGGGAACGCGGCGACGATTGCCTGGCTGCCGAAGAACTGGTCGGCCCACTGCTCGGCGGCGGTCCGGTCGTCCTTCGTGATCTTCGTACCCTCCTGCTGAACCGCGGACTGCGCGACCTGCGTCTCGGCAAGGGCAGTGAGCCAGGCGGCCTTGATCGTGTCCGGGAGCTTGCCGCCGCTCTGCGCGAGCTGGGTCTTCAGCTGGGAGTTCTTGGTCATCGCGGAGAAGTCACCGTCGGCCGTCGACTGCGACGTCACCTTCCCGTTGACGGTGAGGGCAGCCGGCGAATCCGACGAGGAGCAGCCCACCGCCACCAGGGCGACGAGTGCGACGGCGGCGAGCGCGCGAGTACGGGCGTTTCGGAGGCCAGGCATGGTCGTCCAGTCAAGCGCACCGGGACTACCCCGCGGCCATCAGGCCACCCGGAGTTTCGAGCGGATCACCACGCACCGCAGCGAAACAGGGAGAATGCGGGCATGACGGACCGGCGAGTCCTGTACGCGACTGCTGTCTACGACCACGAGGAGATCGAGGCGATCCTCGGCGTGCTGCAGAACGGCGCGGGCACGCTGCGCATCGGCAGGCACGTCGCCGAGATGGAACGGCGGGTGGCCGAGCTCTTCGGCAAGGCGGGCGGGGTGATGTGCAACTCCGGCTCCTCGGCCCTGTACCTCGCCGTGGAGCTGCTCGACCTTCCCCCCGGCGCCGAGGTGCTCACCTCTCCGTTGACGTTCTCCACGGACCTGGCGCCGCTTGTGCGCGCGGGGCTCGTGCCGGTGTTCGTGGACGTCGAGCCCGACACGTTCAACGTCGACGCCGGTGCGATCGAGGAGATGGTCGGACCCGCGTCACGGGCGATTCTCATGCCGAACCTCGCGGGGAACACGCCGGACTGGGACGCGATCCGAGCCGTCGCCGAGCGGCACGACCTCGCGATCATCGAGGATTCGTGCGACGCACTCGGGGCGCGATTGCGGGGAACGGCGACGGGTACGCGCTCGGACATCTCGGTCACGAGCTTCGCGCTCTCTCACATCATCACCTGCGCGGGCAACGGAGGGATGGTGCTGCTCGACGACGAATCCCAGCGCGACCGGTGCCTGTCCCTGCGCCGGTGGGGCCGGCGGTCCGAGCCGCAGCTCTTCGGATCGCGGCGCGGCGAGCGCAACTTCTGGGAAGACCTGAACGGCATCCGCTACGACAACCTGTTCATCTTCGACGACCTCGCGTGGAACTTCGAACCGTCCGAGCTCGGCGCGGCATTCGGGCTCCGCCAGCTCGACAAGCTGCCCGTCAACTACGCCCGCCGGCAACGCAACTTCGCGCTGTACACCGAGCTCCTGGCGCGGTACCCCGACCAGTTCGTGCCGCCTCGCCAGCTGGCCGGGCTCGACACCGCGTGGCTCTCGTACGTGTTCCTCGTGCATCAGGGCGCCGGATTCGGGCGCAGTGACCTGCAGCAGTCGCTGGAACAGCACGGCATCGACACGCGCACGGTCTGGACGGGCAACGCGACCCGTCAACCGATGATGCGTGAAGTTCCCTTCCGCCAGCCGCCCGGCGGACTGCCGAACGCGGACGCGGTCATGGAGCGGGGGATGCTCGTGCCGATGGGTCACGCGCTCTCCGACGACGACGTCGCCTACGTCTGCGATCACATCGAGGCGTTCGTGCTGGAGCGCCACGGTTCCTGAGCGAGGCGGTGAACCGCGCGTCCTGGGGGATCCGCCAGGTCAGCTCCGAGCGCACCTAGGCGCTGAGCTCGATCTCGTCACGGACGACGACGACCTTTCCCAGGGTGGCCGGCATGTACGAGCGGCCACCGGCGGCCTTGCGCAGCGGTCCCGCAGCGCGCAGCCGCCGGAGGTAGGTCTCGGTCGACCTGAGGGACGAGTGGCCGAGGTACTCGCGCACCTCCCTGATGTCGGCCCCGTTCTCCAGCATGTGCGCCGCGGCCGACTGGCGCAGCGCGTGGCCGGAGCGGCCGTCGAACGCCGCGGACTTCACGCCCGCGTCGCGCATCCACTGCCCGACGAGCTTCGAGACGTAGTCCGCCGAGATTCCGAGGCCCGGGTGGTTCTGCGACCGCAGCAGTGCGCCGGTCGGCCCGGGATGGTCGATGAGGTATCCGCACAACACGTCGCGAGTCTCTTCGGAGATCGGCAACGTCCGTTGACGCGATCCCTCGCCGGTGACCGAGACGAGCCAGTTGACGAGGTCGATGTCCTCACGCTGGATGTCCGCGATCTCACCGGCCTTCATCGCCTCCTGCGCCATCAGCAGCACGATCAGGCGGTCCCGGTCGGAGTCGAGGATCGAGAGAACCGCTGTGATGTCGACGGCGCGCAGGGCGCGTGGCACCGGCGGCATCGGGGGAGGACCGGCGACCCCTTCGGCCGGATTGCGGGTCAGGTAGTCGTGGGCGACGCACCACGCGAGGAAGGTCCGCACACAGGAGAGATAGATGCGCTTGGTCCGGGGCGAGACGTCCAGCGTCTCGAGCCAGCGCTCGACGTGGCGGCGCTGCACCGCGTTGATCGGCTGCTCACGGCCGACCCAGACGGAGAACTGCTGGAGCACCATCCGGTTGTGGATCGCGGAGCTCGAGGCGAGCTCGCCCAGCTGCTTCCGTGAAGTGACGTAGCTCTGAGCCAAGCTGCCCACGCCCACGTGCCCGTCTCTCCCGATAGGAAACGACGCAGCGCGACAAGCAGGGTCCGGGCCCATCATCTCTGCGCCGATCATTCTGAGCGGTCGCCTTGGTCGTCGACAAGTATCACAAACGGGCGAATCCACCTTCCGAGATACACCCGCTATGTGGGAACCGCCGGTCAGGGGGCCCGGCAAGCCCTTCGTGGCTACGGAAGCGGGGTCTGGGGATCGACCCGGGTCGCGGTCAAGATCCCTCCGGGAACCGTGACGGTCGGGTGGGCCAGATCGAGCAGGAACCCGGCGCCGTCACGCGGGAGCGGCGTCTCGTAGCGCCGCACCGCCCCCCTCTGGGTACCGTCCGGGAGCACGACCCAACCCCCCAGGTAGTCGCCGTCGGCGAAGGATGCCGCCGCCCGGTAGACGCCGGCGGGCTCCCCGGCCGGAGTCGCGGTGAACCTCAAGGGCGGAGAGTCCGGGCGCTTGAAGGTCCCCGAGGCACGGTGACCGGTGAACTGCACGTCGAGAGTGGCGCCCCCGTCGTTGACGAGCGAGGCGCGACCGCCCGCGAGCCGGCCGTTGACCCAATCGACGCTGTCCCCGCTGTCGCATACGTACGCGAGCGCGTCCCCACCCGGGCCTACGACGATGCCGACGTAGTCCGCTGAACCGGGGACCGTTCCCGTGTAGGTGCCCTGGTACGTCGCGGGTGGAGTCGTCGGCCGGGTGGTCGAAGCTGCCGTCGTGTCGCCGGAGTCGTCGCACGCGGTCGCCAGGAACGCGAAGACCACCCCGAACGCGAGGAACGCCCATTTCCGGTTCAGCTGCATGCTGGACCTACACCGGCCACCGACGTCGCGTTCCGAATCGATCCGTGCGGATCTCGGCGCCTCAAGCGCTCTGCGGCTCCCGCCGATGCCATACGGCGGGAGGGGGACCCAATGGTTGGCATATTTCGAGACGCGAACTTGGAAACCGAGCCGGACGCAGCACGAGTCGCGTCCGCGACTCCGCACGAGCCGGACGACACCACGGCCACGGCCGCGGCCCCATCGGACGAAGCCGTCCCGCACGCGTCCTTGCCGCTCGTCGCGCTCGTCCTCGGCATCTCGGGCGTCGTGCTCGGCATCACGGTCATCTGGTTCTTCGCCGCGATTCCCGTGGGGATCGTGAGCGTCATCGTCGCCGTCATCGCGCGTCGTCATCTCGCATCCGACCCCGACCCGCGCGCTGCATCCCGCGCCACCATCGGTGCCGCACTCGGTTGTGTCGCGATCCTGCTCGGCATCACCGGCGCGTACTTCCTCCCCCGCGTCGTTCATCGCGCCGACGGGTTCCTCGGCAGCGTCCAGAAGAACGTGAATCAGGACGTCGGCCAGGTCAACGGTGGCCTGACTCGCGACGTCAACCGGCTCGACTTCACGCTGTCCCGGGATCTGCGGCGGTTCGAGGCTCAGAACCGGAATGACCTCAACGACCTCGAGCAGCGCACCGGCGTCGCCATGGCCGCGCTCGAGCTGCGGCTGAACGGCGACGTCGCCACCGTGAGCTCCGCCGAGCGGCGCGATCTCGCCCAGCTCGAGAGCCGGCTGACGGGCGCGCTCCAGGCTCTCGAAGCTTCGATGAACAAGCAGGACGGCACCCTGCACGACACGGTCGGCGGTCTCGACGCGCGCATCACGAAGATCGAAAAGAAGCTCGGCCTCTGACGCGGGCACCGGCGGTGCCATCATGGCCGGGGCAGCAGGTTCGAGCTGAGGTGACGCGGAGCATGGGCACCATCGACATCCGGAAGGCAGGTGCGCGGCTCCACACCCAGCTCGATTGGCTGGACTCGTGGCACTCGTTCAGCTTCGGCCACCACTACGACCCGGCGAACGTGAGCCACGGCCTGCTGATCGTGCACAACGACGACACTGTCGTGCCGGGCCGCGGCTTCGGCATGCACTCGCACCGCGACATGGAGATCGTGACGTGGGTGCTGGAAGGCGAGCTCCGGCACAAGGACTCCGAGGGCAACGATGCGGTGATCTACCCGGGACTGGCCCAACGCATGAGCGCGGGCACGGGGATCACCCACTCCGAGTGGAACGCGAGCGCGGACGAGCGAGTCCATTTTCTGCAGATGTGGGTCCCGCCGGACGTGCTGGGGGTGCCCCCCGGCTATCAGGAGAGCGACGTGAGCGCGGATCTCGGGTCGGGGGGCCTGGTGCAGATCGCCGGCGGCACCGGGAACGGTGCACTCGACATCCACCAGGCCGACGCCGAGCTGTGGATCGCGCGTGCCCACCCGGACGCGGCGTTGGACGTGCCCGATGCCGCGCACGTCCACGTGTTCGTCGCGCGCGGTGATGCGACGCTCGCCGGAACGCACTCACTGTCCGCCGGTGACGCGGCCCGGCTCGGCGAGGCCGGGGCGCTCCCGCTGGAGGTAGGACCGTCCGGTGCGGAGATCGTGATCTGGGCGACCGGCTGAACGCTGCTTCGGAACCGGGTCAGGGGTGTGACGCGGCGGATGGGGCACCCTCGACGAGGAACATGAGGTCGTCGACGTAGCAGTACCACCAGTCCTCGCCCGGTTCGTACGAGCGGACGATCGGGTGGTTGACGGCGTGATAATGCGCGGTGGCGTGGCGGTTGGGCGAGTTGTCGCAACACCCCACGTGGCCGCACGTCATGCACAACCGCAGATGCACCCACACTCCGCCGATGCGGAGGCAGTCCTCGCAGCCCGTGCTCGAAGCCACGACGCCCGCGGTCTGGTCCAGGTGCGTGCACACATCAGCCATGGTCCGCCTCCCGTCTGGCCGGGCGCATTCACACTTCAGTCATCGCGAGCGACCGGCGACCCGAGCCTACGGACTGGGCGCCGCCCGCGACCGATGCGTTCGGGGCACCGCCACCGCGGGCATGATGGATGCCGACGAATGGAGACCATCCGATGAGCACCGAGAACGATCCGGAAGCCGACGATCTCAGCGATCTCATCGGCATCAACGACGACGCGATCCCGACCACCGACCGTGACCAGGACGAACAGGATGCCGCGGACGTGCTGGAGGTGGACCAGACCGAGCTCGAAGAGCTGGGCCTCACCCTCGACGACCCCCACCAACCCCAAGACGAATAGCCCGCCGGGTCACGCGTCCTCGGGGGATCGGGTCGCAGCACCGGGCACCGCGATACCCACTTCGTAGGCGACCATCACGAGCTGCGCTCGGTCACGGCACGCGAGCTTCGTCAGCAGACGACTCACGTGCGTCTTCGCGGTCGCGTGCGCCATGAAGAGCTCGTCGGCGATCTCGGTGTTCGACAGTCCGCGCGAGACCGCGGCGAGCACCTCGACCTCGCGATCGGTCAGCTGAACGCGGTCGAGTGACCCTGGGATTGGT
Source organism: Acidimicrobiia bacterium (assembly GCA_038252255.1). Taxonomy (GTDB): domain Bacteria; phylum Actinomycetota; class Acidimicrobiia; order IMCC26256; family JAENVU01; genus Chersky-806. The sequence continues at coordinate 46,157 of JBBSAM010000019.1, read as the reverse complement.
CGGTGCGATTGCGCCCGGCCTCTCCCAGGGTCCTCGTCGCTGGATGGCGAGGTTCCCGGAACATCGGCACTGCGACGCCTTCGTCAGGTCGAGCAGGCGCCGGGAGCGGTGAACCGGCCGCGGAGTCCGCCTTTAGGTCGGAGCGAGAAGCTTGCGTCCTCGTCGATCGAGCTCGAGATGGCGACGTTGCCGAGTCGAGCGAGCGCGGGGACGATCGTACGGAGCTCGGCCAGCGCGAGGTGTTGACCGATGCAGCCGCGTGGCCCGAGGCCGAACGGGATGAAGTTGCGCGCCTGCGCCGGGTCGTCGGCGGGGTGTCGATCGGGGTCGAAGCGTTCCGGGTCGGGCCATGTGGCAGGGTCCCGGAGTATGCCGCGGAGGTAGATGCTGACAACGGTCGGGCGGCGCACGCGCACCGGTCCGAGGGCGCCGGGCAATGTGACACCGCCCCGAGTCGGCGTGCGGATGAGTCCCCATGCCGGCGGTCGCAAGCGCAGCGTCTCGGCCACGAAGGCGTCGGCAAGCTCGGGGTGGTGACGCAGTCGCGCCCAGTGAGTCGGATGCGCGGCGCCCTCGACGAGCAGCCAGGACAGCGCCGCGGCCGTCGTCTCGTTGCCGGCGAGAAGAAGCCCGAGCACGTGGCTGCGGATCTCGGAGCGCTTCAGCGAGCGGCCGTTGACGTGCGCTGCACCCAAGCGCGCCAACACGGTGCCGTCGACCGCGCCATCGTTGCCGGTGCCGTCGATGATGTCGTCGACGGCAGATTCGAGGACGCGCCGGTGTGCGCGCATCCGACGGGCTCCGGCACCGAACGCGATCGGAATGCCGCTGGAGAGTGCACCGAGGCGGTGGCCGACCCACGCGACGATCTCACGCTGGTGATCCGCCAGTACCCGGGCCCGCTCCGATTCGAGCCGCGCTCCGAGGAACACCCATGCCGCGATCACCAGGGCGAGGCGGCCCATGAGCAGCTCGAGGTCGATCTCTTCATCCCGCGCGACGCCGGAGAGCTCCGACTCGACGAGGTCGTCGATCGCTTCGAGCCGGCTCGCGAGCGCGCGACCGCGGAACGCGGGTGCCACGATCGGCTGGCTCCGCGACCAGGCCCGTTCCGCTTGCGTGAAGATGTTCTCCCCCACGCCGAGCCGGACCGGGTGACGCATCGCGGGCGGGCGGGTCCAGGACGCGGACTCCGTGACGAGGATCCGGCGCGCCAGCTCGGCATCGGAGACGACGTAGACGGCCGACGGGCCGAATCTCAGCGCGGTGACCGGTCCGAGGGCGGCGGCCTCGTCGAGATATCGCAATCGGTCCTCGCTGAAGGCTCGGAGCGATCCGAGCAGTGACCGTTCGATACGGAGCGTCGGCAGCGATTTCATGGGCCCTCCGGACAAAGCAAGTACTTTCTTTGTAGCGTGTCGGGATGGCCGGAGCAACCCGTGACCGCATCCTGGCGGAGGCGACCCGGCTCTTCGCCGAGCGCGGGATCAAGGCCACCACGGTGGCCGACATCGAGGAGGCGGCCGGGCTGCGCCGAGGATCCGGGGGCGTCCACCGGTACTTCCCCACCAAGGACGACCTCGTCCGGGGCGTCCTCGAAGCCCAGCTCACCCGTTCCCGCCGCGTCTTCGACGATGCGCGCGAGTGGGAGCCACCCACACCCGAGACCATCCCCGAGTTCCTTGCGCAGCTCGGGCGCTACATGCTCACGAACGCGGACGACAATCGCGAGGTCGCGCTGATCATGCTGCGCGAAGCGCACAACCTCCCGCCCGGGGTGCTCGCCGCGCACGAGGCGGGGAACCTCGACCTCGCGTACGCGACGACCGCGGCCGCCATCCGTGTTCGCCAGGAGACTGCAGGAGTCACCGACCTCGACGCCGACGCGCTCGCGTTCCTCGTCGTCGCGCCGCTGATCTACTTCCGTCTGATCGAGTGGGCAACCGGCGGCAAGATCCTCGACCTCGACGACGGCCGCCTCCTCGCGACGTGGGTCGACATCTTCACTCCCGTGTTCCGGCGCCTCGCCGGTGGCGATTGACGGCAACACGGACGAGTGCCGCCGCGACCAGTACCGCCGCGGCTGGAAGCATGCGAGACCCCAGCCTCACCGTGGCGATCCGCCGTCGTATGGAAGTTGCGTCGTTGAGCCGCGGGAAGGGATGGGAGGGCTCGGCAACCTCGAGGAACTCGCACAGCGGCCCCCAACCTTCCGCCACGTTGAAGATGAGCAGACGCTCCGGCGATATCGCCGTGCGCACGTCGGCCACGTGCCGTTCGAACACGGCGATCGCGTAGTCCCGGTCCGTGAAGCGCCCCTCGAAGATCCCGTCCCACACCAGCCGCTCGTTCATGTCGAGATACCGGGCGGTGATCGGGACGACGCGGCGCATCCAAGCCGGGAACATGTCGCGCGCTCCAAAGATCGTCGACGATGTGCTGGCCCACCAAGTGTCCGGATCCCGCACGGTCAACACGACCTTGGCGTCCGGGTAGAACTCGGCGAGCTCGCGCCACGCGCAGCTCACGGGGAAATCGACCCCCGAGCGGTATCGGCCGAACAGCTCGTCCCACGCCGCGGTGCCGCTCGACGCGTAGCTGCACCACTTCGCGATGTGGGACGGATGCTTGAAGACCTCTTCCATGTGGTAGGTCGGGCCGAAGCCGAGCTCGTCGAGCGCACGCTTCAACGACAGCGTCCCCGTCCGACCGAACCCCGCCCCGATGACCCGCAAGGCCGACATCACCCCAGCGTGCCGCAACGCGAGACCGGCGCCGGGCTCGGGGCGTTCTGAGGCGTGGTCATAGGGTGGCAGGGTGGCGTCGATCCTGTTCGCGACGATGGGCTCTCGGGGCGACCTCTTCCCCTTCGTCGGAGCCGCGGTGAACTCCGGCGTGGCGGCCATGACGTCCGGGGCGGCGCGTCGCCGGCGTGGCAGAACATCGTGAGCGAAGCCGGGATCGAGTTGGTACCAGCTCGAGACCTCGAAGCGAGCGCGTCCCAAACGGACCTCGTGGTGACCCACCCGGCCCAGATCGGGACTCGTCGGCTTCGGCGGCCGTCAGATCGCGTCCATCGCGCACGGACACGCGCCCGGCGCGACCGAGGCCTCGTTGCCGTCGTCTGAGCCGCCGAGCGACACGCCGGACACCGCCTCTCCGCGACGGGAGAGGCTGAGCCGCAACGTCTACGTCGTCTCACTGGTGTCGTTCCTCCAGGACACGGCATCCGAGATCCTGTATCCGGTGCTGCCGTTCTTCGTGACCGGCGTGCTCGGCGCCCCACCCGCGGTCCTCGGACTCATCGAAGGGCTCGCGGACGGGACGGCGTCGGCGATGAAGGCGGTGTCCGGCCGCCTGGCCGACCTGCGTCATCGGCGGCCGCTCGTCGCCGCGGGCTACAGCGGGTCGGCGGTCGGCAAGCTCCTCCTCGCACTGGCGGGCGCATGGCCGATGGTGCTCGTCTCGCGCGTGACCGACCGCGTCGGCAAGGGCCTGCGCGGGCCGCCCCGCGACGCGATCATCGCGGACGAGACGACACCCGCGAACCGCGGCCGCGCCTTCGGCTTCCATCGTGCCGCGGACACCGCCGGCGCGGTCGTCGGACCGCTGATCGGCCTCGGGCTCTACGAGCTCGTGGGACAACGGTTCCGGCCGCTGCTCTGGATCGCGATCATCCCGGCGGTCCTCAGCGTCGGCTTCGTCTTCCTCATCCGCGAACGTCCGCACCCGCACCTCGGGAAGGGTCAGCCGTGGTCCACCCGAGGCCTCCCGCGCCGGTTCTGGCGGCTCATCGCGTTCGTCGCGATCTTCGGACTCGTCAACTTCCCCGACACGCTGCTGCTGTTGCGAGCCAAGGACCTCGGCCTCGGGTTCTCCGGAGTCGCGCTCGTCTACGTGCTGTACAACCTGACGTACGCGGCCCTGAGCTACCCGGCGGGCGTGGTGTCGGACCGGCTCGACCGCCGGACGGTGTTCGCGGTCGGTCTCGTGGTCTTCGCGCTCACGTACCTCGGGTTCGGCTTCACCCAGTCGGCCGGTTGGGTGTGGGTCCTGCTGCCGCTCTACGGCGCGTACACGGCGCTGACCGACGGGGTCAGCCGCGCGTGGGTCGCCGATCTCGTGCCCGCCTCGACGCGGGGCACCGCGCTGGGGATCCACGCGGCCGTGAGCGGGTTCGGATTGCTCATCGCCGGCGTCTGGGCCGGGCTCGCGTGGCACGGCACCGGCCACGTCCCCTTCATCGTGTCCGGCATCGTCGTCGCCGTCTTGGCCATCGCGCTGCTCTTCGGGTCCGCGTGGTTCGCGGCGCCACCGGAGATCGTCGAGTCGTGAAGAGCACTCGCGAGCGCGGTAGATGAACCATGACGGGGCTACTGCGGCTGTGCTCCCACACGGGTTCCCCTGCTCAGACCACGTGTCGTGCAGGATGACCGGCCGGCCGGCGCGGGGGTCAACGGTGCCCGGAACAGGATTCGAACCTGTGCGTCCCCGAGGGGACCGGAGGGTCTAGGCCGCGACATGTTCGTCTTCTGCTCGCGCTGGAATCCGTCGCCACCGCCTGAACGGCAACTCCGCGCCAGTGCGTGTGCACAGCGTCCACGTCGCGCGATCCCGTCGCGCCGACTTCGTTCGCACGGCGTTTAGCAGGATCTCACGTCGTCGGCTCTTCGCTGCGCATGATGGTGCACATCGATACCCGTGGTGACTTCCCGGTCGGGCCGCGTACGATCGCATTCGTGTTCAGTGAACTGGAGATCAGCGCTCCCGCGGGTTTGAAGACCCGGCAGTTCGTCTTGAGGCCGTTGCTGGCTTCCGATGCCGAGCTCGACTACGACGCTGTGATGGAGAGCAGGGAGTTCCTGCGCAAGTGGGAGCAGTCGACGTGGCCCGAGGACGACTTCACCGTCGAAGCCAACAGAGAAGATCTGCTGAAGCACGAACGGCAACATGCCAACGGCGACGCCTTCACCTACACGGTGATGAACCTCGATCAGACCGAGTGCCTCGGGTGTGTCTATGTACTGCCGCCCAACGCAAAGATGTTCGCAGGTGTGCAGGTGACCACCACTGGTGCCGATCAGTGGTCAAACTGCGACGCCACGGTCTTCTTCTGGGTGAGGAAGTCAAGGTTGCCCGAGGATCTTGACCGCGTCTTGTTGGATTCGCTGCTGAGGTGGTTCGAGCGGGATTGGAGTTTCAAAGCTCCGGTCATCGTGACGAATGAGCAGTTCGAGCAACAAGTAGCGACGATCGAGGGCACCGATCTACGGCGGCGATTCGAGTTGCAGGTTCCCGACGTCGCGGGCAAGTACCTGGCGTACGCTTAGCAACCGGTCGCTGTGAAGACACCGGCGCGCTGCCCCGGAAACACCGGTTGTACGCGTCGGCGAGAGGCGCACATCTGCGTTGAGAAACGGCGAAGGATCTACCGATCAGGCCAGGACCTCGGCAACGACGACGGTGATGTTGTCGCTTCCGCCGGCTGCCAGGGCGTGATCCACCACGGCACGGGCGACTGAGTCGAGATCGCCGCCCGATTCGATCGACCTTCGAAGATCGTCGTCGGCGACTTCGCTCCAGAGGCCGTCGCTGCACAACAACAACCGGTCACCGGCCATGACCGCGTGGAGTTCCCTATCGACGTCGACGCTGGGACCGACGCCGAGCGCGCGAGTGAGGATCGCGCGCTCCGGATGATCAACGGCCTCGTCCGCGCGCAGCCTGCCCTGCCGAACGAGCTCGGCGGTGAGCGAGTGGTCGGTCGTCAACTGCTCGAGCGACCCCTCTCGCAGCCGGTAGGCACGGCTGTCACCAACGTTGACCACCGCGAGCTCACCGGAGTCGGTGAGCCCGACCGCGCACAGCGTCGTTCCCATACCTTCGAGCCGCCGATCATCGAGTGCACGTTCGAACACGGCTGCATTGGAGGCCCGTACACCCGCCGCGAGCTCATCGAGCGAACGACCGCCAAACGCCGCCTCGACGACCGCGACCGCCGTGCTCGCCGCAATGTCGCCACCGGGAGGACCGCCCATCCCATCGGCCACGGCGAGCAGCCGATCAGTTCCGACGGCTCGATCCTCGTTCCGTTCCCTCACCCGGCCGACATCACTACACGTGACTGCGTTGAGGTACATCGACGTCTCCTGTCCGGTGTCGGCGGTTGCGTCTGGCGCGTCGGACCCGTGACCGACTGCGAGGAGGTCCCGAGCCTGTCGAAGGGCCTCTCGGCGTTCAACACCGTGGAGCTCGACCCTTCGCTCCCATTCGTCGAGGCGACGCGCCGACGGGTCGAGCATCAGGGTGAGGATCTCCGCGACGGGAACATCGGCGCGTCGAAGCGCATCAATCACCCGCGCTTCGAGAAGTTGGCCCGGCGCGTAATACCGGTAGCCCGATTCGTCATCGACCGCGGCCGGCACGAGAAGGCCCGCGGCTGCGTAGCTGCGAAGGCGCTTCGGCGACAGTCCCGACCGCTCGGCGAACACGCCGATCGGCATCAGATCGTCCATCAACAGAGGATGGGCCCTCCCCCACGGTGAGAGTCAAGCCCCGCCCACGGGACCCGTCGAGTGGAGGCGGCCGGGTCGCTGCGCTGGCGCCCTCGAACGCCGGCTCCGAGCTTCACTTCCGGGATGCTCGTCCGCGCTGCCAGACTGCGTCGGTGGTGTTCGATCCCAAGGCAGATCTGCACGAATACCTGCGGTCGGGTCGCGAGGTGATGCTCTGGAAGCTCGACGGGCTGTCCGAGTACGACATCCGCCGACCGTTGGCGCCGACGGGAACGAATTTGCTCGGTCTGCTCCAGCATGTCGCCAGCATCGAGACCGGCTACTTCGGATCGGTGTTCGGCCGGCCGTTCCCAGAGCCGCCGGCCTGGATGCAGGATGGCGAACCGAACGGTGACATGTGGGTGAGGCCCAGCGAGACGAAGGATCGCGTCGTGGAGTTCTGTCGCCGGGTGTGGGCTCATTCCGACGCGACGATCGACGCACTTCCGTTGGAGGCCATCGGTGACGTGCCGTGGTGGCCGGAGGGCGAACGCGAGCTCTCGCTGCATCGGGCGCTGGTGCACGTGATCGTCGACATCTATCGCCACGCCGGCCACGCCGACATCCTGCGCGAGTCGATCGATGGCGCCGTCGGGGCTGATCGTCGGTGGTCCAATCTCCCGCCGGGTGACGAAGCCTGGTGGAAGACCTATCGGAGCAAGGTCGAGGACGCGGCGCTTCAAGCAGGTCGAGCCCCCTGACGCCGGCCGGACGACAAGTTTCGTTTACGGGCGCCCGGGCGACTCGTCGTCGAGGATCAATGCCATGACGACCGCGTCCCACAGCGCGCCGCTCTTCCGTCTGTAGTGACGCTTGAGGTAGCCCTCTTCCGCGAACCCGCCACTCTCGTAGAGGCGGCGGGCGCCGGTGTTGTGGGGCCACACCTCAAGGGTCACCTTGTGACACCCGCGATCGCGCGCCCAGCCCACCGCTGCGTTCAGCAGCGACCGGCCGAGTCCGGCTCCCCGATTGCGCTCGAGGATGGCCATCCCGAGGTGGGCGACGTCCTGCGTGTCCTGGACGAAGACGCCGCCGACGACGTGCCCTCCCACCTCGGCGACGAACCAGGACGATTCAGGGGCGGAAAGCGCGGCCTGGAAGCGATCACCCCATCCCGAGCGAAGCGGGAGCTCGGTACCGATCCACTCGCCCTCTGCGGCAACGGCGGTCCACACCGCCTCGACGGCGTCTGCATCGGTTGGGCATGCATCTCGCACGGTGGCCACCGCGAGAGTCTCGTCGACGAAGCACCCGTCGTCTGCCTCACTCGGCTTCTACGGTTTCGATCCGCTCCACTGCTGCCGTTTCTGTGACAGACGTCTATGGGGTACGACCGATGAACGCCAGCAGCCTGGTCTGGACATCTGCGTCGTCCGGGACGTGGACGCGCGGCCCGTACTGGCCGCTCTGTCGCAACGCCTCGTCCATCGGCAGCATGCCTTCGAGCATCGCGGCGCACTTCTCCGAGTCCAGCGTCTCGTGCTGGCCGGTGGCTCGGGCCAGATCCCAGCGATGCAGGAACACGTCGCTGGTGTAGATCATGTCGGTCGCTTGCCCGAGCGACATCCGGCCGATGTGTGGGAAATCGTGCTCGCGGTCGGCGGTGTCCGGGTCGTCGAGCAGCGCCTGCACCGCGTCGGTCTGGGCGCGCCAGGCGCCGACAGGGTCCTCGTCGACCGACGGACCCGCGGGCAATGCGACCCCGACCGTTCCGTCGAGGAACGCCGGGAACCACTCGACGAGGTGACGAACGACGTCGCGCGCGACCCAACCCTCCACCGGCGCCGGCCGGTCCCACGCCCCCGGATCAGTGCCCTCGACGGTCGCGGTGAACGCACCGGCAACGCCCCGGTGCTCGTCAGCCGAGCCACTCATCGGAGCTCCGCGACGAGCGCGCCGAGCTTGGCGTAGCCCTCGTCGACGCCGGTCTCCATGCCCGAGGCCAGCCACTGGTCGCGGCCCTCGAAGCTATCCACCAGTGACTGCGCGTGCAGGCGGGTGCGGCCGTCGCCGAGGTCCTCGAACCGCAGCGTCTCGAGCGCGACGTCGTCGGGCTGACCGTCGAACGTGAAGGTCTGCACGATGCTGTCGTCACCGACCTCGTGGAAGCAACCGTGAAAGCCGTACTCCACGCCGTCGCGTCGCGCGACGTAACGCCAGCGGCCGCCCGTCCTCGCCTCCCAGTCGAGGATCTCGGTTTCCATCCCGTTCGGCCCGACCCAGCGGGCGAACAACTCGGGATCGGTGTGGGCCCGCATCAGCTCCGCCGGAGTGGCGTCGAAGTCGCGGGTTATGCGGATGATCGGCAGGGTGGGGTCGGCTTCGATCGAGACCTGGTGGCGGTTGCTGGCGACGCTCATGACGCTGCTCCTTGCTGTCGGTTCCGGTGGTCGGTGCGTCGTTCGTCGCCGCGCATCTCGTCGAGGAGGGAATCGAGGCGCGCGTAGCGCTCCTGGGCCTGTTCGCGGTACCGCTCGATCCACTTCGTCATCAGGTCGAAGACCTCCGCCTCGAGGTGGCACGGTCGGCGCTGGGCGTCCTTGCTCTGGCTGACGAGGCCGGCGTCGGCGAGCACCTTGATGTGCTTGGACACCGCTTGGACGGAGACGTCGTAGGGATCGGCCAGCTGCCCGACGGTGGCGTCGCCGACGGCGAGGCGGGCCACCATGTCGCGCCTCGTGGGATCGGCGAGGGCAGCGAAGACTCGCGACAGTTGGTCGTCGTCCACGGACGACCTCCTTGCTCAACTGAATGGTTGAAGACAACGTACGCCGAGGTCCCTAGCGTTGTCAACCACTTGGTTGAAGACTGACGCACCCGCGCTGAAGCTCAACGTCTCCGGTGCCCGGAACAGGATTCGAACCTGTACGCCCCCGAGGAGGCCGGCGGGTTTAAGCCGCGGCGAGATCGTCCGTCACGTCGGCGTGGATGCGCGGCGTCCCTGTCGTCAGCCCTTTCGCATACCAACCGTCCAGGAGGTCCAGCTGAATCGGTTGCGCTTCCCCGAGTTCGTTAGCAACGCGTTAGCACGATCCAGTCGCGTCGCTGGAGATCGCCGATCTAGGCGTGGAGATCGACCAGGACGCACTGCCGACGGTATTGAGCCTTCACGGCCTTCAGGAAGCGTGTCGGCTACTCGACGAGCCGTGGAGCTCGCTGCACTACCTCCATCGGCGTCGCGAGACTGCCCGCCACCTTGAGATCTTCGCGCCCGAGGAACTCGACGTCGTCATGCTTCATCTGCGCAAGAACCTGTACTTCGACGATCTGCCCGAACAGACGCTTGTCGAAGTGGGCGTCGAGACCGACCATCTCGACGCGTGGTCGTACTACCGGCGTGGGCTGCGCAGTCGCGCGGCTCGCAAGTCGCGCCAGAAGGTGCCACTGCATGTCCTCAGGTTGATCAACGGCTGGAGACCGACCGCCCGCACGGATGGACACACGCGGTGTTCTACCTCATTGCGCTAGCGGGTGAAGGTGGCGGATGCCGTTTCGTCGCTCCTGTCCCCCGCCGGGAGTTCCGAGACCAGCATTCGCGGGATTCCGGGTTCCCACCGGAGATCATCAGCCTGGCGATCCGCTGCTACCTGCGGTACGGACTTTCATACCGGGATGTCGAGGAGCTCCTTGCCGAGCGCGGGATCGAGGTCGACCACGTCACCATTTACCGGTGAGTCCAGCGCTTCACGCCGCTGCTCGCCGAGGCAGCAGGACCGTGCCGTTGCTCGGACGTTGACCGGTGTTCTTGGACGAGACCTACGTGAAGGTCGCCGGCCGGTGGCGGTACTTCTACCGGGCTGTCGACCAGCCCGGGAAGATCGTCGATGTTTCGTCTGTGAGCGGCGTGACTACCCACGAGGAACACCTCCAGCCTGGAGGCTCACAATCGTTTCCACCGGCCCACCAGCTGGGCCGAGTGGCGCAGGCCAACGCGGTTCGTGACGTCAAGCACAACGGCCCAGTATTGCCGAGTCGCTTCCTCTGCGCTAGTTTTCTTCTAGCAAGCACTAGAGCAATCTAGAAGGGACGCTCCGATGGCGCGGCTACGTATTCGCTGGATGCGGCGAGCAAGGTCCGAGTTCGACGTCGGGTTCACCCACATGCTCATTGCGGTGTGCTCGTTCATCGCGCTCCTCGCGGCGATCGTGGCCGTCGGCGTCGCGCTGTACAACAACCCCGAAGCGCCAACCGTGAGCACGAACGCGGCAGCTGAACCTGGAGGCAAGACGATCGACTTTGCAGCTCAGCCCGGCCCGGGCTGGAGGCCCTTCGATCCGAAGCTCCAACCAGCCACAGGCGCCACCGAGCACAAGATCACGCTCCACGCTCGAGAGCTGCAGCTCGAGATCGCGCCAGGCGTGAAACAAGAGATGTGGACGTTCAACGGCCAGGTGCCCGCGCCCATCCTTCGCGGACACCTCGGCGACATCTTCACGGTGACACTCGTGAACGACGGCAAGAACGGGCACTCGATCGACTTCCACGCTTCCGAGGTCGCACCGAATGTCGAGATGCGCACCATCGGGCCCGGCCAGTCGCTCGTCTACCAGTTCCAAGCCACGCACTCCGGCATATGGCTGTATCACTGCGGGACCCCACCGGTCCTGCACCACGTCGGCAACGGAATGTACGGCGCCGTGATCATCGACCCGCCAGACCTGCCGACCGTGGATCACGAGTTCATCTTCGTCCAGTCCGAGCTCTACCTCGGCGGGACGACCGAAGCCGGATACATAAAGATGCAGAACGAGCAGTGGGACGCGGTCGTGTTCAATGGCTACGTCAACCAGTACTCCGCGGCGCCGATCCGCGTCGAGCCCGGTCAGACCATCCGCGCGTGGGTGCTCGACGCCGGGCCATCGGAGAACTCGTCATGGCACGTCATCGGGACGATCTTCGACACCGTCTACCGCGAGGGCCACTACGAGCTTCGACCCGACGCGACCCACGGCGGTTCGCAGACCCTCGACCTGCAACCCGCGCAAGGGGGCTTCGTCGAGTTCACACTCGAGCATCCGGGCACCTACCCATTCATCACGCACAAGCTCGCCGACGTGGGGAAGGGCGCGCTCGGGTTGTTCCAGGCCGGCGAGCCGGCTGCCGACGCGGGCGGCGGACACGCAGGGCACTAGCAAGTTCGACTCGCCGACACGAGCGGTTCCCCCGAGTTGGAGGACAAGAAGAAGGTCGTTTCGTCGAACGCATCGCCCAGGATGCGCGACGAACACGGTTCACTCAGCTCGGCCAGCTCGCGACGCTGCGACGCCTCCTCGAGGCGGAACGTGACACCGCGCTCGTGCGGTCCCATGTGTTCGTTGACGAGACCGGGCAGATCGATTCGACGTCGGCGACGCCTGGACGGGCGAGACGGAGCAACACTGCCGCTGACGTTGAACGTCGAGTCAGCGGAGTGCTTGAGCTCCAAAGCCCGTGAGGCGCTCGCTCAGATCGAAGCCGCGCCGCGCCGGATGCCGGTCCGGAACCGCGCCGACCATCGTGTCGAGCTCATGGTCGTAGACGGAGGATTCGTTCGATGGAACGCGTTCGGAGGCCGCGTTGTCGAGCCCGACCGCACCGGCGAGGCAAGGAGTTGCGGCGTCACTCGTCGCTCTTGAGTTCGAGGTGCATCCGGAGGCGGCAGTTCGCTCGACGGGGATCGTGCGCGAGGAGCTCGTCGACGACGAGTCGGTCGCCTGAGAGGTCTGCGACTCCCTCGGCGATCCCCAGGTGAAGGTCACAGATGGTGTCCGGATCGGCGAGGACAGCTGATTCAAATGGACAGTTCCGCAGGACGACATCGACCCGGCGACCACGCGCGTTGCGGACCTCGGGCTCGAACCCCTGGCGCTCCATCACGTCCACGACGAGCGATACCGGGTCCTCGCCACTTGCCTGGCTTTGCGGTAGGTCGCTCACGGAGCGTTTGCCAACGTCAAACGCCGAGTCGCCAGTTCGCAGCATCTCGGCCAAGAGCACACTCAAACGCTCGTACGGGCCGACGACTCCCCATCGGCTCTCCGCTGTGGGGTCCAGCCGGTAGAGCAGCTTCGGCCGGCCGCGCCCTCCGCCTGTCGCGTGCTCTTCGGTCACCAGGCCCGCATTGACGAGCTTCGCCAGGTGCTGGCGAATCGCGTTGTGATTCAAGCCGAAGTGATCAGTGAGCTCGGCAATGTCCATCGGCCGCGTCGCGTCGGTGATGCACTCGAAGATGGCATGTCGAGTTGGGTCGCCGAGCGCTCGGGCCTGTTCCTGGAGGGTCGTCATCATTCACCATGCCTCTCCGACAGCCTTTTCTCCGTGTGAGTCTAGAGAAAACCATCCGGTCCTTTGTGGTGTCACGGGACGAGCTCAACGATTCGTCGGCTCGTACGCTGCTCCACAAGGTGGACCTGGATCTCCTCGAGTGAGCGTCCGAGCGGCACGTGGTCGAGGAGCTCGATCAGTGCGTTCATGCTGACTTCGTCCGGCGCAAGACACCGCAGCGATGCACCGAACTGCGCGACCAGGTGTCCCCCGGCGATCTCGTGGATCGAGACGGACACATGTGCACGGTCGGGCACGCTCGCGAGGCCGTCGTCTCCAAAACAGATGAGACGGTCCCCGTCCACGGCGTAGCGCACCGGGTGCGCGGAACCGGCGGGCGGCGTCACCCAGGCGGTGTGATGGCTTGTGGCTGCTGCAGGCAAAGGCATGGTGGGCTCGCTTCCTCGTTACCTCTAGTTTATACTAGAGATAACAAGACCGCACGAACACCACTCGACCCGGGGTACCAGCGAGCCACGTTGGAAGATGACCATGATGGAGCACATCGTCATTGGTTGTGACAACAGTCCCGCCGCACAAGGCGCCCTGGGCTGGGCCGTCGACTATGGCCAGCGGACGGCTGCCGAGCTCGTGATCGTCTACGTCGTCTCGTCGGCATGGGAATGGGAGCTCACCGCAGTGCAGGTGAACCCGGATCCCATCCGGCGCGAGATCAAGGATCTCCTGCGTGAGAGCTGGACCGCGCCAGTGCGCGCTGGCGGAGTCCGGTATCAGACCGAGGTTGCCGTCGGGCGCCCAGCCGAAGTCTCGCTCGCTGCGGCACGGCACCACGAAGCATCGCTGATCGTCCTGGGAATGACCGGTCGCGGCACCCTCGGAGAACTCGTACTCGGCAGCACTGGCCGAGGAATCGCGCACCATGCCATTCGTCCGATCGTCACGGTGCCTGCAGGTTGGACGCCGCCCCATCGCGAGAACGAGCACTGATGACTGCTCAGCCGCGCGAGCGCCAGGTCGCAATCAAGCGCGTCTATGAGCCGGTCACCCGCGGTGACGGGGCTCGAATCCTCGTCGATCGCCTGTGGCCGCGCGGCTTGCGCAAGATCGACGCCGACATCGACCAATGGCGCAAGGACCTCTCCCCCAGCACCGCGCTGCGACAATTCTACGGCCATCAACCTGAACGATTCGCCGAGTTCACTCGGCGGTATCGAGCCGAGCTCCGACGGCGCGAGGCTGCCGCGGCTGTCTCCGAGATGGTCGAACTCAATCGAAGCCGACCCGTCACGTTTCTCACCGCGTCACGCGACCTTGAGCATTCCGAGGCCGCAGTCCTCGCCAAGCACGTCCAGACAACAAGCAAGCGACGCGCACAAGCGAACGGGCCCGGCGGAGCCCGTCCCCGCACGACTAGGAGCAACTCGCAACCGAAAGGAACGCGATCGCGATGAACGAATCCACGCTCACGACCTGCCCATCTGAGCCGACCTGCGCCGGCGGCCACCACTCCCGAAGTGCTCGCTGAGCAGCACCTTGCGCACCGGATCCTGATCGCAACTCTGATAGCGACACCCATCGGAGCAGCCGCTTTGCGGCGCGGGTCGCGATTGCAATGCTGATCGCGGGCCAACGTGCAGCGATACCAGCCGCAATGGGCGCCGGCATCGACATCTTGGCCGGATCGTTCTTCGGCATGCGGGCTGGATCAGTCGCCAGCGTCCGTGAGCTCGAGGACGTCGACCTTCATCTTCACGAGGCGACTGATCCAGTGCGCTGAGGGCGGCACCGTCGGGCACGACCACGAGCCCGAAGAGCTCCGCGCGCTTCTCCAGCTTGCGACGCCCCTCGGGCTCTACGCCGAGGCGATGGATCCGGTCAGTGACGAGCATCTCGGCAACTTCGCGCAGGCCCTAAGCCACGCGGCGCTCGTCCAATCCGCGCTCGCGCTCCGCGATGCTGGTCCCGACCCCAGCCGCTTCAATCCTGAGGTGACCAGGCACCGAGCAGCAGGCCGGTCTTGAGGCGCTCCAGCTCTTCTGCGTGGCGATGACTGAGGAGCGCCAGCTTGCGGCTTCCGGAGGCTGTGAGCCTGAGGCGGACACACCGATGATCGAGCGGGTCCTGGACCCTCCGGACAAGACCTGATTCCGTCGCGCGATCGACGAGGCCGACCGCGCTGTGGTGCCGCAGCAGGAGGGAGTCAGCGACATCGCTCACCGTCGGGCCGCGCCGCTCCTCCGCGCCGCGCACGGCGAGCAGGAGCTGATGCTGGGCGGGAGTGATCCCGATGCCTTCAGCTTGCTCCTCACTCCAATGGAGGAAGCGGCGTAGCTCCGTGCGGAACATGAGGAGCCGCCGATAGTCGGAGTCCGAAAAGTGGTCGATCGCCATCGCGGTTAGATCGTAGTACGATGCATTTTGTGCGTCACCGAATTTCTGAATTGTTCGACGGGATCTTCCTGGGCATGGCTCCCCGAGTCGTTGGCCTCGTTGTCGTCGTGGGCCTCGCATCCGGAATCGTCGGCGCCGGCTATCTCCTGGTTCTCCATCTCCTCCAGAACGTGCTCTGGCCGACGGAATGGAGCGGCGCAATCGGGTTCGCGATCCTGGGCGGAGTCGGTCTCTTCGCGGGCCTCATGACGCGCTTCGCGGGCAGCCCCGGTGACGTCGAGCTCATGGTGGACAACATTCACGTTTCGGGTTCCGCCAGTGGCGTCCGAATGTTGCGTTCACTCATCCCGATCTCGTGGCTGTGCATCGCCTCCGGCGGCGGCATGGGACCGGAGGCACCACTCGTCCAGACGACGGGCACCCTCGCGTCCTGGACCGCGAAGCACGCCGGCCTCGTGGTACGCGAATCACGGGTCTTGACCATCGCTGGTATGGCCGCCGGATTCACGGTGCTGTTCGGCGCTCCGCTCGGATCCGCGATCTTCGCGCTCGAGATGCTGCATCGAAGAGGCCTCCAGTACTACGAAGCACTGCTCCCTGCCGTGCTCGGATCGCTCGCTGGCTACGCCGTGTACACAGTCGCCACGGGTGCCGACCTCCGGCCGGTCTGGCACCTCTCATCGCCGGTCGCGCTCCGTCCAGTCGATCTCGCGTGGGCCGCTGCAGCCGGCGTTGGTGGCGCGCTCATCGCCATCGCGTTCACCTACCTGAGCACCGCATTGCGCATCGGCGCGCGCAAGGTCAAAGCCGAGCTGCGCCCGGTCATCGGCGGCCTGCTCCTCGCCGCGCTCGGGCTTGCTTCGGCGTACTCGCTCACATTCGGGGAAGCACAGATCAACGAGATCCTCACCCACCACGGAGGCACGGTGGCATTCTTCGCGTTGGCTGCCGGCGCCAAGCTCCTGGGCACGTCCGTGACGCTGTCGTCGGAGTGGCGCGGTGGATTCATCATCCCCCTATTCTTCATGGGTGCCTGCATGGGTCGGGCGTTCCACGTCCTCGCGCCGGGCACCAACGAGGCCGTGATGATCGCCGCATTGATGGCGTCCACGAACGCGGGGGTGACCAAGACACCTCTCGGTTCCACGCTCGTCGTCAGCGAGATGGCCGGCTTTCGGCTCCTCCCCACGACGCTGCTCGCAACCGTCATCGCTTTCGTGCTCACCAGCGAGGTCGGACTCATTCACACCCAACGCGAACGCGATGTCGTGGGTGAAGACTCGCGCTAGCCGAGCCACCGTTTGCACTCGCCACCAGTCGCTTCCGGCCTACCGCAGCTCCTCTTCTGACCGGAACCATCAGCGCGGCGCACGGGGCGTAGGCGAGGACGCGCTGACTGACCGCCAAGTGTCCCACGCATTGGAAGGTGGTCGCGACGGCCAACGACTACGAGGTCTGAATCAGTCTTCACCGCCGCGCCGAGAAGGGCCTCCTCGGGGCCACCCTCCTCAACCAAGAGGTCGGAGACAACACGTCCCTCGATGAAGGGACGCGTCGATCGGCGTTCCATCATCCCAAGGGCTCGGATTCGCGGCAAGATCTCGACGTCGTCCGCCACTACGACGGGCCGTGGTCCACCGAGCCCGATCCGCCTTAGCAACGAACCACGAGAACGCGAGCCTTCAGATCGACTATCCGGACCGTACGATATACACTAGTAGTCACTAGAAGAACTCGTTTGAACCGGAGGACATCGGTGCCTCTCCAGTTAGGTGACACCGCTCCCGGCTTCACCGCGGGGACAACCGAAGGACGACTCAGCCTCCACCAACACCTCGGTGACTCGTGGGGCATCCTCTTCTCCCATCTCGCGGACTTCACCCCCGTCTGCACGACCGAGCTCGGCGAGTTTGCCCGCTGCAAGGACTTCACGAAGCGCAACACGAAGCTCATCGGCGTCAGCGTGGATTACCTCCGGCTTACCCCGCAGCCCGGCAAGTAGATGCCTGAACGCCGACCCACGCACCCCACCATGCCGGCGCTCCTCCTCATGGTGGGGATCGTGGTCGCGGTGATCATCCTCGCAGCGATCAGCACCTTCGGCTCCGGCTAGTTCTGATGACGGCACGCGCCGGTGCGAAGACGTTGACGACGCGGTTCGAGCTCACGGCCCTACCGCCCTTCCGCCTCGATCTGAGCGTTTGGGCGCTTCGGCGACGCCCGGGGAACAGAGTCGACCGGTGGGACGGCAACACCTACCGGCGCGCGATACGCGTCGACGGCGCGCTCGCCGACGTCGCGGTCGTGCAGGTCGGGACCCCTGAATCGCCGCGGCTTGATATCACGGTCACCTCCGAGGCATCAGTCGATCGCGACGTTGCGCGCAACGAGACGACCGCGGTGCTGTGTCACGGGCTCGGGCTCGATGTCGACTTGGAGGGCTTCTACCGGTCCACCGCAAGCGATCCAGACGTGCAGCCGCTGATCGAGCGCTTTCGCGGTCTGAAGCCGCCCCGATTCCCCAGCTTGTTCGAGAGTCTTGCCAATGCCGTCGCCTGCCAACAACTGACCCTCACCTTCGGCATCGAGCTGGTCAACCGGCTCTCGGTGACGTTCGGTCCTCCCGCGCTGGGAGACCGGACCGGCGCGCACGCCTTCCCCGAGCCCAGCGAGTTCACGGGCATCGAACCGGAAGCGTTGCGTGTTCTCGGCTTCAGCCGCCAGAAATCCGTGGCCCTCATCGATCTCGCGAACAGCGTCGAGCGAGGAACCTTGCGCCTCGACGACATCACGATCCTCGCTGACGACAAGGCGACCGAAGTATTGCAAGCGCTGTGGGGCGTCGGACGCTGGTCCGCCGAGTACGTACTCCTCCGCGGACTCGGTCGGCTACAGGTCTTCCCGGGAGACGATGTCGGAGCCCGCAACAACCTCGCGCGCCGGCTCGGCGTCGGAACGCCCCTCGACTACGACGGGGTTCGGCGCATCACGGCACGTTGGGCTCCCTACAGCGGCCTGGTCTACTTCCATTTTCTGCTTGCCGGCATCGAAGAATCAGGCTGGCTCGACCTCGGGTAGACGCGTCGGGCCAGGTGCCGAGTTTGGCCCGACTCCGAGACCCGCGTGCCGGCGTCAGACGCTTCAAGGTCAAGCGTCCCGAGCCAGGCTTCGTGCATTTGCTATCTCATCGCATTGGCGTGGACACGTCAGCGCGGATTTTCCTCGGGTCCTCGCCTTCGCCCAGCGTCGGGACGTAGACGAGATGGTCGTCCACCCGGCGGGCCTCGGGAGTCGGTACATGTGCGACCAGGTGGCCGTCGTGGAAGAGATGCTCAACGAGCATCTCCTCGATGAGCACGAGGTGGTCGGCGAGCAAGCGGCGATGGCAACGCCACCACACCGACTCAGCGCACATGACCGCCAGCCTGCGCCTCTGAGCCAGAACGCAGAGCTCGGCAATCCCTTCCACGAACTCGTCCGAGACCATGTAGTCGGCGTAGGCGCGGAACTGTTCGTTGTGCAGTCCGATGTTGGGAGAGTCCGGCGCGGGTTTGCGTCGGCCACCCAGTGAGGAAAGCCAGAGGTAGTCCACCCCGTGCTCCGGGAGCCACCTCGCCATCTCCTCGCCGCCGAACTGCGGGTTCTTTCTGCTGCCCGGGAAGCGGCGGATGTCGACGATGGCTTCCAGGTCGGCGTCGCGGACAACCGCGAGGAAGTCGTTCATGGCGAGTGTGCCGTGTCCGAGCGTCCGAATGAGCGCGGCGACCGGAGATCCTCGATGGGCTTCGTCCATGGTCAGAACGTGTAGGGCTGGGTTCCGACCGTGAGCGACACGGTCACGACACTCGTCCGCGCGGGATCCGCGCCAAAGTCCCAGACGAGCGCCTCGACTCGCACGACCTGGCCGTCGTGGTGGATCTCCTCGCCCGCGCGAGGCACGGAGATTGTTGGGCCTTCGTAAATCGTCTTGTCCTTGACCTGGAGCCGAAGAGCAGTCATGACGCACACTTTCCTGTCGAGTGTTCGGGAACCGACGAACGGAAGTCGTCGGAGTGAGCTCAGTGGTGACGATGGTCGAGGACGCCGCAAGGGTGCGGTGCATGGGGCAGCACGTATGCGGAAGGCGGTGTCGCCGGGAGATCGAGGCGCGCCGCGAGATCCTCTCCCTGGCTCCCGCGAAACGAGACGCGCTCGACGCGTGCAGCCATGGCACGACCTTCCTATGTCGCCGGACCTCGGGCCCGATCAAGGCGCTCCGACACGTCGTCCCAGTTGATGACGTTCCAGATCGCGTCGAAGTAGTCGGCCTTGCGGTTCTCGTACTGCAGGTAGAAGGCGTGCTCCCACGCGTCGATCGCGAGCAGTGGAACGGTCCCTTGGCCATGGTTGCCCTGGTGGTCGTACACCTGTTGGACAACGAGCCGGCCTGCGGTCGGCTCCCATGACGCGAGGCTCCACCCTGAGCCCTGGATCGTGCTCGCGGCCTCGGTCATCTGCTGGCGGAACGCGGCAAAGCCTCCGAACGTCTCATCGACGAGCTCCGCGAGCCTGCCGGTCGGCTCGCCCCCGCCGTCAGGTGAGAGGTTGGTCCAGAACACGGAGTGCAGGACGTGGCCCGAAACATTGAAGGCCAGGTTCTTCTCGAGCATGGAGATGACGGCGAAGTCCCCCTTCTCACGGAGGTCTTGGAGCTTGGCCAGCGCCGTGTTCGCGCCCTTCACGTAGGCCGCGTGGTGCTTGTCGTGGTGCAGCTCCATGATTCGGCCACTGATGTGTGGTTCGAGTGCGGCCGGGTCGTAGGTCAGGTCTGGAAGTGAGTAGATCTCGGTGACCATGTGAGGCTCCTTCGCGTATCGAGATGGGTTCGGGTTCATGACATTGCGGCGGCGATGCCGCTACGGCGCTCGTCGTCGGCCTGGGTCGCCAGCTCGGCAATGAGCTGCTGCGCGAGTCCATCGCAGCGCCGGAGATCTCCGTCGTGCACATCGACGGCAAGCTCGACGAGATCGTCCACCAATCGCTGTTGACCCCGTGCGAGCTCGCGGGCCGTTTCGGGCGGGAGACGGGTCAGCGCGACGTGCTCCGCGCGCGTGTGGTCAATGAGCGCGTCGATCAGCCGTCGCGCGGCGGACTCCACGCGGTCGCGATCTAAGTCCGACGCAGCCCCTTCGAGCTTGCGCGCCAGCGTGAGGAGGGCTTCGTGGCACAGTGGCGACGTCGTGTTCATGGTTCCCCTCACTGCCGGTCAGGAACACCGGCGTTTTTTCTTCTAGCATACACTAGATAAATAATCTAGGAGGCTGAAGATGCAGCTCGTGATCTACGGCGACTTCAATTGCCCGTTCAGCGCACTGGCAAGCAGCCGGGCCGCCCGGCTCGAGCAGGCCGGAGGCGCTGAGGTCGACTGGCGCGCGGCGGCGCACGACCTCGAGATTCCGGTGCCGGGACAACCCGTCGGGTACACCCAGGCGCAGGCCTACGAAGCTGAGATCAAGCAGGTTCGAGGACTACTCCTCCCCGACGAGACCTTGACCCTACGGATCCCGAAGGTCCGCTCCAACACGGTGGCGGCGACCGACGCCTACGCCGCGACCGAACCGGGATCCCGGACACAGACCCGGATCGAGCTCTGCCGCACCTATTGGGAGGAGGGAAGGGACCTCGCGGACCCCACCGTGCTCGACGCGATGGGCCTCACGTCGCGTGCACCCGCGATCGCGACCGAATGGCGCGACGAATGGCTCACATTCGACCGCCCGCTGGTGCCAATGATGCGCCTTCCCGATGGCCACGTCTCACGCGGCCTTGGTGCACTCGCGCGGCTCGCCGATCTCATCAGCGAGGCAGCGGCATGAGCACCGACACGTTTGACAGTCGCGCCGACCTCGTGGTGGGCGATCGCGCTTACAGCTACTTCGCACTTTCCGCGCTCGATCGCTTCGACGTGGCGCGGCTGCCGTACTCGTTGAAGGTGCTGCTCGAGAACCTCCTCCGTCACGAAGACGGCGTGTCGGTCACCGCCGCGGACATCGAGGCGCTCGCGACCTGGGACCCGGCGGCTGCACCGACCCGCGAGATCGCGTTCTCGCCGGCGCGGATCCTCTTGCAGGACTTCACCGGCGTCCCCGCAGTGGTCGACATGGCGGCGATGCGTGACGGGTTGGAGGCGCTCGGCGGTGATCCCGGTCGTGTCGAGCCGCACGTGCCGGCGGAGCTCGTGATCGACCACTCGGTGATCGTCGACCGCTTCGGCACCGCTGACTCGTTCGAGTTCAACGCAGAGCGGGAGTTCGACCGAAACGGCGAGCGCTACCAGTTCCTGCGCTGGGGTCAACAAGCGTTCGACGGGCTGCTCGTGGTTCCGCCCGACACCGGGATCTGCCATCAGGTCAACCTGGAGTACCTCGCGCGCGTCGTGTTCGAAGACGACAACGGGATGGCGTATCCCGACACGCTGGTCGGTACCGACTCGCACACGCCGATGGTCAACGGCCTTGGCGTGGTCGGCTGGGGGGTAGGAGGCATCGAGGCCGAGGCGGCGATGCTGGGCCAACCGATCACGATGCTCGTACCGCGCGTCGTGGGCTTCAGGCTCCACGGCGAGCTCACCGAAGGTGTCACCGCGACCGATGTGGTGCTCACCATCGCCCAGCAGCTGCGCGCCCACGGGGTCGTCGGCAAGTTCGTCGAGTTCTACGGACCGGGAGTCGCCGCGGTGCCGCTCGAGAACCGGGCCACGATCGGCAACATGTCACCCGAGTACGGGTCGACGATCACCATCTTTCCGGTCGATGACGAGACGCTGCGGTACCTCCGCTTCACGGGTCGCAGCGACGAACGCGTCGCACTCGTCGAGGCCTACTCGAAGACTCAGGGCCTCTGGTATGACGCTGAGGCCGAGCCGGTGTACTCGGAGCGCCTCGAGCTCGACCTGAGCACCATCGAACCCAGCATCGCGGGCCCGACGCGTCCGCATGATCGGGTCGCCCTGGGCGATGGGAAGATGGCCTACCGCGCCGCACTGCCCGCCCTGCTTCCCGACGCCGCGGGCGCGATGACGAGCCCTGCGTTCACTGGGTTCATCGATCGGGCTTCCGCCGATTCGTTCCCGGCGAGCGATCCTCCTGAGCTCGATCCCGGGACTCGCTTCGTCAGGCCGACCCCGGCGGCCGATCCGACCCACAGTGGGGAACGGATCTCGAATCCCGTCACGGTCACCCTCGCCGACGGCACGAGGTGCGAGCTCGATCACGGTCACGTGGTGATCGCGGCCATCACGAGCTGCACGAACACCTCCAACCCGGCGGTGATGCTCGCCGCGGCGCTCCTCGCCCGGAACGCGGTCGACCGCGGACTCGGGGTCAAGGCATGGGTAAAGACGTCGCTCGCGCCCGGCTCGCGCGTGGTCATGGACTACTACGAACGCTCCGGGCTGCTCCCCTCGCTCGAAGCACTCGGGTTTCACCTCGTCGGGTTCGGTTGCACCACTTGCATCGGCAACTCCGGTCCCGTCGACCTCGCGATCTCCGCCACGGCGGAGAGACTGGCACTGGCAGCCGTGCTCTCCGGCAACCGCAACTTCGAAGGCCGGATCAACCCCGATGTGCGCATGAACTACCTCGCATCACCGCCACTCGTCGTGGCTTACGCGTTGGCCGGCACCATGGACATCGACCTCACCCGCGACGCGATCGGCACCGACGGCAACGGACGCTCGGTCCATCTTGCCGACCTCTGGCCCACGGCGGACGAAGTGCAACAGACGATCCGCGACTCGCTCCGATCCGAGATGTTCACCGACACGTACCGCTCGGTGTACGCCGGCGACGATCGATGGAACAGCCTCACCGTGTCAACCGGCGACCGCTACCAGTGGGACGACACGTCCACCTACGTGCACCGACCGCCGTTCTTCGACGGCATGACTGCTTCGCCGGGATCAACGACCGACATCACCGACGCCCGCTGTCTCGCTAAGCTCGGGGACTCGATCACCACCGACCACATCTCGCCGGCCGGCTCGATCGCCCTGGACTCCCCGGCGGGGCGATGGCTCGTCGAGCACGGCGTCGCGCCGCAAGACTTCAACTCGTACGGCTCGCGCCGCGGCAACCATGAAGTCATGATCCGCGGGACGTTCGCCAACGTCCGGCTCCGCAACCAGCTCGCGCCGGGTACCGAGGGCGGTTGGACCCGCTACCAACCCGGCGGCGAGGAGCTGACCATCCACGAGGCCTCCACTCGATACATCGCCAGCCGGGTGCCCCTCATCATCCTCGCCGGCGCGGACTACGGCTCCGGATCGTCACGCGACTGGGCCGCCAAGGGGACTCTGCTCCTGGGCGTGAGCTCGGTGATCGCCGAGAGCTTCGAACGCATCCATCGGTCCAACCTGATCGGCATGGGCGTGTTGCCCCTCCAGTTCCGCGATGGTGAGACGGCCGAGACGCTCGGTCTCACCGGCGCGGAGAGCTTCACCATCTCGGGTCTGTCCGCGCTGACTCCGGACCAACCGCTTCCGCCCGAGCTCTCCGTCCGGGCCGAGACCGACGTTGGATCGGCCGTCGACTTCAGCGTGAAGGTGCGCATCGACACCCCCAAGGAAGCGGACTACTACCGCCACGGCGGGATCCTGCACTTCGTGCTTCGAAAGCTCGCCCGACCGGCGAGCGACACCGCCTGAGACCGCGCCTGTTCGAGCGGCGCTGGCCGAGTCACCCCGACAACGGCACGACCAAGGTCGGCACGCTGGAGACTCGCACGATCCCGGCCGCGCCGGATCCAAACCGGAGCCGGCGCCATCCTTGGCGAGCGTGCGTCGTTACCGCGAGAAGCCCCGTCGGGTGCTTGTCGAGGAAGGCCCTCACCCCGCTGGACGGACTGATCGGGTCGTAGACCACCTCGCCCCTGACGTCACAGTCATCGTGCTTCCAATGCGCAACAAGATTCGCGACATAGCTGTCGGCGTCCCCTTCGGGTCCGTAGCGGCGCTTCCACGAATCGCCGCGTTCCAACGGAGGAAATGCCGGGTCCGCGACTGTGAGAATCGTGAGTGACATCTCGAGCGCCACCGACCACGCGGCCGCGATTGGCACCACCGCTTCGGACGGTCCCGATCCGTCCACACAGGCAACCAGGTGAGGAGTGGAGAGGGGCACCCCAGCGGAGCCGGCGACTTTCGCGAAACGAACTCGGGCGGCCGCTCCGCGAACGGTCCGACCGCAACAATCGGATGAGCTGACTGTTCGAGAACGGATCTCGCGACGGATCCGATGAGGGAGCCCACTGTTCTTCCGCGTCCGTGCGTCGCCATGCACAGCACCGTCGATTCGAGCTCCGTGCACCAGTGCTCGATGCTATCGACGGTCTCCGTGCCGACGACGACGTGAACCCGATCTCGTACCGCAGGACCTCGGAGTGCGTTCAATGCGTGCTCTCGCATGCGGTCCGCTTCGTTCTCATCTTTCGCCACGCTGACTGTATGCACCACCGCGCCGAACCGCTCCGCCATTGCCAGCGCCGTCGGCAACGCGTGTGCGGCGAGCGCCGACCCGTCGAGCGGTACGAGAACGTGACGGTAGGTCACCGCAGGCTCATCGACGCCCGCCAGCGTCTCGACGCCGACGCCTTCGTCCCGGGTTACTCGACTCGTCACTGCCGTGGCTTCGACTTCCCTTCTCTTCCCTTCGTCGTTCGGCCATAGATATACTAGCGTGTACTAGAAAAATAGACCGGAGTCGCTCATGGCCATCCACCTCGATGCCGACACGGACGCGCAAGAGACCCAGGAGTGGCTCGACTCAGTCGATGCGCTGGTCGCAATGCACGGCACCGGTCGAGCGCAACAGATCCTCAGCCAGACGGTCGAGCATGCTCGTCGGGGCGGCGTCGAAGTTGGCATGCCTCTGATCACCGACTACGTCAATACGATTCGACCCGAGTCGGAGGCGCCGTTCCCCGGCGACGAGGCCATGGAGACTCGTCTCCGCCACTACATGCGCTGGAACGCGGCGGTCATGGTCGCTCGAGCGAACCGGCGGGTCGACGGAATCGGCGGTCACCTCGCGACGTACGCGTCAGCCGCCACCCTCTACGAGGTCGGCTTCAACCACTTCTTTCGCGGCAGAACTGAAGCCGGCTTCGGGGATCAGGTCTTCTTCCAAGGTCACGCCTCCCCCGGCATCTACTCCCGCGCGTACCTGGAGGGGCGGCTCGACGAAGCAGATCTCGACGGGTTCCGGCGTGAGATCGGCGGCGGGCTGCCCTCATACCCTCATCCCCATCGGGGGGACTTCTGGGAATTCCCCACGGTGTCGATGGGTTTGGGCCTCATCAATGCCGCGTACCAGGCCCGCTTCAACCGCTACCTTGCCGACCGCGGAATCGTCGACACGACCGGCGCGCGCGTCTGGTGCTTCGCGGGGGACGGCGAGATGGACGAGCCCGAGAGCCTGGCCGGCGTCGCCGTTGCCGGTCGGGAGCATCTCGACAACCTCACCTTCGTCGTCAACTGCAACCTCCAGCGCCTCGACGGGCCAGTGCGTGGCAACGCCAAAATCGTCCAGGAGCTCGAAGGCTTGTTCCGAGGCGCCGGTTGGAACGTCCTCAAGGTGATGTGGGGCCGCGAGTGGGACGAGCTGCTCGCGATCGACACCGACGGGCAGCTCGTGGACAAGATGAACACCACCATCGACGGGCAGTTTCAGAAGTACCGGGTCGAGACCGGCGCGTACATTCGGGACCACTTCTTCGGCCCGGACCCCCGGCTGCGTCAACTCGTCGCGCATCTCTCGGACGACGACCTCCGTCGGCTGCGAAGAGGCGGGCACGACCCGACGAAGGTGTACGCCGCGTATCACGCCGCGTGCGCTCACCAGGGCGCCCCGACCGTGATCCTGGCGCAGACCGTGAAGGGCTGGGCGCTCGGACCCGACGTCGAGGCTCGCAATGCCACGCACCAGATCAAGAAGATGACCGAAGCCGAGCTCTTCACGTTCCGCGACCGCCTCGAGCTGCCCATCACCGATGCGGCGCTCACCGAGGACCTTCCGCCGTACGCCCGCCCCGGATTCGACTCACCGGAGTACGAATACCTGATGGATCGCCGGCGTCGTCTCGGCGGCCACCTGCCCTCGCGGCACGTGACCCCCAAGTCCGTGACGCTGCCGAGCGCGGACGCGTTCGAAGAGCTGTTGGTGGGGACCGGGAAGAAGGTGGCCGCGTCTACCACCGGGGCGTTCACCAGGCTGCTGCGCAACTTGCTCCGCGATCCGGGCATCGGTCAGCGGGTCGTGCCGATCGTCCCCGACGAGGCGCGGACGTTCGGCGTCGACGCGCTCTTCCGTCGGTACAAGATCTACGCGCCCGGAGGTCAGCGATACGAACCGGTCGACAATGGCCTTCTGCTCAGCTACCAGGAAGCCGGCGACGGTCAGATCTTGGAGGAGGGCATCACCGAGGCGGGCGCGATGTCGAGCTTCACCGCCGCGGGAACGTCGTACGCCACGTGGGGTGAGCCCATGGTGCCGTTCTTCATCTACTACTCGATGTTCGGGTTCCACCGTTTCGGAGACCTCCTCTGGGCGGCCGGGGACATGCGGGCTCGTGGGTTCCTGCTCGCCGCCACTGCGGGGCGCACCACACTCCAAGGCGAAGGGTTGCAGCACTGCGACGGCCACAGCCTGCTCTTCGCGACGGCCATTCCCAGCCTGCGTGCGTACGATCCGGCCTTCGCGTACGAGGTTGCGGTCATCGTCCGCGACGGCCTCGAGCGGATGCACGGCGAGAATGCCGAGGATCTCCTGTACTACCTGACGCTGTACAACGAGGCCTTCCCGCAGCCGGCCATGCCTCGCGGCGTCGAAGACGGGATCCTCGCCGGTCTCTACCGCTACCAGGGCGCACCCGCCGACCGCGCACACCGCGCCAAGATCCTCGCCAGTGGCACTGCCATGCTCGCTGCGCTCGAAGCTCAACAGCTGCTGTTCGACCATCACGACGTGGCGGCGGAGGTCTGGAGCGCTCCCAGTTACAAGGCGCTCCGTGACGACGCATTGGCCGCCGAACGCCACAACCGGCTCCACCCCGCCGACCCGCCTCGGGTTCCCTACGTGCAACGCGTGCTGGACCCCGACGATGGGCCCGTGATAGCCGTGACCGATTACGTCAAGCTCGTCGCCGACCAGGTCGCACGCTGGATGCCCCAGCCTTTTGCATCTCTCGGCACCGACGGCTTCGGCCTCTCCGATGCTCGGCCGGCGCTCCGCCGCCATTTCGAGACCGACGCGGCCCACATCGCCGTCGCCGTGCTCTCGAGCTTGTTCCGCCAGGGCAACGTCAGTTCCGACGTCGTCACCGACGCCATCAGTCGATACGGGGTCGATCCCGAAGCGCTCGACCCGATGATCGCATGAGTGGCACGACGGCGGGCCCTCCCGACGAAGGCGGTGAGGCACCCTGCTTCGCTCACCTCCTCGAAGCGTCCAGCCCGCCTCTCGACCCGACTGTGCTGGCCGGCATGGTGCGCGACCTCGCCGATGCGGTCATCATCGCCGACCCCGACGGCACGATCTCGTTCTGGAACCAGGCCGCGGAGCGCCTCTTCGGCTGGTCCGAAGGCGAAGCGGTCGGGAGATCGCTGGATCTCATCATTCCCGAGCGGTTGCGCACTCGTCACTGGGACGGTTACCAACACGTGATGGAGACCGGACACACCGACTATGGCCGCCGCTTGCTCGAAGTCCCAGCGCTCCACCGCGACGGCCACACACTCTCCATCGCGTTCACGGTCACCCTGTTGAAGCCGCCCGGTGAGCAGCGACCTACTGCCATAGCCGCGGTGCTTCGCGACGATACCGGGCGACGCGAAGAGCTCCTTGACCTCAAGGACCGCGTCGCCACACTCGAAGCGGCGACCGCAGCATCCGTGTCACCCGGAGATGCCGATCCGTCGTAGCGACGCGACCGCTGCCACCTCGCGAGATGTCAGCGTCGACGGGTCGCGCTCGGGTCAGGCGCGACCCGGCCGGGGGGTGAGACCGCAGGAGTCCAGTCGACATCGAGGAGACGCCGGGCAAGGATCGCGGCCGTCTTCGCCGCATGCGCCTTGGCCCGCTCGGCCTGCGGACCCGACCATCGACCGTCCACCGACTCGACGAACAGGCCGTACCACCGTTCGAAGAGCTCGCTCCGGAGTGGTTCGAGCCCATGGACGTATCGGTGGGCCGCGAGGACCGCGCCGTCGTAGCCGGGATCGCCGAGAAGGACCTGGCTCCAGTAGTCGATCAACCTCGGAATGTGCACGGCCCAATCCACCTCGGCGACCTCGCCGAAGACCGGCCCGAGCAGATCGTCGAGCGCAATCTCGCGGTAGAAGTCAATGACCAGGTCATGGATCTCTGCTCGCGAATCAAGGTCGCGGGTGTCTGCAGAGGCGAGGCCAGACACTGGGCCGCCGGTCGGACTCTCGATCATTGTTCTAGCCTACCCTAGAGAAACCGTCCCCGAGGCCACATCCCGAGAACCGCCTGCGTCGAAACCCTCGACGGTTCGAGCCGAACCGGTAGCGTGACCGGTCGGAGGTTCCGCGTGACCCGAACCCAGACCCTCGATCGCCGCGGCGTCACCTGGGGCGTGGTCGCCGTTGCGATCGCGCTCGTGCTCGTGGTGTTCGGGAGTGCGGGGTTGCGTTGGTTTGACGCGGCGCTCGTCGGCTATCTGTTCGGAACGCTGTTCGCGATCTTCGGAGTGACGTACCGGTACGCGGTGTGGCTACGCCGCCCGCCGACCGCGAAGCTGCGCCAACGAGGCTGGCAGGCCCTGCTTCGCCGAGATTTGCGCGCCGGCAACGCTCGCATGATCCCGGGCCTCGTTGGCGCCAACCTCTTGGCCCAGACGTTCATCGCTCGTCGTTCGCGGGCGCGGTGGCTCGCGCACCAGCTCGTGTTCTGGGGTTGTGTGCTCGCCGCGCTCGTCACGTTCCCGCTGGTGTTCGGCTGGTTGCACTTCGAGTCGGTGGGGCAGAACGCCCGCGAGTACCGGGCGTACGTCGCGAACTGGGGCACCGTGAGCTTCGACTCGCGCAGCATCTTTGGCTGGATCACCTTCCACCTGCTCGACATCGCGGCGGTCCTCGTCCTCGCGGGGGTGTTCATGTTCCTCGCCCGGCGTCTCCGCGATCCGGGCGCGCTGGCCGTTGAACGCAGCAATGACTTCCTCGCACTCGCCGGACTCTTTGCGGTGTCGGTGACGGGTTTGATGCTCACGGCATCGAACCTCTGGATGGAGGGTCGCTTCTACACGTTCTTGACCACCGTGCATGCGCTGACGGTGATCCTCGGACTCATGTACATCCCGTTCGGGAAGCTGTTCCACATCTTCCAACGCCCCGCGAACCTGGGAGTCGCGTTCTACGAGCGGGCGGGTGTGGTTGGTCCGCAGCAGCACTGTCGTGAGTGCGGACGGGCGTTCGCGTCGCAGCTCCAGATGGGCGACATCAAGGAGATCCTTCCGCAGCTGGGCTTCGACTACTCACTCGCTGACGGTGGGAACTGGCAGGACGTGTGCCCGACTTGTCGACGGCGATTGTTCACGCTCGCGCAAGCCGATCGGGTGGGAGGGTTCGGCTGATGGCTCGCCCACCGATCACCGAGGAAGCGCTCATCGCCCGCTACGGCCCGCATCTCAACGAGGCGCCACCGGGTGGTTGGAACGCTGATCTCGAGATCGATCGCGAGGTGAAGACCCACTGCTGCTTCTGTGGCCAGCAGTGCGGGATCATTCTGAAGGTCCACGCGAACGAGGTTGTGGGCTTCGAGCCGTGGTACGAGTTCCCGTTCAACGAGGGGAAGCTCTGCCCCAAGGGCGTGAAGCGGTACCTGCAGGGAAGCCATCCGGATCGGCTGCTCGAGCCGCTTGCCCGAGCTGACGATGGGTTTCGACCGGTCTCGTGGGACGCGGCGCTCGATCGGACCGCCTCGGAGATCCGACGCATTCAGGACAAGTACGGACCCGATTCCGTCGCGATCTACGGCGGCGCCTCCCTCACGACGGAGAAGTCATACCTCGTGGGAAAGTTCGCTCGGCTCGCGGTGGGCACCGCCAACGTCGATTACAACGGTCGCCTGTGCATGGTGTCAGCGGGCGCCGCGTACAAGCGCGCGTTCGGCATCGACCGCGCGCCGAACCCCTGGGCCGACATTCCACTCGCCGACGTCGTGTTCGTGGCTGGCGCCAACATCGCCGAGTGCGCTCCGATCACCACCAGCTACGTGTGGAAGTCGCGTGACCGCGGCGGCAAGCTCATCGTCGCTGACCCGCGCGTGACGCCACTCGCCCGCACCGCGGACGTCTTCCTGGGGCTCCGGCCCGGCACAGACTCGGCCTTGATGGGCACGATCCTGCATCTCCTGATCGAACGTGACTGGCTCGACCACGGCTTCATCGAAGCACACACTGACGGCTTCGAGGCCGCGGCAGACGCCGTGCGCGACTACACGCCGGCATGGGGCGCCGACGTCACCGGCGTGCCCGCAGCCCGCATCGAGGAAGCCGCCGAGCTCTGGGGTACCGCGAAGACCGCGATGCTCCTGCACGCCCGCGGCATCGAGCACCACAGCAAGGGAGTCGAGAACGTCCTTTCGTGCATCAACGTCGCCCTCGCGACCGGACGCATCGGCCGGCCCGGACAAGGCGTCTGCATGATCACCGGACAGGGCAACGGGCAGGGCGGCCGCGAGCACGGCCAGAAAGCCGAGCAGCTCCCCGGAGCGCGCGACATCGAGAATCCCGAGCACCGCGAGTACATCGCGTCGGTCTGGGGGTGCGATCCAGACGACATCCCGGGGCGGGGCCTCACGGCCCAGGAGATCATGGAGGCCATCCACGCGGGCGAGATCAAAGGGTTGCTCTCGATCTGCTTCAACCCTGTCGTGTCGCTCCCCCAATCCGGCTTCACCGCCGAGGCGCTCGACCGGCTCGAGTTCTTCGGCGTCATCGACTTCTTCTTGTCCGAGACCGCCTTCCACGCCGATGTCGTGCTTCCGGGCTCGCTCCAGGAGGAGGACGAAGGCGTCGTCTGCACGGCCGAGGGGCGGGTCGTGAAGATCAACGCCGCGGTCGATCCACCCGGGAACGCGCGCCTCGACTGGGAGATCTACTGCGACCTCGCCCGCCGCCTCGGGCGCGGCGAGTACTTCCCGTACACGAGCACCCGGGAGATCTTCGAAGAGCTCCGTGTCGCGTCGAAGGGAGGGATCGCGGACTATGCCGGCATCACCTGGGAGCGGCTCGAGGAGGAGATGGGGATCTTCTGGCCGTGCCCGACCGAGGGACATCCGGGCACCCCACGCCTCTTCGAAGACCTCCAGTTCAACACGCCGACCGGACGCGCTCAGTTCGCGCCCGTGGCCTTCCGCCCGCCCGCGGAGGTGGTCGATGGTGAGTACCCGATCTGGTTCACGACCGGCCGGGTGATCAGCCAGTACCTGTCCGGTACCCAGACGCGCCGGATCGGGCCTCTGGTGCACCAGTACCCGGAGCCGCTCTGCGAGATTCACCCGCGCCTCGCCGAACGGCACGGCATCTCCACCGGCGACCTCGTCACCGTGACCTCGCGGCGGGGGTCGATCACCGTCGCCGCAACGGTGGTGAGCACGATCCGACCCGACACGGTGTTCATTCCGTATCACTGGGCCGGAAAGCTCGCCGCGAACCAGCTGACGAACCCCGTGCTCGACCCCGTCTCGAAGATCCCTGAGTTCAAGGTGTGCGCGGTCCGGATCGAGCGCTCCGGTTCGGGCGACGCATCGACCGATGCGCGCGACTACCACCTCTCGACGGGAGAACACTGATGGAGGCCCCTGGCGAGCTCGGCAACCGCGTCTACGTCATCGACCCGAGTCGGTGCATCGGCTGCGAAGCCTGCGTGCACGCATGTGAAGAATGTGGAACGCATCGTGGTCACTCGATGATGCACCTCGACTTCATCGACCGGGGATCGACGGTGCAGACCGTACCGATGGTGTGCATGCACTGCGAGGACCCCACGTGTGCCGAGGTGTGCCCCGCCGACGCGATCAAGCAGAACGAGGATGGCATCGTCCAGTCAGCCCTCAAGCCGCGTTGCATCGCGTGCTCCAACTGCGTGTACGCGTGCCCGTTCGGGATCCCGAAGCTCATGACCGAGCTCGACCAGATGATGAAGTGCGACCACTGCTACGACCGCACGTCAATCGGACTGGCGCCGATGTGCGCCTCGGTGTGTCCGAGCCAAGCGCTGTGGTTCGGCACACCGGACGAGTTCGCGGCCACGAGGACCGGATCGCTGGCAGACACGTTCGTCTTCGGCACCCAAGTCGTGAAGACGAAGGTGCAGACGGTGGTACGCGACCCAGGCGCCGTCTCGATCACACTGGGGCGCACACCGACCCACTGGCTCGACGATCCATTCGGACTCGAGGACCACGAGGTGAATCGATGACGGACACCCCCGTCGACCCCCCGAAGTGGCGCCGCGACTTCCCGTACACATCCGGGGGTGAGGACGACGTCACCCGTCGGGAGTTCACCCGCTACCTCGTGCTCGCATCGGGCGCCTTCGCGACTGGGACCGTCGCCGTCGCGGCGTGGTCATCGCTGCGACCGATCAACCACGGCAAGCCCCTGCCCATCGTCAAGCTCGAAGCCGTTCCGGTGAACGGTACGCATCTCTTCGGGTATCCGACCAAGGACGACCCGGCGATCCTGGTCCGCCTCCCCGGCGACCGGCTGCACGCGATGAGCCAAAAGTGCACCCATCTGAGCTGTGTCGTCTACTACGAACCCGAGAAGCAGCACATGGTGTGTCCCTGCCACGAGGGCGTATTCGACGCGCGCACCGGGAAGGTTGTGGCTGGACCGCCTCAGCGGCCCCTCGGACGCATCGACGTCGAGGTACGCAACGGCACCGTCTGGGCGCTCGGAGCGCAGCCGTGAGCCAGACCGCAGGCCGCGGGCGGGCGGTCTCATCAGCCATCGGCGTGTACGTCCTCGTGCTTCTCGTCCTCCAGGTGTTCCTGCTCACCGTCGCGGTCGATGCGATGCTGGGCGACGATCCCGGACTCGCGTGGGTGGCGGCAAGCTGCTCAGGCGTGCTCGCCGCCGGCTCCGCGTTGTTCGCCCGCTACGTGAAGGGCTGACATGACCGACGGCGGCGAGGTTCCCGTCCCAGAGCGACCGACCCGTCCGGGACCGATCGGTGGCGACATGGCCGCCATCGTCCACGGTCTCGCTTCGCGCCTGAGCCTCCCGGCGCTGCTCCGCCGCCATGACCGAGTCACCGTTCTCGGTCTCTTCGCGATGATCAATGGAGTCATCTCCATCGGCCTCATGGCGTTCGCCGCACTGGTCACCGGCGCACCATTCATCTTCCCTTCGCTCGGCCCCACCGCGTTCCTGCTCTTCTACACCCCCATGCTTCCCACCGCGTGTCCGCGAAACACGCTCGCCGGCCACGCCATCGGCGCCGCCGCGGGCTACTTCGCGCTCGTCGTCTTCGGCCTCCAGCACGCGGGACCGGCGTTGGCCACGGAAGTCACGGCCTCACGCGTCGGCGCCGCCGCGCTCTCCTTAGGACTCACGAGCGGTCTCATGGTGTGGGCACGCGTACCCCACCCACCGGCCGGCGCGACCACGCTGATCGTGTCGCTCGGCATCCTGCACGAACCGTGGCAGCTCGCCGTGCTGATGCTCGCCGTATTCCTGCTCGTCCTCCAAGGCCTCGGGATCAACCGCCTGGCCGGAATCCCGTACCCGCTCTGGGGACCGGCCACCGACCTCGCCGGCCCGACGAGCGCAGTCCCCGATCGCTGACGCCATGACGAGCACGCCGAAAGACTCTCCCGAATCGGCAGCGCGAGCACGACCCACGTGGCGCGCCGTGGCAATTCCCGACGAGCACGGCGGATGGGCGCTGACCGCAGAACCCGCCCTCCTGGGCATCGTGATCACACCGTCGTGGGCCGGCGCCGCGTTGGTGGTCGCGGCCTTCCTGGCGTTCTTGGTGCGGACTCCACTCAAGCTCGTCATGGTGGACCGATGGCGGCACCGTTGGCTCCCCCGCTCGCGACTGGCTGCCTCCATCGCTGCCGCTGAGCTCACCGCGCTCGTCGCCCTCGCCCTCACCGCCGCCATGCTCGCGGGCTGGGAATGGGTCGTCCCCCTTGCGGTTGCGGCACCGCTCGTGGGCGTCGAGCTCTGGTTCGACATGCGCAGCCGCAGCCGCCGCCTCGTCCCCGAGCTCTGCGGAGCAGTGGGCATCGCGGCAGTCGCGGCAAGCGTGACGTTGGCCGGCGGCGGGGGCACCCGCATCGCAGTGGGACTGTGGCTCCTGCTCGCAGCGCGTTCACTCGCGTCGATTCCGTTCGTGCGGGTCCAGATCACCCGGCTGCGCCACGGCTCCGGACCCGTAGCGGTCAGCGACCGCGCCCAGATCGCCGGCGCGGTCGTAGCCATCAGCGCCGTCCTGACGCAACCCTCCCTCGTAGCGGGCGCAGTTGCGGTGGCCGCGCTGCTGCTCGCGCAGCTCATCTGGATACGCCGGACACCGGTACCGGCCAAGATCCTCGGCCTTCGCCAGCTCGCGTTCGGGATCGCCATCGTCTCAGTCACTGCAGCCGGGGTCCTCAGCGGGTGACTTCATTGAGGACATGGGCGCCGAGCAACAGGATGACCAACGTCAGGAAAGCGATTGATCCTCTGAGAGCTCCGGCAAGGGCAGCACCCCGACGCACCGAGCTCGCCGCACGTTCGTCTTCTGGCTTGTCGATCGCCCCTCGCCTCCGTACCGTCATCCGCCGCGCCTGCACCATGCCGGCCGCGGTCACGAGCACGAGAGCCCCGGTCAAGACCACTATCGCGGCGCCCGAGAGCCCCACATGCGACAGCGGCCAAGCAATCGCCACGCCGGCACCGATCGCGACGACAAGCGAACCCGTCCCGATGACTCCGTAGAGTCGTCCGATCCGCCTGAACAGCGCCACGCGTGACGCCTCGTCGAGCGCCTCGCGGGCCACCTTGGCTACGAGTGCCAAGCACACGAGGCTGCCGACCCAGATGCTCACCGCGAGCATCTCGATCGCGATAAAGACTGTACGGCCCGCGTCCATGTCGCTCGCCTTTCGTCATCACGCCCGATCCCGAGCGCCTGCGTCGAATGCGTCAGGTCGAAACCTTCAACGATCAATATACTTCTAGTGATAACTAGAAGTATAGGTCAACCTCGGGTATGATCACGGTGTGTTGAACCGTCGGACCGCACCTACCGTGCCGCTGCAAGACCTCGATGATCGGGACGCGGTCGCCGAGATGGTGGTGCGCTTCTACCGCTACGTGGCGATGGACGACATCCTCGGACCGATGTTCAACGACGTCGCGAAGGTCGACTGGGCCGAACATCTCCCCAAGCTGACCGCGTTCTGGTGTCGGGCGCTCTTCTCGATGCCGGGTTACGAAGGCAACCCGTTCCGGGCCCACCAGCTCGTCCACGCGCAGCGCGCGTTCACGACTGCCCACTTCGAGCGCTGGCTCGACATCTTCCACGAGACCATCGACACGGGTTGGACGGGCACGAACGCCGAGAAGGCGAAAGCGCTAGCCAACAAGGTCGCACGTGTGCACCGCCACCAGCTCGTCGTTGACGCCGCGAGCGATCCGACGGGGACGGAGAACGCGACATGACCGACGGCATCCAAGAGCTCGTGGAACGCGAGTACCAGTACGGCTTCACCACAGATCTCGACACCGAGATCGCTCCGAAGGGTCTGACGGAAGACGTCGTCCGACTCATTTCGGCGAAGAACCGCGAGCCCGACTGGCTCCTTGAGTGGCGGTTGGGTGCGTTCCGGCACTTCCTGACGCTCGAGGAGCCCACCTGGCCCAACATCCACCACGAGCGGATCGACTACCAGAACATGAGCTACTGGGCGGCGCCGAAGTCAAAGGGTCCGGCGCCGAAGAGCCTGGACGAGATCGACCCGGAGATGCGCGAGATGTTCGACAAGCTCGGGATCTCGCTCGCCGAGCAGGAGCGCCTCTCGGGGATCGCGGTCGACGCGATCATCGACTCGGTGTCGGTGGCGACCACGTTCAAGGCCCGGCTCGCCGAGGCCGGTGTGATCTTCTGCTCGTTCTCCGACGCGGTACGCGACTACCCGGAGCTGGTGCGCAAGCACCTCGGATCGGTCGTGAGTCCCCGCGACAACTTCTTCGCCACGTTGAACTCCGCGGTCTTCTCGGACGGTTCCTTCTGCTATGTCCCCGCGGGGGTGCGTTGTCCGATGGAGCTCTCCACCTACTTCCGAATCAACGCTGCGGAGACCGGACAGTTCGAACGGACGTTGATCGTCGCCGAACCAGGGGCGACGGTGAGCTACCTCGAAGGATGCACCGCGCCGATGCGCGACGAGAACCAGCTCCACGCCGCGGTGGTAGAGCTCGTCGCGGCGGCGGACGCGACGATCAAGTACTCGACCGTGCAGAACTGGTATCCCGGCGACGCCGAGGGACGGGGCGGGATCTACAACTTCGTCACCAAGCGCGGCCGCTGTGCTGGGGCCCGATCGAAGATCTCGTGGACCCAGGTCGAGACCGGGTCGGCCATCACGTGGAAGTACCCCAGCGTGATTCTCCAGGGTGACGACTCGGTCGGCGAGTTCTACTCGGTCGCGGTGACGACGAACTACCAGCAGGCGGACACCGGCACCAAGATGATTCACATCGGACGCAACACGAGCAGCACGATCCTGTCCAAGGGGATCTCCGCCGGCCACGCCCAGAACACGTACCGCGGTCTTGTCAAGATCCTGCGGAGCGCCACCGGCGCGCGCAACTCCACCCAGTGCGACTCACTCCTGATCGGGCCGGACTGCGGCGCGCACACCTTTCCGTACGTGGAGGTGAAGAACGACAGCGCACAGGTTGAGCACGAGGCTTCGACCTCCAAGATCGACGAGGACCAGCTGTTCTACTGCCGACAGCGCGGCCTGACCGCCGAGGACGCGACCTCGATGATCGTCAACGGCTTCTGCCGCGAGGTGTTCGACGAGCTTCCGATGGAGTACGCGGTCGAAGCCCAGGCACTGATGCGCGTCAGCCTCGAGGGGAGCGTCGGCTGATGCTGAGCATCCGGAACCTCTCCGCCGCGATCGGCACGACCCACATCCTCAACGGCGTCGACCTCCAGATCAACGCCGGAGAAGTTCACGCCATCATGGGCCCCAACGGTGCCGGGAAGAGCACGCTCGGCCAGGTCCTCGCAGGCCGGGAGGGGTACACCGTCACCGGTGAGGTGACCTACGACGGCGCGAACCTGCTCGCCCTCACCCCTGAGGCGCGGGCGGCCGCGGGACTGTTCCTCGCGTTCCAGTATCCCGTCGAAATCCCCGGCGTCGGCAACATGTACTTCCTCCGCACCGCGGTCAACGCCGTCAGACTTGCCCGCGGGCTTCCCGAGTACGGAGCCATCGACTTCCTCGCGCTGGCGAAGGAGCAGATGGCCCGACTCGACATGGATCCGGCGCTGCTCAGCCGCTCGGTCAACGCCGGCTTCTCGGGCGGAGAGAAGAAGCGCAACGAGATTCTCCAGATGTCGATGATCGAACCCCGGTTCGCGATTCTGGACGAGACCGACTCCGGTCTCGACATCGACGCGTTGCGTGTCGTCGCCAAGGGGGTGCAGGCACTCCGCAGCCCCGACCGGGCCATGCTCATCATCACCCACTATCCGAGGCTGCTCGAATACGTCGTCCCGGATCAGGTCCACGTCCTCAGCGGAGGGCGCATCATCCGCTCCGGAGACAGCGACCTCGCGCGCGAGCTCGAGACTGACGGGTACGGACCGACCTTCGCGGGCCATGCACGCGCACCGTCCGCGTCGGCACCTCTCAATGCCGTCACCACACCATGATCACGACCTCGCCGCTCCTGGAGCGCCTGGTACCGGACGACACCGCGCTCCTCGGTGAGCGGTCATCGGCGCCGGGTGC
This sequence comes from Acidimicrobiia bacterium, assembly GCA_038252255.1. GTDB lineage: Bacteria > Actinomycetota > Acidimicrobiia > IMCC26256 > JAENVU01 > Chersky-806. The sequence goes on along the minus strand of JBBSAM010000019.1, from coordinate 7,927 downwards.
CGAGGCATGGCTCGAGACAATCGGCCTGCCGACCGCTCGAGACGAGGCATGGAAGTACACGCCGATCGACAAGATCCTCGCGGCCACCTTCGACCCGGTGTCGAAGCCGACACCCGATGCGGTCGACCTCGCGATGCTCAACGAGCTGGCCGGCGACCATCGCGGACCCCGCCTCGTGTTCATCAACGGGTTCTTCGCACCCGAGCTGTCCCGGAATGCGATGGTCAACGCCGGGGTCAACTGTTGCAACGAGGCCGCGTTGACGATCAAGCCCTCGGGGCCATACGTCGCGACCGCCGCGGATCGAACTCGATTCGACGGGTTCCAGGCGCTGAACCAGATCGCCGGTCGCGACGGCGCGGTGGTACTCGTCGATCGCGACACACACGTGCGCGAACCGATTCACGTCGTCTACCTGTCGGTGCCGGGCGCCAGGCCGGCAGCGACGCACCCACGCACCCTGCTGCGCGCCGCGACGAGCAGTGAGGTCACGCTCATCGAAACCTACGCCGGCTTCGACGGTCCTGGCCTGACGAACGCCGCGACCACGATCGTCGTCGAACCCGGCGCCGTTGTGACCCACTACAAGGTCCAAGCCGAGGGAGCAGGTGCAACGCACCTCGCACACACGAACATCCGTCAAGCCTGCGGTTCGTCGGTTCGCTCGTGCTCGTTCATGCTCGGCGCCGGCATCGCCCGCAACGCGGTGGACGTCGTACTCGGCGGCAACGACGCAACCGTCGAGCTCGACGGGCTCTACCTGCCCAACGTGACGCAACGCCACGACAACGTCATCACCGTCGAGCACGCCGCGTCGGCATGTACCAGCCGGCAACAATTCAAAGGTGTGATCGACGACCATGCCCGAGGCTCGTTCAGTGGCCGGATCATCGTGCAACCCGGCACCACCGCGACCGACGCGGCGCAAACGAGTCGCAGCCTGCTCTTGAAGCCGACCGCCGAAGCGGATACGCGTCCCTGGCTCGAGATCTTCGCCGAAGATGTCAAGTGCACGCACGGTGCCGCGGTCGGTCGCCTCGACTCCGAGGCGCTCTTCTACCTCCGGACCCGCGGGATCTCGGAACACGATGCCCGAACCCTGCTGATCCAAGCGTTCATCGCCGGGATGACCGAAGCCGTCCAACCGATGATGCTGCGTTCGCACTTGGACGCGGCGATCGCGACGAAGCGATCTTCCGGCACACCGCCACTTTCGACAGAGGGTTCCGCATGACGAGCCCTGCGAATGAGCCGATCGAGCTGGTACGAGACTGCATCGCGACAACGATTCCGATCGGCGTGCAGACAACGTTGCGCACCGGCGAGACCGTGCGGGTCATGCAGACGTTGGGCGGAAACATCACCGTTCGAACCAGCACCGGCGCGCTGCTACGAATCGCCGGCGCCGACGCGGACGCGCTGGGCCGGGACCGGCCGGCACTCGAGGCCGCGCTCCCTGAGTCAGGATCCTTTGCGATGAGCCAGGTCGACGCCGCGCTCCAGAGCGTCTATGACCCGGAAATACCCGTGAGCGTCGTCGAGCTCGGACTCATCTATCGATGCGAGGAGCAGCGACTCCCCGACGGTGGCCGACTGATCGCGATCGACATGTCGATGACTGCGCCCGGATGCGGTATGGGAAACATCCTGCAGATCGACGCCGCGAACGCGGTCCGTGCAGTTCCGGGCGTCGACGACGTCGAGGTCAACCTCGTGTGGGATCCACCGTGGAGCATCGACCGCATGTCTGAAGCGGCCCGTCTCCACCTCGGGATGCTCTGAACGCCGAGCCTCGAGTGCCCGTCCCCGCCGGCGCGAGCCAGCCCGTTCCCGAGAGGAAGCCGATGCGCATCGACTACCGCAAGACCTATCCTGCGGCGATCCAGGCGATGAGCAAGCTCGAAGAAGCGGTGCACGCCAGTTCACTCGAACCCGAGCTGCTCGAGCTGGTGAAGTTGCGCGCGTCTCAGCTCAACGGATGCGGCTTCTGCGTGGACATGCATACGAAGGACGCAACGGCCATCGGCGTCGACCCGCAGCGCCTCCACCTGACGACGGTCTGGAAGGAAGCGCCGGTCTACTCGCCTCGCGAGCGTGCCGCACTCGCCTGGTGCGAGGCACTGACACTCCTCCCCCAATCGGGCGCCCCCGACGACGTGTACGAGCACGTAGAGGGTGAGTTCGATCCCGACGAGATCGTGGCCCTCACCCTGGCCATCGTCGCGATCAATGGCTGGAACCGCTTCGCCGTGGGACTCCGTTCGCCAGTCGGCAGATACGTCCGGTCAGGGACATGAGCATCGAGCCGAACTTGCTGTTGCCCACCAGACCGTTGGCGTCTCTGGACGAATACCTCGCGGCCGGCGGCGGACGCGCGCTTCCCGCCGCACGTGAACGCGGCGCCGCGTGGGTTCTCGACCAGCTCGAGGACGCGGGATTGCGCGGTCGAGGAGGCGGCGGGTTCCCTACAGCGACGAAGTGGCGATCGGTCGCCGGCGGCGGCCCGGAGCTCGGCGATCGGTACGTCGTCGCGAACGGCGCCGAGGGCGAACCGGGAACGTTCAAGGACCGCCCACTCATGCGCACAAATCCATATCTGGTGCTCGAAGGGCTGTCGGTTGCCGCGACCGTCGTTCACGCGCGGGAGGCATTCGTCGCAGTGAAAGCGACGTTCGCACCGGAGATCGCGGCGCTCGAACGCGCGTTGCGTGAGATGGCCGATGCCGGCCTCCTGTGCGATGCGCCGATGAGCCTCGTCGGCGGTCCCGAGGAGTATCTCTTCGGGGAAGAGAAGGCCTTGCTCGAGGTCATCGAAGGCAACGAGCCCATGCCGCGATGGCTGCCGCCATATCTCCACGGCCTCTACGCCACGACTCCTCAAGAGGGCTGGTCAGCCGGCGTGGGGCCGACCGAGGATCCCGCAACAACCGGCTCCAACCCGACCCTCGTGAACAACGTCGAATCGCTCGCGAACGTACCCCTCATCCTTACCCGCGGCGCGGCGTGGTACCGGGCCATCGGGACTGCACACACGCCGGGTCCCCTGATCTGTACCGTCGTCGGCGACGTCGCTCACGCGGGCTACGGCGAGATCGAGCCCGGGACACGGTTGCGCGACGTCATCGATCAGCTGGGAGGCGGTCCCACGAAGGGTCGCTCCGTCAAGGCCGTGCTGTCCGGCGTCTCCAATCCCGTCCTCACCCGTGACGAGCTCGACACACCAGTCAGCTACGAGGACCTCCAAGTCGCGGGGGGCGGCCTGGGCTCGGCCGGCTTCATCGTGTTCGACGACACCCGCAGCATGCTCTCCGTCGCTCGCATGGTGTCGCGGTTCCTCTACGTCGAATCGTGCGGCCAGTGTCGCGCCTGCAAATTCGGAACCGGCGAGATCACCCGCCATCTCGACGCACTCGCCGCAACCGACGAGGAGTCTCCCGACATCGAGATCATCGGTCAACGCCTCCGAGACGTCACGAACCAGAACCGATGCTTCCTGGGCGAGGAAGAACAGCGCGTCATCAGCAGTCTCCTGCGCCGGTTCCCCGAAGAGTTCACCTCGGAAGCGGTGCGCCCCGCCTTCTTGCAAACCCTTCCGATCCCGAAGATCGTCGACATCAAGGATGGCGTCGCAATCTACGACGAGGCACAGCAGCGCAAGCAACCTGATTGGACATACGCGCCGGTTTGACTCAGCCGCCTTCAGCGCTCCTTTGGACGTTCCAAAGCGCGTGAAGCTCACAGCTCGAGTTCCTATAGATCGTTGCGTAGACGCAGATGACGCTGGTCGCGATGATCTGGACCAGGCCGAGACCGATGAAGACATTCGCTCGGATCGCAACGGCATGGGTGGTCACAAGCACGGATGCGACCAACCAGGCTCCGAACGCAAATTGACTGATGCCCGCCGAGCAGCGCGCCCGTGTCAAGTGCGCGATCTGGGGGACGTAGGCGGCAGCCGCCAAGCCCGTACCGACGAAACCGGCCACCTCAGTCGGCAGCACGCCCATACCTCCTCGGCCCGTAGGACTGGGAGCTGTCCGTTGCTTCTCGTTTATTTACATCATATACTAGAGAAAACCTCGGAGGTCGACCATGTCCGATATCTGGCTCTGGAGCGTGTGGGATCAGGGACTCGCCGACGACTCCAGCGGACCGGCCGACACTCCGTCCTCCTTCCCCGACTTGACTGACTACGAGGTCGAGGCGACCGATGGACACATCGGCAAGGTCGACGCAACGAACAACGGAACGAACTACCACTCGCTCGTCGTGGACACTGGGTTCTGGATCTCGGGCAAGAAGCGCGTGATCCCCGGCGGTGTCGTGCAATACATCGATGCCGCTGACCGTCGGGTGTATCTGTCTTGCACCAAGGAGCAGGTCCGGGGTGCACCGGACTATGACGAGGCGCGCGAGCAGGAGCCGAGTTACCGCGCCAACGTCGGCGATCACTTCGCCGCCTCCCCATGACGATGTGTCCCTACGTGACCTCGCCGACGTGGTTCGGGTCCGTCTCGCAGGTCGCCGGCGCTGTGGGATCGGTGACGTGAACATGACCAGGACACCCGTCGAACCAACGGGTCGCGCGAGCGATTCCGCGCCACGCGGTTCGGCGGGTCGGGTCGCCATCGTGCAGCGCCAGGCGCGCTTCACCCTGGGGCTGGCCGGGGGGTTCGCGGTTGCGGCCACGGTGGCGCTGGTGGTGCCGCACCGCACCGGAGACTGGCTGTCGCTCCACCTCTTCCTCGTCGGTGCGCTGCTCCTTGCGATCTCGGCGGCAACGCAGCTGTTCGCGGTGACCTGGGCCGCCGGAACACCCCCGTCCGATCGCGTGGCCGCGATCCAGCGGTGGCTTCTTGCGGCGGGCGTCGCATTGCTCGCAATCGCACGTGAGCTCCGGTGGCCGAGCGGATTCGTCGCCGCGGGCGGTGCATTAGTGATTGCTGCTCTCGTCGTGCTCGGCGTCTCGTTGCAGAGAACAGTTTCGGGCGGTGTGCAGCGACGCTTCGACGTTGCGCGGCGTTGGTATCTCATCGCGTTGGCGGCTGGGCTCGGGGGCTGTGCGCTCGGCATCGCGATGGCGACCGGGCTCGACGCGCCGATGTACGGCCGCGTGCGTGCGGCTCACTTGGCCCTCAACCTCCTCGGACTCGTAGGGCTCGTGATCGCTGGCACACTCCCCTTTTTCACCGCGACGCAGGCGCGGGTCAAGATGTCGCCGCGGGTGAGCGGACGCGCCCAGAGTCTGGTGCTCACGTGGTTCGTGGGAGCGCTCAGCGCGACCACGGTCGGATTCCTGGCCGCGCGGCCGGTTGTCGCCGCGGTCGGGCTCAGTGCCTACGCCGTGGGGGTCCTCGGGCTGGTCGCTCTCCTGCCGACGATCCGCGCCAAGCAGTCGCAGTGGGCCGGTCCGCGTCTCGTGCAGCTCGGCGCCGGAGTGGCGTGGTGGGTCGGCGCGACGATCATGGCGGCGTGGCACGCCGGCCACGGAACCGACGCTTTCACGGCGACCGTGGTGGGAGTCCTCGTTGTCGGTGGCTACGCGCAGATCCTCGCCGCCGCGGTTGCGTATCTCGGACCAGTACTGCGAGCGGGCGGCCATCAGCAGCTGGCCGCCGGGTTCCGAACGACGCGCTCGTGGCTCGCCCTCGGCGCGGCGAACGTCGCTGCGATCGCATTGGTGCTCGGCGCGTCCGAAGTTGCCGCAGCCGCGATCCTGATCTGGTTGATCGACACAGTTGCGCGCGCCGCACTGCTGGTACGCGGCGCCCGGCGGACGCACGGCTTTGGGCGCGTGACCGATGGATCGAGACGACGAGGAGCAGAGCTATGAACCACATCGACGCCCGCATGACGCTCGGCGAGCTGGTGACCGAGCATCTGCATCTGGCAAGAGTCTTCGACGGCCTCGGCCTCGACTATTGCTGTGGCGGTGGGCGCTCGTTGGACGAAGCGTGCGCAGCGGCCGGCCTCGATCCCGCCGCGCTGCAACTTGGTGCGGCGAGCACCGGAACCGGCGACGTCACGGCATCAGACTGGGTGTCGCTCGACCTCGCCGAGCTCACCGTGCACCTCGAGGCAACGCATCATGCGTACCTGCACCGGGAGCTCCCCCGTTTGGCGGCGTTGGCCGACAAGGTCGTCGGTGTGCACGGCGACCGACATCCCGAGCTCTCCGAAGTGCGGGCAAGCCTCACGGAGCTCCGAGACGATCTCGATCCCCATCTGCAGCGGGAGGAGCAAGTGCTCTTTCCGATGATCCGATCGTTGGTGAACACCGAGATGCGCCCGACCTTGTCGGTGCGGACCCCGATCACGGTGCTCTGCGCCGAACATGATCGGGCCGGCGAGCTGCTCCAGATTCTTCGGACCCAAACCCGCGGCTACGTCACCCCGCCCGACGGGTGCGCCAGCTACCGGGCCTTCTACGACGGGCTGGCCGAGCTGGAAGCCGATCTGCACCTGCACGTCCACAAGGAGAACAATCGCCTGTTCCCCGGGGCGATCGCGCTCGAAGCCCGATCGATCAAGACCGGCAATGCACACCACGAGGGCGCGACGGTGACCGATCTGGGCGCGGTACCGACCCGCGGTGGAGATGGGGTCGTCTGGAGCCTGCCGCACGGCGGCGACCTCGATGCCAACCTGGTTCGCCTCGGCCCCGGCGCCGCCATCGGCGAGCACTGCAACGATGAGGTCGACGTCCTCGTATACGTGCAATCCGGGAGTGGTGAGCTGACCATGGACGAGGAAGTGCAACCCGTCGCAGCCGGAAACCTCGCTCTCATCCCACGCGACAGCCGACGGTCCATCCGAGCGGGGAACCGCGGCCTGACCTACCTGAGCATCCACCGCCGTCGAAACGGACTGACGCTCAAGCAGCGCTCGGGCACCGATTCGCACCCATCGTCCTAGCTATGGCGAGCGCCCTTCGGCGCGGCCGATCACGAGAAGGAGACTCGAATGAACACACAGATCCAGATGCGAGGGGCGAACTGTCCGTCCTGCTTCGACACCGTACGGGGCATGTTGTTGGAAGACCCAGGCGTGACGGCGGTGCATGGCTCGTTCTCGAGTCAATGCATGGAGGTCGAGCTCGGCACCATGTCCATGGAGGAGCTCATCGGCCTCCTCCATCAAAACCTGCATGGCATCGAGGTCGCCGGAAACGGCGAGCAGGTCATGGTCAACGTCGAGCCATCCATCGGAGAATGGCACTGCCATCGATAGCCCGTGGAGCGCGCGATCCGGGGCAGAAGTGCACCCCACCTCCACCGAAACCGACATGGAGGTTGGGATAGCGGAAGATGTCGAAGCGGTTCGGCTGATCGAACACCTCCTCGTCGTAGCTGGCCGAGCCGTACAAGAGCCCGACCCGTTGACCCCGAGAGCGATCCTCTCGCCGCCGATCTCCGAGTCTGCCGGGCCGTGCGCTGGAACATCTGGACCGGCGTGCCGAAGCGCACCACCTCATCAGCGGTAGTCGCGGGCCGTTCCGCCTTGTAGCGCTCCCATTGGTCCGGGTTGTCGAAGAACGCCTGCAGTGGGCCCGCAGCAGCAAGGCCCACTCGCCGACGGTCTGCGGATCCTTGGCGATGTACGTGCCGTCGTTCACGGAGCTCACTGCGACCGCCAACGCGTCCTCGGCATCCCGCCGCGTCCGAAAACCACCTTTGGTGCGCTGGCGGCGATGGCCGGTCGCCGGGTCACGGCCGGCGTCCATCACGTATGTCCAGGTCCTCCCCCGCTTGTGAACGTGCCCTCTCATGCCGAGTACGTCAGCAAGGCGTTAGCTGTGATGGCCCCTGGCGGGGCCGCTCTCGGCGAATGAGAATCGGGATGTGCCGGCCGGGCAGAGCTCGTCTTTTTCTATGGCGCTGGGAGCCCGTCGTTAGCTTGAGCCCGGGGGTCTCGGGCGCTCCGTCCT